>NC_020062.1:694399-1041598 GCF_000330885.1 Rhizobium tropici CIAT 899
TCACCGGCCGCGTATAGCCCTGTGCCTTGGCAATCTCGGCTGCCTTGGCGATGTGCCAGCCGACATAGTTGGAGAAGCCGTAATAGCCGATCTTACCGGCACGCACGGCGTCATCGAGAAATCGCAATGTCTCCTCGATCGGCGTCAGGGCATCCCAGGCATGCATCTGATAGAGATCGATATGCTCGACGCCGAGACGGCGCAGCGAATCGTTCAGCGCTTGGCCGAGATGGCGGCGCGACAGACCGATATCGTTCGGTCCGTTGCCCATCGGAAAGCGGCCCTTGGTGGCGATAACGGCCTGGCGCGCTTCCGTCGGACGCGCCTTCAGCCAGCGGCCGATGATCTCTTCCGACTTGCCGGCGCTGTAGACATCGGCGGTGTCGATGAAGTTGCCGCCCCATGCGAAATAATCGTCGAGAAGCCTGTGCGACGCGGCTTCGTCCGCTTCCGCGCCGAAAGTCATGGTGCCAAGGCAATAGGCCGTGACGACGGCCCCGCTTGGGCCGAGCTTGCGATAATCCATTCCTGCCTCCTCTGAACGGAGCGCTGGCACCCGATCGGCAAAGCGATCGGGAGAGCTGCAGGCTCCGTGATCCATAGCAATAATGTGGTGTTTGAGACGGCCTCCACCGTCGATGGGGTTCGACGCTCGGCGTTTGACCGCCTTGGCCGCGAGACGAGCATAACCAATCATCCCATGATTACCAAGCGCATTCATTGCCTGAGCGGCCCGGCTTGCGTAAAATTCTCCGTGATGATTCTTCTCTCGCCGAATGCCTCCCTTCATGGATGAAGCGCCGACAAGCCGCATGCTTTCTTGGGCGCGCAACTCGACCATCTATCGTTTAGAGCGCCGGATGATGACCGAGAAGCAGCTATTCGATGCGATTTCCAAGAAAGCCAAGCAGAAATTCGAGGATATCAGCGCGGCGCAGATCAAGGCACTTGCCGATTTTGCGGTGAAATTCGCCTATGAACTGAAGGTACTCGATGACGTAGCCTTCGCCGAAATCAGCACACGCTCGGCAGTTCGTTCCGGCAAGTCGAAGAAGGCAATCGCCTTCAAGCTCGCATCCAAGGGCATAGATGGTGAAACGGTCGTCGCAGCGGTCGAAGAGGTCGATGATCTCCATTCCGCCGTCATCTTTGCAAGGAAACGCGGTTTCGGGCCTTTCCGGCGCGGTGATCTCGACGAGAAGCGCAAAGCAAAGGAACTAGCCGCCTTCGCGCGCAACGGTTTCAGCTTCGCTGTCGGCAAAAGGATCTTCGAGATGGAGCGGGAGGATGCCGAGGAAGTGCTCGAAGCGAACTCGGCATTTTGAAGCATCATGCTCGTTGAAATAGCCGGGACCAACGGATAGCTTCGCGGCGCTCAAGGCCGTGGACATGAGGATGGTGGTGACAGCAGATTTTCGATTGCTCGCAATGGCGATGTGCGTCACTTCGTTGCCGATGGCGGCCCATGCCGAGTGGCAGGCGGTCGAGATGATTAAGACCTATGCAATTACCGGAACATCGGGACGCGAACTCTATGATTCCATCGGCGAGCGCGGCCCCTTGCTCGGACCCAAGGTGAGGGCGATCGCCCATACGGACTTCAAGCTGACCTGGACGCGGAAATATGAGCCGCAGCCGGATGGTGCCTGCTTGATCACGGTCAACATACCGAAACTGATCATCACCTACACGCTGCCGAAGCCTTCGGCGCAATTGCCGGCATCGACCCGCAAAAGCTGGCAGACATTCATTGCTGGGGTCGAAGCGCATGAGCGCGTGCATGGTGGCTTCATCAAGGACATGGTGAAGGAAATCGAAGCCATGAGCGTCGGCTTTTCCGTGCCCGACGACCCGAAATGCAGCAAGATCCGCACCGAACTCACAAAGCGGCTCGGCGAGATTTCCAACAAGGAGCGGCGGCGCAACAGCGATTTCGACAAGGTCGAATTCAGCGATGGCGGCAATCTTCAGCAGCTTGTTCTGAAGCTGGTCAAGGAAGAGTAATTAAGAGAACCGCAGCCGGACATGTCCGCCGGCTGCGTCACCTAATGTGGCCTTATCGACCCTTCTGCTTCCGCCATTCCGCGAATTTCTGTTTCGGCGCGTCGCTGGTCGCCGGATAGAGGCCGATGATGGTGGCGCCGTTCATGACTTCCTCGGTGACGAAATCCTCATAGGCCGTCATTTCCACGGTCTCAGTGGCAATCTCATCGGCAAGATGCGCCGGAATGACGATGACGCCCTCATTGTCGCCGACGAGAACATCGCCAGGGAAAACTGCGACATCGCCGCAGCCGATCGGGCCGTTGATTTCGATGGCCTGGTGCAGCGTCAGGTTTGTCGGCGCGGACGGGCGGTGATGATAGGAAGGGATATCGAGAGCGGCGATTTCCGGGCTGTCCCGGAAGCCGCCGTCGGTGACGACGCCGGCCACGCCGCGTACCTGCAGACGCGAGATGAGAATGGAGCCGGCGGAGGCGGCACGCGCATCCTTGCGGCTGTCCATGACCAGCACGAAGCCGGGCGGGCATTGCTCGACGGCGGCGCGTTGCGGATGTTCCGGGTTGCGGAAGACTTCCAGCGTATTCAGGTCCTCGCGCGCCGGAATATAGCGCAGCGTGAAAGCCTGGCCGACCATGTTCGCCTTCTTCGGCGAGAGCGGCCGCACATCCTGAATGAACTGGTTGCGCAGGCCGCGCCGGAAAAGCGCGGTGGCGATCGTCGGTGTTGCGACGCCCATCAACTTGTCGCGCGTCTCATTGCTCAGCACATAATTGCTCATGCTATAAATCCTTTGTGATCAATAGATGTCGGGCTCGCCCGGCGTCGGGCCGAAGCTGTTTTCCAGGAAATCGAAGTCGCAGCCGGTATCGGCCTGCGCAACGTGGCGCGAGAACATCCAGCCATAGCCGCGGCCATATTTTTCCGCTGGCTTGACCCATGCGTCGCGCCGTCGCTGCAATTCGTCTTCGTCGACAAGCATGTCGATGCGCCGCGCCTCGAGATCGAGTCGGACGATATCGCCGTTGCGCAGCAGCGCCAGCGGCCCTCCGACATGGGACTCGGGTGAGACATGTAAAATACAGGCGCCGTAGCTCGTGCCGCTCATGCGGGCGTCGGAGAGGCGAAGCATATCCCTGTGCCCCTTCTTCAGAAGCGCCTTCGGGATCGGCAGCATGCCCCATTCGGGCATGCCGGGACCGCCCTGCGGGCCGGCGCCGCGCAGCACCATGACGTGATCGGGCGTGATGTCGAGATTTTCATCGTCGACCGCCGCCTTCATTTCCGGATAGCTGTCGAAGACGAGCGCCGGACCCTGGTGCTTGTGAAAGCGCGGATCGCAGGCGGCCGGCTTGATGACAGCGCCGGTCGGCGCGAGATTGCCCTTCAGCACCGCAAGCGACCCCTCATGATAGACCGGATTGTCGAGCGAGCGGATGACATCGTCATTGTAACATTTCGCACCTTCGAGCGTTTCGCCGAGGGTGACGCCGGAGACGGTGAGCGCGGAGAGGTCGAGCTTCGAGGAGAGCTTCGCCATCAGCGCGCGCAGGCCGCCGGCATAGTAGAAATCTTCCATCAGATAGGTTTTGCCGGTGGGCCTGATATTGGCGAGCACCGGTGTCGTGCGTCCGGCCTTATCGAGATCGTCGAGCGAGAGATTGATGCCGGCGCGCCGCGCCATCGCGATCAGATGCACGACGGCATTGGTGGAACAGCCCGTCGCCATCGCGACAGCGACGGCATTGCTGACCGCGGCCTGCGTGACGATTTTCGAGGGAACGAGATCTTCCCACACCATCTCGACGATACGCCGGCCGACAGCTGATGACATGCGGATATGATTGGCGTCCGGCGCGGGAATCGAACTGGCGCCGGAGAGCGTTAGGCCGAGCGCCTCGGCGATGGCCGTCATCGTACTTGCCGTGCCCATGGTCATGCAGTGACCATAGGAGCGGGCGATGCCAGCCTCGACATCGACCCATTCCTTCTCCGAAATGGTGCCGGCGCGGCGCTCGTCCCAGAATTTCCAGGCATCCGATCCCGACCCCAGATATTCGCCGCGATAATTGCCGCGCAGCATCGGGCCGGCCGGCAGGTAGATCATCGGCAGCCCCATGGAGAGCGCGCCCATAACAAGACCAGGCGTGGTCTTGTCGCAACCGCCCATCAGCACGGCACCATCGACCGGGTGCGAACGCAAAAGCTCTTCGGCCTCCATCGCAAGCATGTTGCGATAGAGCATGGTCGTTGGCTTGACATAGCTTTCCGACAGCGACAACGCCGGCAGCTCCAGCGGAAAGCCGCCGGCCTGCAAGATGCCGCGCTTCACGTCCTCGACGCGATGCTTGAAATGCGCATGGCACGGATTGGCGTCGGACCAGGTGTTGAGGATGGCGATAACGGGCTTATCCGTCCATTCTTCGGGCGCATAGCCCATCTGCATGGTTCGTGAGCGGTGTCCCGAACTTCTGAGGTCATCGGGCGCGAACCATCTGGCGCTGCGTAAATCCTGGGGCTTCTTCCTGCTATTCATTGTGTTCGAGCCTTGTATTCGAATGTTGGTCGAAGGGATAAAAGCATGCGCCGCATCATTCCTTCATGCCCCATTTTAGCAGGGTGCGGCGTTCGATCGTCTGGAAAACCAAGTTCTCGACAATAAGCCCGATGACGATCACAGTCAGCAGGCCGGCAAAGACCGCGGGGATGTCGAGAAGATTGCGGTTTTCGAAAATGAACCAGCCGAGACCGCCCTGGCCTGAGGAGACGCCGAAGACGAGTTCGGCGGCGATCAGCGTGCGCCAGGAGAAGGCCCAGCCGATCTTCAGACCGGTCAGGATCGATGGGAACGCGGCGGGGATCAGGATACGGAAGACATAGGAAAGACCCGTCAGCCCATAGTTGGCGCCGACCATGCGCAAGGTGCGGGAAACGCCGAGAAAGCCTGCGTGCGTGTTCAGAGCGACGGCCCAGAGAACGGAATGAATAAGCACGAAGACGAGACTTGCCGGTCCCAGCCCGAACCAGATGAGGGCGAGCGGCAAGAGCGAGATGGCCGGCAGCGGATTGAACATCGCCGTCATGGTCTCGAGAAAATCGGTGCCGATGCGGGTGTTGATCGCAACGACCGTCAGGACGGCGGCGAGCACCGTTCCCGAGATGTAGCCCGTCACCAGTATCTTCAGCGTGGTCCAGATGCGCGCCGGCAGGACGCCATCGGCGAACCGGTCATAAAGCGCGGTCAGCGTGTCGCTCAGCGTCGGGAACAGCAGTGGATTGTCGAGATGCCGGGCATAGGCCTCCCATATGACGGCGAGAATGACGATCAGCAATGATTTGCGGAACAGGCCCGACTGCCAGAGGAGTTCCATTGTGCCGAGCTTCTGCTCAACGGCTGCGATATGGCCGGCGGCTTCCGTTGTCTGAGGAGCAAGGATGATCTGTGGCGCGCTCATGGTTTACTCCCTGTGTCCCTGCTCGGCAAACAGCATGTGATGGATCTCCTGTTCCAGCTTGGCAGCGGCAGCGGGATCATCACGGACGGCTTCCACATCGCGCACCTCGGCCTTGACGCGGCCGGGATGCGGCGACAACAGCAGGATGCGGTTGGAGATCTTGATCGCTTCGGCAATCGAGTGCGTCACGAAGATGACGGTGAAGCGCGTATCTTCCCAGAGCTGCAGAAGTTCGTCCTGCATCTGCCGGCGGGTGAGGGCATCGAGCGCGGCAAAAGGCTCGTCCATCAGCAGGATATCGGGCTGCATCGCCATGCCGCGGGCAATGGCGACACGCTGCTTCATGCCGCCTGACAGCATGTGTGGGTAAGTGTCGACCGCGCGGGTGAGCTTGACCTTTTCGATATAATCGCGGGCGATCGCCTCCGCTTCGCCGCGCGGCAGGCGGCGGGCCGTCGTCAGCGGGAACATGACGTTTTCCAGTACCGTCTTCCAGGGCAGCAACTGGTCGAATTCCTGAAAGACCATCATACGGTCGGCACCCGGCTTCTTGACCGCTTGCCCCTTGATCTCAATCCGGCCCGCGGTCGGTGTCATGTAGCCGCCGATGGCCTTCAGCAGCGTCGATTTTCCGCAACCCGAGGGACCAAGGAGGACGAAACGGTCGGACTGGGCAACCGAGAAGCTGACGTTTTCCGTCGCGGTGATCAGCAGGTTCGGCGTCTTATAGCGAAGCGTTACCCTGTCGACATTCAGAAGCGGTTTTGCGGTCATTGTTTCCGTCACCGGCATGTCGGCGTGCGTTTTTGCCTGAAGCATGAGCCTTCTCCGAGGGGGGCTTGAAGGCGGCATTTGCGCCGCCCGCAAGCGTCAGTTGCCATTAAGATCGGCTGATTCCGGCAGGTAATAGTCGGTCCAGGCCTTGGGCATGGTCTTCAGCGTGCCGATTTTATGGAGATGGGTCGCGAACTTCATGGTTCCCTGCGGATCCATGCGGAACTCCATCATGTGCGGCTCGTTCAGGATCGCCACGAGATCTTCGACGCTCGTCTTGTCGCCGCTGACGGTCTTGTAGGCTTCCACGGCCGATTTCGGGTCCTTCTTGATGAGATCGATCGCTTCGGCCGTCGCTTCGCGCACGGCCTTGATGATGGTTGGATTGGCGGTTGCGAACTGCGTCGTGGTGAAAAAGGTGCCCTGGGTCAAATCGCCGCCGATGATGTCGCGGGAATCGATGACCTTGTGAACGCCCGGCTGCTTCAGCTCGAGATATTGGAAGGGCGGGGCGGAGAAGTGGTTCTTGACCTCATGGGTCTGGTTGGCGAGCGCTGCCATCGCGTCGGGGTGACCGAGCTGCACCGTGTTGGTGTCGAACTTGTGCACCTGGTCGTCGCCATACATTTGCGCGGCGGCCATCTGCAGCAGGATGGCCTGCGTGGAGACGCCGACCGTCGGCACGGCGATCTTGTCGCCCGGCTGAATATCCTTCAGCGACTGGATGCGCGGATCGCGCGAAACCATGATGACGGGTTGGGCCGAATTGGTGACGATGCCCTTGACCTTGCCTTTCGTGCGGTCCCAAAGCAGCAGCAGATTGCCGGTGCCGGTATTGACGATGTCGACATTGCCGGACAGCAGCGCATCGGTCTGTGCGCCGCCGCCACTGAAGGTGCGCCATTCGACCTTGACGCCCTGTAGGCCATCGGCCGCCGCATGCTTCTCGATCAGCTTCTGCGTCTCCATCACATGGCTGGCGAGATAAAGAATGCCCGGCTGCCGCGTGATCGAGATGTCGGTCTTTTCGGCAGCACCGGCCGAAAAGGTGCCGGCAATTACCACGCCGACCGCGGTCAGACAGCGAAGAAATCCTCTCATTTGCTCCTCCCAATTGATCCAACCTTTGAGAAAGAGGTTGGTGTCGGCTCACTAAAGCACTAATGTATCAGTGCATCAAGCCCCGAACTGTGTTTAATGAGCAAATGCTCTTGATCAGAAAGGCCGCCAGTGAAGCTCAACCCGAAAGAATTTGCCCTCGACCGCTCCCGCCAAGTCGGGCCGCAGATCTTGGAAATCCTGCGATCGCGCATTCTTTCGATGAGCCTGCCGCCAACGACGGTCTTGTCGCGCATCTCGCTGCAAAGCGAATTCAATGTCAGCCAGACCCCCGTGCGCGACGCTCTGATCCGGCTCGAGGAGGAGGGGTTGGTCGAGGTCTATCCGCAATATGCGACCGTCGTTTCGAGGATCGATATCCGCAACGCTATCGAGGCGCATTTCCTGCGACTATCGATCGAGCTTGAAGCCGTTCGACGGCTGACGCTGGATTCACCCGGTGAAACGGCAGCGTCTCTGGAGACCGTTCTGGTGCGTCAGAAGCATGTCATGTCGCCTGAGACCTACGATCTTTTCGATTCTCTCGATAAGGATTTTCATCGAGTGCTTTACGAGAGAGCAGATATCCTCGGCCTCTGGTCGACCGTCCGGCGCCAGGGGGTGCACATCGACCGACTGCGCATGCTGAACCTGCCGATGCCTGGCAAGCTGGAGCAGATCATCGTCGATCATCAGTCGGTTGTCGACGCTGTCCGTTCCGCCGATGCGGAGACCGCCGTCGCCGCCCTGCGCAAGCATCTCTCCGGCACCCTGTCGATCATCGATCTCATCTGCGAACAATATCCGGACTATGTGAGCCGCTAGCCTATTGGCTTTCGCACCGACGTGAGATGTGGAGCGTGCCAGCACCCGCATTGGCTTGCGCCTCGCTTCATGCGACAAAGTCATAGGGAAACAAATCATGGAGTTCGCTTGACCATCGGGCTTGCGCATGCGGAGCTGATCGCGGTTCTGACGGCCGTTACAGGCAGTGATCCCAGGGTAATGACGGTGCGGTCGGGCGATGCCTTGCCGTCCGGTCCGTTCGAGCTTGGTCATCGCACGCTGCAAAGCGGGTTACGCGAATGGGTTCAGGATCAGACCGCCCATCCCGTCGGCTATCTGGAGCAGCTCTATACCTTTGCCGATCGCGATCGAAACAATGACATTCTCGGCGGTCGCACGATTTCGATCAGCTATCTCGGGCTCGTGCGCGAACAGGCTGCCCCCGGCGGCGGCATGCCGGGCTGGCACGGCTGGTACGAATATCTCCCCTGGGAGGATCATCGAGATGGCCGGCCGCCGATTCTCGAGGATATCACCGCTCGGCTCACATCCTGGATCGAGGAGGATGCGATGCGCAGCGGCCAGCGCCGCCGGCGCGCCGATTTCGACTTCGGGCTGAATGGTGCCGTATGGAACGAGGATCTCGTCCTGCAGCGCTATGAATTGCTCTACGAGGCGCGTCTCGTCGCCGAGGCGGGTTGCGATCTCAAGCATAATTTCGGCCGATCGATGTTTGCCGATCATCGCCGCATCCTTGCAACCGGCATGGCGCGGCTTAGAGCCAAAATCAAATATCGGCCCGTCGTCTTCGAACTCATGCCGGAAAACTTCACGCTGCTGCAATTGCAGAAAACCGTCGAGGCGCTGGCCGGTCTGACGCTGCACAAGCAGAATTTCCGCCGGCTGATTGAGCAGCAGGAACTGGTCGAGGAAACCGGCGGCACCGAAAGCGAGACCGGCGGCCGTCCGGCCAAGCTTTTCCGCTTCCGCCGCGCAGTCCTCGAAGAACGCGAATTCGCTGGAACGAAATTACCGCTCTCCCGCAATTGACATATGCTCATATTGAGAATATCCGTTTGCTCACGATATACTCAAGATGAGTATAATAAGGAGCCGGCCATGAATCTTCCCATATCCGCATCCTCCCTCTACGATCGTGTCAGCCGCGTCATCCCGAAAGCCGAATGGCTGTCGTTCCAGGATGATGTCGAGGCGATCCTTGAATTGAAGCGACGGCACAATGCTGTCATTCTCGCCCACAACTATCAGACGCCGGAGATCTTCCATGGCGTTGCCGATATCGTCGGCGACAGTCTTGCGCTCGCCCGCAAGGCCGTCGAAGTGGACGCTGACATCATCGTCCTCGCTGGCGTGCATTTCATGGCAGAGACCGCCAAGTTGCTGAACCCAGAAAAAACGGTTCTGATCCCCGACATGGAGGCCGGTTGTTCCCTTGCGGAATCGATCACGCCCGAGGATATTGCGCTGCTGCGCCAGGCCCATCCGGGTGTTCCGGTCGTGACCTATGTCAATACGTCGGCAGCGGTGAAGGCTGCCTCCGACATCTGCTGCACGTCGGGCAATGCCCGGCAGGTAGTGGAATCGCTTGGAGTGCCGAAGGTGCTGATGCTGCCGGACGAATATCTGGCCCGCAACGTCGCGCGCGAAACCAACGTCGAGCTCATTGCCTGGCATGGGCATTGCGAGGTTCATGAACTCTTCACCGCGGACGATATTCGCCAGCTACGTGAGAATTATCCCGGCGTAACGGTGCTTGCGCATCCGGAATGCCCGCCCGATGTCGTCGAGGCAGCGGACTTTGCCGGCTCGACGGCCGTCATGTCCGATTATGTCGGCAAGAAGCGCCCGTCGCGCGTCGTTCTTCTGACCGAATGTTCGATGAGCGACAATGTCGCCGTGCATCATCCGGACGTCGAGTTCATCCGCCCCTGCAATCTCTGCCCGCACATGAAACGCATCACGCTTGGCAATATCCGCAAGGCTTTGGAAGAGGGGCAGCATGAGGTGATGGTCGACCCGGCGATTGCGGCCGATGCCCGCCGGGCGGTTGAAAGGATGCTGGCGATATGAGCGAGATCCTCGAAGAACTTGGTGGCCGCATCGTCGTTGTCGGCAGCGGCCTTGCCGGATTAATGACGGCGCTGACGCTGGCGCCCGAGCCGACCGTGATCGTCACCCGCGCCCTGATCGGTGCGGAGACATCGAGCGCCTGGGCTCAGGGCGGCATTGCGGCCAGCATCGGCGAGGGCGATAGTGCCGCCCTGCATCTCGCGGATACGCTTGCCGCCGGTGACGGGCTCTGCGACGCGAAGGTGGCGGCAAGGATCGTCGCCGAAGCACCTGCCGCCATCGCGGCACTGGAGTGCTTCGGTGTTGAGTTCGACCGCAACGATGCCGGCGAATTGTCCCTCGGCCTCGAAGCTGCACATTCGTTTCGGCGTATCGTGCATTCCAAGGGTGATGGTTCGGGGGCCGCCATCGTCCGCGCGCTTGCCGAGGCGGTTGCCCGCACGCAGTCGATCACGGTACTCGAGGGCTATCAGGCACAGCGGCTGTTGCTGGACGGCGATCGTATCGCCGGCCTTCTGTGCCTCACCGACAAGGGCAGCGTCGTTCTACAGTCATCGCGCATGGTTCTCGCTACGGGCGGTATCGGCGGGCTGTTCGATGCCACGACCAACCCGGTCGGCAACTTCGGGCAAGGCATTGCGCTTGCGGCAAGAGCCGGCGCGCGGCTTGCCGATATGGAGTTCGTGCAATTTCATCCGACGGCGCTCGACAGCCGCAGGCGCCCGTTGGCGCTTGTCAGCGAAGCCGTCCGTGGGGAGGGCGCGCTTCTCGTCAATGAAAGCGGTGAGCGCTTCATGGCCGACGTCGAAGGTGCCGAGCTTGCGCCGCGCGATGTCGTCGCGCGCGCCATCAGCGCGCAGATCGCCCGAGGCGGCCGGGTCTTTCTCGATGCGCGAGCTGCGCTCGGCAATCGCTTTGGCAGCCGCTTTCCGGTGATCGAAGCCCTTTGCAACGAGGCAGGCGTCGATCCGGCGAGCGACCTCATTCCAGTACGTCCTGCCGTTCACTATCACATGGGCGGCGTTGCCACCGACGAGAACGGCCGCAGTTCCGTTCCTGGCCTTTGGGTCGTGGGCGAGGCGGCTTCCACCGGCCTGCATGGCGCCAATCGCCTTGCCAGCAATTCGTTGCTGGAGGCGGCTGTCATGGGCATGCGGGCGGCGCACGATATTGCAAGTAGCGATGTGAGCCCTGCAAGCTTGCCGAAACATTTCCCCGAGACTTTTGCGCCAGATCCGGCGCTCGTCCGGCCGATTGTGTCGCGGCATCTCGGCGTGCTACGCAATGGCGGCGCCATCCATGGCGCCATTGCTGCCCTCCTGCCGTTTTGTGAGAACGAAAGCACAGTAACCGACCCTGCGCTAGTGGCCTTGCTGATCGCCGTCTTCGCAAGTCTCCGGATGGAATCGCGCGGCGCCCATGCCCGCACTGATTTTCCGCTCAAGCTGCAGCGTGCGCAGCGCCGCATGATGCATCTCACAGACGCGCTGGATATTGCCCGGTCTGTTACCCCCTATTCCATGGCAAGGAGTGCCTGATATGACACTTGCTCCCCTCCCGCGCCTGATCGTCGAGCCGCTGGTGCGCAATGCATTGGCCGAAGATCTCGGCCTTGCCGGCGATGTCACAGCCACGGCGGTCATCCCGGCGGAACATCGGTCCCGCGTTGCGATGGTCACCCGACAGCCGGGCGTGGTCGCGGGCCTCGATGCCTCCGAGTTGGCCTTCCAGCTGGTCGATCCTGCCATCGCCATGACCCGTCACGTCCCCGACGGTACGAAGGTAGAAGCAGGCGATGTCATCGCGACAATCGAGGGACCGTCTCGCGGCCTGCTGACGGCGGAACGCACCGCACTCAATTTTCTCGGCCATCTCTCCGGTATCGCCTCCGTGACCGCCAGCATCGTCGAGGCGATCGCCGGCACGAAGGCCTCGATCGTCTGCACGCGCAAGACGACACCCGGCCTCCGAGCCTTGGAAAAATACGCCGTGCGCGCCGGCGGCGGCATAAACCATCGCTTCGCGCTCTATGACGCGGTGTTGATCAAGGACAATCACGTCGCAATTGCCGGGGGCATCACTGAAGCCATCCGCCGAGCCAAGGCGGGGGTGGGTCACATGGTCAAGATCGAAGTCGAGGTGGATACGCTGGCGCAGCTTCGCGAAGCGATGCAAGAAGGCGTCGATGCCGTGCTGCTCGACAATATGACACCGGATCAGCTGCGCGAGGCGGTCGATATCGTCGGCGGCGGGGCCATCACAGAAGCCTCCGGCCGCATCACGCCGGCAACAGCTGCCGCAATCGCCGCCTCCGGCGTCGATCTCATCTCAATCGGCTGGCTGACGCACAGCGCGCCGACGCTGGATATCGGACTGGACTGGAGGGCGGCGGCTTAGAGCCGCCGATCCCGGGTCAAACGACCACCGGCACTTGTGCGCCATCCATGCTGATCACGACGCCAGTGACGTAGCCGGCTTTGGCCGAACTCAGAAAAGCGACGACATTGGCGATGTCGGAAGGATCGGCCATGCGGCCGATCGGGATGCGCTTCAATGCGTCGGCAAGCGCCTCTTTCTCGGTCGAACCGGAAGCCTTCGCTGCCGCCTTGAGGCCTTCGGCGACGCGATCCGTTTCGGTGAGGCCGGGATTGAGGCCGACGACGCGCACGCCTTTGCCGGCATAGGCACTGGCAAGCCCGACGCTTGCGAGCATCAGCGCGGCATTGGCCGATCCGCCGGCCAGATGGACCGGCGAGGCGATCTTGCCGCCATTACCGATGATATTGATGACGGCACCTGAGCCGCGCATGCCCATGCGCTTGATGACGGGATCGATCACATTGATGTAGGAAAAGTATTTCGCATCCATCGCAGCCCGCCAGATGGCAGGGGTCAACTCATCCGCCGGCGTGCGGGCCGCGGCACCCGCGCTGTTGACGAGGATATCGATCGGGCCGATGTCGGCCTCCACCTTATCCACCACGGCAAGCGCCTGCTCATCGGAGATCAGATCGGCGGCATAGCCATGCGCGCCGGGAAGCCTGGAGAGGGCGGCATCGATATTGGATTGCGAGCGCGAGCAGATCGCGACCCTCGCTCCCTCCTGCAGGAAGAGTTCGGCACAGGCATAGCCAATGCCCTTCGAGCCGCCGGTGATCAGAACGACTTTATCCTTGAGGCCGAGGTCCATGGAATGTCTCCGGTATGATTTGCTTGGATCGCCAAGCTACGTCCCGAAATCACCACCGTACAGGGTCGCGGTCGTCACAGCTTGGTTACCGGAGCGCGATCTTACGAAAGACGCTTCGCCTTCAGCACGGAAACGGCTGTCTCGCTATTATGGACATAGTCGTTGGCATCGGGCTGACGCTGCACCAGCAGAATGAACAGCAGATCGGTCAGCATCAGCTGCGCGTCGCGGGCGGTGATTGCCGAGGAGCGGACGCGATCCTCGTCGCCGACGGTATGGAGGCAGATATCGGCGACGCGGGCGAGCGGATTGTCCTGCAGCCCGGTGACGGCAATGACGGTTGCCTGGCGCTGGCTAGCCAATTCCGCAATCCGCAGCGTCTCGATGCTGGCGCCGGAATAGGAAAGCGCAAAGAGCAGGTCGTCCGGCCCAAGCGTCGACGCGTTTGCCATCTGCACATGACTATCGCTGTCATGCAGCACATTGCGGCCGAGCTTCATCAGCTTGTAGGAAAAGTCGCGCGCAACCAGCGAAGAGGCGCCGACGCCAACCAGATGGATACGCCGCGCGTCATGAAGCGCCTCGAGCGCCTTTTCGATATCGGCTTCGTTGTTGACCGAGATGGTCTGCTGCATGGCCTGCATCTTGCTGCCGAGCAGCTTCTGCAGGATCGTGAGGTAGCCATCGCCCACTTCGATCGTGCCGTGGATCATGCCGGCCGGCGCCTGCCATTCCTGCGCTTTCGCCTCGCTGACGGCAAGTTTCAATTCCTGATAGCCGGCATAGCCGAGCTTCTGGCTGAACTTGACGACGCTCGACTGGCTGCGGCCGGTTTCGACCGCGAGCGCTGCTGAGGACAGGCGCAGCATCTGGTCGGGATTATCGATGATGAACTGTCCGATCTGGCGATCGGCGGGAGCCATGGTTTCGAGTTGCGCGCTGATTTTCTTTAAGATCGACATTTGTCCCTTCGAGCCATAGAGGCCGCTTCACCCGCCGACACGAGCGCACCGAAAATAGCATCCGGTTCAAGCTCGGCAATCTCGCTTTCTGCAAGCGGACATTATCACAGCAAATTGGAATAAAAAATTCCAAATCTTGTTGACACTCTGGAATGGCCGATTAGTCTTTGGAAGAAATGCGTGAAGGACTCGCGGTGTCCTCACCTTTTCCTCGACGGATACTCATCATGGACAGACTTCGCATCTCCGGCGGCAGACGGTTGCAGGGCGCGGTGACCATCGCCGGCGCCAAGAATGCCGCCTTGCCGCAAATCGCAGCGGCGCTCTTGAGCCCGCATCCGCTGGAACTGACGAACCTGCCCGCAGTCAGCGACGTCGAGAACATGCTCGATGTCATTGCCCTTCACGGTGCCAGAGTTGAGCGCGGGCCGCATGGCACCACGATCGATGCGAATAACATCGTCTCGAAGGAGACGTCCTACGATACGGTCAGGCGCATGCGGGCGACCGTGCTGGTGCTTGCGCCGTTGCTTGCCCGCTTCGGCCATGCGCGTGTTTCCCTTCCTGGCGGCTGTGCCATCGGGGCGCGGCCCGTCGATATGCACATCAAGGCCCTGGCGACGCTGGGCGCCGATATTGCGATCGAAAGCGGCCTGATCGTCGCATCGGCTTCAAATGGGCTGAAGGGCGCGCGGATCGTGCTGAGTTCGCCCTCCGTCGGCGCGACGGAAACGGCGATGATGGCCGCCTGCACCGCCAGAGGCGAAACCGAGATCTTGAATGCCGCCCGCGAGCCGGAGGTGGCGGATCTCGCGGCCTGCCTCAGTGCTATGGGTGCGCGGATCGAAGGGGCGGGGACCCATCGCATCCTCATCGATGGTGACACCGATTGGCGTCCCGCCAAGCACCACGGCATTCCTGACCGTATAGAAGCCGGCACCTATGCCGTGGCGGCGGCGATCACCGGCGGTCAGCTCGAGCTTATTCATGCCCGGCTGGAAAATCTGGCCTCGGTCGTCCAGGCGCTTGAGGCCATGGGCGTCAGCGTCTGGCCGAGCGATCGCGGTCTGGTGGTCTCTCGAGACGGCCCGCTCAAAGGCGCCGATATTACCACCGAACCCTATCCCGGCTTCCCGACGGATCTGCAGGCGCAGTTCATGGCGCTCGCCTGCTGCGCTGAAGGCGCGACACTGATCCGCGAGACGGTGTTCGAAAACCGCTTCATGCATGTGCCGGAACTGACGCGGCTCGGCGCCAATATCACCCTGCAGGGCACGACGGCACTGGTGCGTGGCGGAGCGCCGCTCAAGGGCGCACAGGTGATGGCGACGGATCTGCGCGCCTCCGTGTCGCTGGTTCTCGCCGCCCTCGTGTCCAAGGGCGAAACCATCGTCAACCGCGTCTATCATCTCGATCGCGGCTATGAGCAGCTAGACCGCAAGCTGCGCCTCTGCGGCGCCGATATCGAACGGCTGACGTCATGACTGCCGCATCGAAAGGCGCGCCTTATTTCCTCGGCATCGATGGCGGTGGCACCGGCTGCCGGGCGCGCATCGAGGATGCTGAAGGCACGGTTTTAGGGCAAGGGTTGTCTGGGCCGGCGACGACCAGGCTCGGGATCGCCGAAGCATGGGCGTCGATTTCGCGTGCCTTTGACGCAGTAATAGAAGAAGCCGGGTTGAGTGCCGACGATATCGGGCGCATCCACGTCGGCGTCGGGCTGGCGGGCATCGGCCGCAAGGGCGCGCTTGATGCGTTGAAGGCGATAAAACACCCCTTTGCCAGTATCGAGTTCATCAGCGATGGCGAGGGCGCCTGCCTCGGGGCCCATTCCGGCCGCGATGGCGCTATCGTCATCGCCGGTACCGGCTCGATCGGGCTCGGTCTCGTCGAAGGACGGCAATTGCGGGTCGGCGGCTATGGTTTTCCGATTTCGGATGAGGGCAGCGGTGCCTATCTCGGGCTGAAGGCAGTCCAGCTTGCGCTGCGCGCCCATGATGGCCGCGAACAGAAGACGGCGCTGCTAGCCGAAATCATGCAACGCTTCCAGAATGATCCGATGGAGGCGGTCGCCTGGATGGACCGGGCTTCGGCCACGGATTATGCGGCCCTTGCACCGATGGTCCTCCGTCATGCCGATCAGGGCGATGCCGCCGCGCGGCGGATCGTGCAAAGTGCAGCCGCCCATATCGATACGCTGGTTCGCACCCTGTTCGAAAAAGGTGCGCCGCGCGTCTGCCTGCTTGGCGGTCTCGCAAGCCCGCTCGAGCCTTGGCTCTCGCCCGATGTACGCCGTCGCTTGAAACCCATCGACGGTGACGCCGTATCCGGTGCGATCATTCTTGCCAGGAGAGCCATTTGCCAAGATTAACGAGGGATCTGTGGAGGCTGAATTTCGCACGATCGAAATGGAATATTTTATTCCTTTTTAGATTGACGGAAGGAATAAACAGACATAATGTTAACCAAGGTAAACAGGGAATGGACGGGGAACGAAGCCGAAAAGGCCATCCTGCGTCCCGGCTGACTGAAACCGATTTTGCGGCGGCAAGCTCGATCTTGAAGTGATCGAACTTGACACTGCGAGTTATTGATATCGAGGCGTTATTTCGCGAGCAGGCCCATGACAGAGCAGACGTTGATATCCGAACTGGAGCAGTTGGTTTCCGAAGGGCGCAATCCGAATACGATGCATATCGATCTCTTGCCGACCTTCGATATCCTGCGTGAAATGAACTATGAGGATCAGACGGTGCCGCTCGCCGTCGAGAAGGTCATTCCGGCGATCGCCGCCGCCGTCAATCAAATCGTCGCCGCCCTCCAGAAGGGCGGACGGCTGATCTATATGGGTGCCGGCACGAGCGGCCGTCTCGGCGTTCTCGACGCTTCTGAATGCCCACCGACTTTCAGCGTGCCGCCGGACATGGTCGTCGGCCTTATTGCCGGCGGTCCGGATGCGCTGCGGCGCTCGATCGAGGGGGCGGAGGACGATCCGGCGCAGGGGCGCCAGGCGCTGGAAGAGATCAAGCTGAGCAAGGATGACGTGGTCGTCGGCATCGCCGTCAGCGGCCGCACGCCCTATGTGATCGGTGGCCTGAATTACGCCAAGAGCATCGGTGCCTTTACGGTTGCGCTCTCCTGCAACCCGAACTCCATCATCGCCGGTATTGCGGATCTGGCGATCTCGCCGGTCGTTGGTCCGGAAATCCTGACCGGCTCGACAAGGCTAAAATCGGGCACCGCGCAGAAACTCATTCTCAACATGCTGACGACGGCAAGCATGATCCGCATCGGCAAGAGCTATCAGAACCTGATGGTCGATGTCAGCGCCAGCAACAAGAAGCTCGTGGCGCGCGCCTCGCGCATCGTCATGCAAGCGACCGGTTGTACCCAGCAGGAGGCGCGCCGCGTGCTTGATCTGACCGGGAACGACGTCAAGCTTGCCATTCTCATCGAAATTACCGGGATGGGCATTGAAGAAGCCCGCACGGCATTGCAAAACGCTGATGGATTCCTGCGTAAGGCCATCAACGCCAGGACTGCTTGAGACAACCATCGCGGCACGCCGCGACGGCAATCAATAGGCTAAAATCGGCCGGGGACTTTTAAAAAAATTTGGAGGACTGAAAGTGAAAGGGAATTTTGCAAAGACGCTGATTTCGGGAGTGGCGCTGGCCGTGGGGGTTGGTCTGGCGACCGTCGCGATTCCGGCGCAGGCAGCGACGCTGCGTATGGCATGGTCGCAGGACGCGACGGGGCTTGATCCGCATAAGCAGACCGCCTTCTCGTCCATTCGCCTGCTGGAACTGATCTACGAGCCGCTCGTTCGCCTCGATGGCAATCTGCAGATCGCGCCCGGTGTGGCCGAGAGCTGGCAGTTCTCGCCCGACGGCAAGCAGCTGACCTTCAAGCTCAATGCCAAAGCCAAATTTCAAAACGGCGCAGCCGTCACCTCGGCCGACGTCAAGGCCTCCTTCCAGCGCATTCTCGACCAGGCGACCGGCGCGGTCGCCCGCGCCAATTTCCTGTCGATCGCGAGCATCGATACGCCCGATGCCAATACCGTTGTCTTTAATCTGTCGCAGCCCGACGTTCCCCTTTTGACGGCGATGACCAGCCTCAATGCTGCCGTCGTGCCGGCCAGCGAAATCACCGCCGGCACGATCGGTACCAAAGCGATCGGTTCCGGCCCCTTCAAGCTCGACAGCTGGGTTCCGAATTCCAAGGAAGTCCTGAGCGCGAATAAGGATTGGGCCGGGGGCGCCACCGGCGTCGACGGCATCAACATCAGCGTGCTGCCGGATGAAACCGCGATCCTTGCCTCGCTTCGCACCGGTCAGATCGATTTCGCGCTGCTCAACGATCCGCTTGTCGCAACGCTGGTGCCGAAGGAGCCGAAGCTGCAGCTCACCCGCACGCCGATCCTTTCCTACAACGTTCTGCAGCTCAATCCGTCGCGCAAGCCGATGGATCAGCTGGTCGTGCGCCAGGCGATCTCCTGCGCCATCGACCGCAAGGACGTGATGGATACGGCCGCCCTCGGCGAAGGCAAGGTGACGGGGCCGCTGACGATGCCGCTCTATGCGACAGATCCCAGCGCGCTCTTTTGCTACACACGCGATGTCGCCAAGGCGAAGAAGCTGATGGCCGATGCCGGCTTTGCCAATGGCTTCTCCGCGACGGTGATCGCCGCAACCGGCGAGCCGCCGACCGCCACGGCCGAGGCGCAGGTCATCCAGTCGCAGCTTGCCGAAATCGGCATCAAGCTCGATATCAAGGTGATGGAACTCAACGTCTATGTCGACACCTGGCTGAAGGGCAATTTCGACATGGCCGTTGCGCTCAACGGCGGCAGTGCCGACCCCTATTCCATGTACAACCGTTATTGGACCAAGACGGGCAACCTGCAGAAGGTCGCCAACTATATCGACGACACGCTCGACAGCCTGATGCAGAAGGGCCGCGCCGAAACCGATCCCGCCAAGCGCAAGGAAATCTTCGCCGAGTTCGAAAAGCATCTTGCCGAAGTGTCGCCCTGGATTTGGCTCTATACGGCTTATGGCTACACGGCCGAACAAAAGAACGTCGAGGGCTTCGTCCCGACGCCGACCGGCTCGCTGTTCGGTCTGAGCAAGGTCTCGATCAAGTAGCGATGACCGGGACCTGGAGCATTTCCCTTTCGAGCGATATCATGGAGATGCTCTATCTCTTTGTTTTTACGCAATTTCAGCTGTCAGTTCACGTCTTGGTTTAGCTGAAATTGTTCTAGAGGAATTGCAATGTCATATCTGACGCGCCGGCTGATGACATTCCCGCTGATCATGCTGGGCGTATCCATCTTCGTCTTCGTCGCCATCCGGCTGGTGCCTGGCGATGCGATCACGGCGATGCTCGGAACCAATGCGGGCCTGCTGACGTCGGAGCAGCGGCAGGCCCTTGCCGCCTATTTTGGTATCGATCAGTCATGGCCTGTCCAATACTGGCATTGGCTGCTCGGCGTATTCCAGGGCAATCTCGGCATATCCGTTACCTATGGCAAGCCGGTGCTTGATATCATCCTGGAGCGCTTTCCGTTGACGCTCGAGCTTGCCTTACTTTCCATGGTGATTGCGCTTGCCATCGGCCTACCGGCGGGCGTCTTTGCCGCCACGCGCAATGAAAAACTGTCCGATCTTGCCGTGCGCATCGTCGCCATGATCGGACAATCGACGCCGAACTTCGTTCTCGGGCTTCTGCTCATCTATGCCTTGTCGGCCGGCTTCGGCGTGCTGCCGACCATGGGCGCCTTCACGCCCCTTTGGGAGAACCCGCTTGAAAATCTCGGCCAAATGCTCCTGCCGGCGCTGACGCTTGGCTTCGCCTTCGCCGCCTCGGTGACGCGTGTCGTGCGCTCCGCCATGCTCGATGTCTTGAGCGATGACTATGTCCGCACGGCCCGCAGCCGCGGCGTGCCGGCGCGTGGCGTCATCTGGCGGCATGCTCTGCCGAATGCTCTGATCCCCGTGGTGACGCTGAGCGGCGTCGAATTCGGCTATCTGCTCGGCGGCGCCGTACTGGTTGAGCAGATCTATGCCCTGCCGGGACTGGGGCGTCTGGTGCTGGATGCGATCCAACAGCGCGATTATGCGCTGGTCCAAGGCTGCGTGCTGTTCATCGCCTTCAATTTCATGATCGTCAACCTGCTTGTCGATCTCGCCTATGTCGCGCTTGATCCGCGCGTCCGTCTGGGAGAAGGCTGATGCGGATCGCCAGGGCTATTTTCTCACATATGAGCGGCCGGATCGGCGGCGTGATTGTGCTCGTCTATATCGTCATTGCCATCCTTGGTGTGCTTGGCTTGACGCCGCATGATCCCGTCGCGCGCAATCCATTGGCTCGCCTGCAATCGCCCAATCCTGCATATTGGATGGGCACCGATCTGCTGGGGCGCGATGTAGCCAGCCGCTTGATGAATGGCATCGGTGAATCCTTCACCGTCGCCTTCTTTTCGGTTGCGTTTGCGACCCTGATCGGCACCGTGCTTGGCTTGACCGCCGCGTGGTCGGGCAAGCGCTGGGATGGCGTCATCATGCGCACCATGGATGTGCTGCTCGCCTTCCCGGCGATCCTGCTGGCACTCCTGATCATCGCCATCGTCGGGCCTGGCACCTGGACCAGCGTTGCCGCGATTGCGATCGTCTATACGCCGATTTTTACCCGCGTGGTGCGAGGCCCGGCCCTTTCGCTGAAGGCGCGCGATTTCGTCGACGCCGCCCGCACTTTCGGCAGCAGCCGGTCCTACATCCTGACGCGGCATCTCCTGCTCAATCTCGTAGCGCCACTGACGGTGCAGGTGACGCTGGCGCTCGCCTGGTCGTTGCTGACCGAGGCGGGTCTCAGCTTCCTCGGCTTGGGAACGCAGCCTCCGGCCTCGTCTTTGGGCCTGATGTTGAGCGATAGCCGCAATCTCATGGAGACGGCACCCTGGCTGCTGATCTTCCCAGGCGTGACAATCATGATCTCTATTCTCGGCTTCAACCTGCTCGGCGATGCCCTGCGCGATATCCTTGATCCGAAGATGCGGAGGGCGACGGTATGACACCGCTTCTTTCCGTCTCTGATCTCTGCGTCGGCTTCGGACGCAACCCCGAGACCAAGCCCATTGTTCGCGGTGTCAGCTTCGATCTCGATGCCGGCGAGACGCTGGCGATCGTCGGCGAGAGTGGTTCCGGCAAGTCGGTAACAGCATTGTCAATCAATCGCCTCGTCGATTTCGGCGGTGGCCGGATCACCGGCGGCTCGATCCGGCTCAAGCGTGCCGACAACAGCATCCTCGATCTCACCAAGGCGAGCGAAGCAGAACTGACGAAGATCCGTGGTGCCGAGATCGGCATGATCTTTCAGGAGCCGATGACCTCGCTCAACCCGGTTCTAACGATTGGGACGCAGATCGAGGAATCCTTCCGGCTGCATCGCGGCCTGACCGGCGGCCAGGCAAAGGCGGCGGCCAAGGACGCGCTGGATCGCGTGCGCATTCCAGATGCCGAGCGGCGACTTACCTATTGCCCGAACCAGCTTTCCGGCGGCATGCTGCAGCGTGTGATGATCGCAACGGCGCTTGCCTGCAATCCGCGTCTATTGATTGCCGATGAGCCGACGACGGCGCTCGATGTCACTGTGCAGGCGCAGATCATGGCGCTGCTTGCCGAATTGAAGCACGAGACCGGCATGTCGATGATCTTCATCACCCACGATATCGGGCTTGTCGCCGGCATCGCCGACAAGGTGATGGTGATGCAGGCCGGCGAGGCGGTGGAGCAGGGCGAACTCGATCAGGTTCTCGATCATCCCGCGCATCCCTATACCCGGCATCTGCTGCATTCGGTCCCGCATTTTTCATCGGGGCAGGCGGCACGCACCGATTTTCAACGCGATGAGCCAGCACTAAAATCGGTTTTGAAGGTGGATGGCTTGACGGTTCGCTTTCCGGTCAAGGGGAGTTTCCTGCGTCGATCGACCGATGCGGTTCACGCCGTCGAAGGCGTCGGTTTCGACCTGATGCCCGGCGAGACGCTGGCGATCGTCGGCGAAAGCGGCTCGGGCAAATCCACCACCGCCCGGGCGATCCTCGGATTGGTGAAGTCGATCCGCGGCACGTTTACGACCAATGGCGGCAAAGCCGCCGATCGCACCAGCGCGGTGCAGATGGTCTTCCAGAACCCCTATGCCTCGCTCAATCCGAGACTCCGCATCGATAGCATCCTTGCCGAACCGGTGATTGCATCGGGTGCGCGCGTTTCGGCCGAGATGCGCGAACGCATGCTAATGCTGCTGAAGCGCGTGGGATTGCCGGAAAATGCTCTGGAGCGCTATCCGCACGAATTTTCCGGCGGCCAGCGTCAGCGGCTTTGCATCGCGCGCGCATTGATGCTCAATCCGTCCGTGCTGGTGCTGGACGAAGCGGTGTCCGCGCTCGACGTCTCCGTTCAGGCGCAGGTCCTGGAATTGCTGATCGAACTGCAGCGCGAATATGGGCTCGCCTATCTCTTCATCTCGCATGACATGGCGGT
Source organism: Rhizobium tropici CIAT 899 (assembly GCF_000330885.1). Taxonomy (NCBI): domain Bacteria; kingdom Pseudomonadati; phylum Pseudomonadota; class Alphaproteobacteria; order Hyphomicrobiales; family Rhizobiaceae; genus Martinezella; species Martinezella tropici. The sequence continues at coordinate 717,306 of NC_020062.1, forward strand.
CGTGGAGCGGATCGCCCATCGCATCGCGGTGATCTATGCCGGGCAGATCGTCGAGATCGGCGATGCCGCCTCGGTCTTGTCGGAGCCCAAGCATTCCTATACCAGGCGGCTGATCGCGGCGGTTCCGACGGTTGCGCGGCGCAAGGAAAACTTTACGCTCGATACCCGCCAGGTTCCGTCCCTGGTGCGTCCTTTGGGCTTCGAGCCCGCCCTTCCTGAGTGGCGCCGCTTTGCGCCGGATCACATCGCGCTGGCGGAAGCTTGAGCGAGGCCGAGGAGAGGCGAGATGGCAAGCAGGGGGAGCATGCAGTTTCAAGAGCGTTTTGATCGAGCCTTTGCACCGATCGAGCAATCGGTTTCGGCGGCGCGCATCCCAGGCGGCGTGCTTGGTATGGTCGACCTCGACGGTATCAGGCAGGTCCGTGCCGTCGGTTCGGCACAGAAGGTGCCTGATATCAGGCCGATGCTGGTCAATACCTGGTTCGATCTTGCCTCGCTCACCAAGGTTATTTTCACCACGCCGCGCATCCTGGCCCTGGCCGAGGCGGGCACGATAGACCTCGATTCTCCCTTGATCGAACTCCTGCCTGATCTTCGCCAATACAGTGCCGAGGCCTGGGAACGGAAGGTGACGTTCCGCCAATGTCTCGGTCATCAGACACCATTTCCGGCGGTCGAGCCGATCTACACCTATGGCCGTGACCCCGACCTCCTGCGCACCTTCATCCTGCAGCGCGAATGGCGCGCCGGCCCGCCCGTCTATTCCGATATCAATTTCATACTGCTCGGCTTCGTGCTGGAGCGGCTGAACAGAAAGACAATTCGCGCCATGGATCCGGGGCCGGGATTTGCCTTTTCCGCGCCGCCGGAATTGGCCGCCGCAACGGAAGACTGCACCTGGCGTCACCGCGTTCTATCGGGCGAGGTTCATGACGACAATTGTTCGGCATTGCAGGGTGCCGGCCATGCCGGCCTGTTCGGCACGGTGGATTCGATCCTCGATTTCGCCAAGGGATTGCTTGACGGTAGCGGCGCGTCGGCGCAGTCAATCGCGCTGATGCGGACACCGCTTTCCGCCACTCGCACCCATGGCTGGGAACGGCCCCATGACGGTTGGCATGGCGGCACTCTCTGCTCGCCCGGCACGATCGGCCATACGGGGTTTACAGGCGTGGCCCTCTGGGTCGATTTCGACCAAGGCCGAGCCTGGACCCTCCTTACCAACCGCATCCATCCGACGCGCCACTTCGACAGCGGCATACTGGCGCTTCGTCAGTCCGTCAGCGATCTCGTCAACGCAGCATAGGAGCCTGACCATGGAACCAATCTGGGCAGTCGGTCTGATGACCGGGACCGTCCTCGACGGCAATATCGATGTCGCCATGCTGAAGACGGACGGCGAGCGGATCGAGGAGTTCGGCCCCTATGTTCTGGCTCCCTATCCCAGCTGGATTCGGGAGCTGCTGGAAGAGACGCTGCGGCAGGCACGCCCATGGAATTTCGAGGGACCCGAACCGGCGATCTTCAAGGCGGCCGAGGAGGCTTTGACGCGGGCGCAATCGGAGGCGGTGAGAGAACTGGTTGAAGGAAACGGCATGACGATGGCCGATATCGGTGTCGTCGGTTTCCATGGCCAGACTGTCCTGCATCGCGCGCCACAGAAGGATCGGTTGGGGCAGACGCGCCAGCTTGGCGATGGCGAGCTGATGCGGTCCATTCTCGGCACCAAGGTCGCCTATGATTTCCGCTCGGCCGACATGCGCGCCGGCGGGCAGGGCGCACCGCTTGCTGCCGCCTACCATACCGCGCTGTTGCGCGGTGCAGGTGCTGCGGGCGAGGCGGCTATTCTCAATCTCGGCGGCGTTGCCAATGTCACCTGGTGGGATGGAGAAGGCAATTTCGTTGCTTTCGATACCGGCCCGGCCAATGCGCCGCTCAACGACTTCATCAAGTCGCACGGGCTTGGCGAGATGGACCGCGACGGTGCGCTTGGACGTGCCGGCAAGGTCGATGAAGCGCGGCTCGAGCGGCTGCTGCAGCATCCTTATCTGACCGCACCCTATCCGAAATCGCTGGATCGTTTCGATTTCGGCGCCTCGATGGCGGATGGCCTTAGCCCGGAGGATGGCGCCGCCACGCTTTCGGCCTTCACGGCAAGCGCAGTCGGCAAGGCGCTGGATCTCCTTCCTCGCAGGCCCACCAAGGTCGTCGTCAGCGGCGGCGGCCGGCACAATCCGACGATCATGTCGATGCTCAGGAGCCGGGCTGGCGTCGAGCCGATCTTTGCCGAAGATCTCGGTTGGCGCGGCGATGCGGTGGAGGCGGAGTGCTTTGCGTTTCTCGCGGTGCGCGTGCTGCGGGGCCTGCCGATCAGCTTTCCCGGCACGACGGGCGTGCCGGCGCCGATGCGCGGTGGTCGCCTCGCGCAATAGCCGCCCGCGAACCAGCTGTCGCCTGAGAGGTTTTCGCTTCCGTCCATCGATGATATGAAGAGGCCGCGAATTTGCGATCGGTTGGTCTCGGACGGATATCGCTTATATGGCAGGCAGGCAGTATAAGGCAGGCTTCGTCGGTATCATTGTCGCTTTCGCGACCGCACTTGCCATCGATGCTTTTGTTTTTAGCCCAGCAGCTGCGCAACCGGAATGGCGCGTTGCGCCTCCCGTCTGCGTTTCCGGCCCAATGACGACGGAGACGGGCGAGACGCTTTGCCTGCGCAAGGACAGCTACAATCGCGATCTCTGTACGGCCATCGAGTATTTCGCTCACAGCAATCGTCTGCCGCCGGAATATCTGGCGCGGCTGGTCTGGCGCGAAAGCCTGTTTCGCTCCGATGCCGTCAGCCCTAAGGGTGCGCGCGGCATCGCGCAGTTCATGCCGGGAACGGCGAAGCTGCGCGGCGTGCGCGACAGCTATGATACGCTCGAAGCGCTCGGCAAGGCGGCGACCTATCTCGATGAGTTGCGTGACCGTTTCGGCAATCTCGGTCTTGCTGCCGCTGCCTATAATGCCGGGGAAGGCGGTCTTGCCAATTTCCTCAATTCTGGCGGGCTTCCCTATGAGACGCGCAACTATGTGAGCGCGATCACCGCGCACAGCGTTGAGGAATGGCGCGACGATCCGCCCGAAATCGCAGCTCCCGTGCTGGATAAGAGCAAGCCGTTCGTCGATTCTTGCGTCGCGCTCGCGCAAAGCCGTCGCCTGAAGCCCATTCCCTTGGAGCAGGAGCGGCCTTGGGCGCCCTGGGGCGCACAATTGGCCGAGCATTTTCAGGTGGATGCCGCTCGCCGTCTGTTTACCGCAAGCATAAGAAAACTGCCGTCACCGCTGAATACGGAGAGGCCGTTGATCGTGCGGCAGCGCAATGCCGACTTCGGCCGCCGTGTCCGTTATGCGGCGCGCATTCCGCGGCAAACGCGGGAGGAAGCGGATGCCGTTTGCACGGAGGTCCGGCAGCAGGGCGGCTCCTGCCTGGTCTTCAAGAACTAACGCAACGCACAGCTCCATCGTGCTCGTTGGTTGTTTGATTTTCTGTCGCTTGATTGTGCTTTACTCCCTGATGTCGCAAGCTTATTCCTTGTAGGCCCGACCTTTGGGAGGAAGCCGTTTTGGGTAGCCAAAGGAGCGTATGATGACGCAGAAGCGTGAAGTCCCCGGTATTCGTCCCTACAACAGCCCCGCCGGCGGTTGGGGCGCGCTAAAAGCCACGGCAAAGGCTGTCCGCGACCAGATGGATGTCACTGAGGCGCCTGGTCTTCTCCTGCGCACCAATAAACCCACGGGTTTCGATTGTCCCGGCTGCGCATGGCCAGACAAGGAGCATACCTCCACTTTCCAATTCTGCGAAAACGGCGCCAAGGCCGTCACCTGGGAGGCGACGAACAAGCGCGTAACGCCGGAATTCTTTGCCGAGCACACGGTCAGCGAACTTCTGACCTGGAGCGATTACGAGCTGGAAAACTCCGGCCGGTTGACCCATCCGATGGTTTATGACCACGCATCCGATACCTACCGGCCGATTGCCTGGGAGGACGCCTTTGCCCGCATCGGCGAGGTCATGCGCAGCCAGCCCGATCCGGATATGGTCGAGTTCTACACCTCTGGCCGTGCTTCCAACGAAGCTGCCTTCCTGTTTCAGATATTTGCCCGCGAATACGGCACCAACAATTTCCCCGATTGCTCGAATATGTGCCACGAGGCGACCAGCGTCGGCCTGCCGCAATCGATCGGCATCGGCAAGGGTACCGTCTCTCTCGACGACTTCGACGAATGCGATCTGATCATCTCAATGGGGCACAATCCCGGCACCAATCATCCGCGCATGATGGGTACGCTGCATGAATGCTCGCGTCGCGGCGTGCCCATCATCGTCTTCAACCCGCTGAAGGAGCGGGCACTGGAGCGCTTTGCCGATCCGCAGGATCCGATCGAGATGGGAACCTTCGGCTCGACGCGGATCGCGTCGTCCTATTATCAGGTCAAGATCGGCGGCGATGCCGCAGCACTCAAGGGCATCATGAAGGCGGTTCTGGCGCTGGCCGAAACCTCGGAAGATGTTCTCGATCATGCTTTTATCGCGGAGCATACCAACGGCTTCGATGCGCTCGTTGCCGACATCAACCAGACGGAATGGACTGACATCGAGCGTGTCTCTGGTCTTGCCCGCGCTGATCTGGAGCGGGTCGCCGACGCCTACGTCAAGTCAAAGGCGACGATCGTCGCCTATGGCATGGGCATCACCCAGCATGCCAAGGGGACGGCGAATGTCCAGCAGATCGCCAACCTCTTGTTGCTGCGCGGCAATTTCGGCAAGCCGGGTGCCGGCATCTGCCCGCTGCGCGGCCATTCCAATGTGCAAGGCAATCGTACCGTCGGGATTACGGAGAAGCCCACTCCTGCGCTGATCGAAGGCATCGAACGCGCCTTCGGTTTCACCTCGCCGGCTCATCATGGTCACGATGCCGTTGCCGCCATGCAGGCGATGGCGGAGGGCCGCTCCAAGGTGCTGCTTTGCCTCGGCGGCAACTTCTCGATCGCGCTTCCCGATCCGGAACTTTGTGCGCAAGCGATGCGCAAGCTCGATCTCGCCGTTCACATGAACACCAAGCTCAATCGCTCCAATCTGCTTATTGGCAAAGAATCCTTCCTGTTTCCTGTGCTCGGCCGCACCGAGCAGGACGTTCAGGCAACCGGCGCGCAGTCGGTTACGATCGAGGATTCGATGTCGATGGTGCATGCGTCGCGCGGCAGGCTGAAACCGGCCTCCGACCAGCTGCGTTCGGAGCCGGCCATCGTTGCCGCTATGGCGCAGGCGACCCTGCCGAACAGCAAGGTCGCCTGGATGGAACTCATCACCGACTACGATCTGATCCGCGACAAGATCGAGATCGTCTATCCGGATTTTGCCGATTACAATGAGCGCATCCGCGTGCCGGGCGGCTTTCGCCTGCCGCTTGGGCCGACGGAACGCATCTGGAAGACACCTTCCGGCAAGGCAGAATTCAAGCTCTTTGATGGTCTGAACGAAGACATTTCGCTTTTGGATGGTACCATCCTCAAGCTCGCCACCATCCGCAGCCATGATCAGTACAATACGACCATCTATGGTCTGGACGACCGCTATCGCGGCGTCTTTGGTCGCCGCGACGTGCTGTTCATGAACGATAGGGATTTGAAGGCAAAGGGGCTGGAGCATGGCGATCTCGTCGAGATCGAGACCGCGTTGCCCTCAGGCGGCAAGCGGCTCTTGAAGCTGACGGCGATTTCCTACGATATTTCCGAAGGCTCTGTCGCTGCCTATTACCCGGAGGCAAATTGCCTGATCCCGATCGACTACCAGGATAAGGAAAGCGGCACTCCTTCGTATAAGTCCGTTCCGGTGCGGGTCAGCAAGGCGGCTTGATTTTCACGCGATCATCCAGCCAACGTTTGTTACCTTGTTGGCTGGGTAAAGCGCCTACCGCAGCCGATCTCCTTGTTTGTCGAAATAGCGGCGGCGCTCAGACGGGCAGTAAAGATGCAGCGTGTCGCCGCGCTCGATCTCCGGCCCGTCGCGATATTCGGCGATGATCGCCTGGCCGTCCTCTGTCTGGCAGTAGAGATAGCGGGTGCCGCCCAGATATTCGGTGACGTCGACCGTGACCCGCACGGCATCGGCCGCATTGGACGCGACGACGAAATGTTCGGGGCGCATGCCGAGCAGGATCTTTTCTCCGGATGATGGCTTGGTCTGTGAAAGGTCGACCTTGATACTGCCGTTTCCGACCTTCGCCGTCCCGTCGCCAGACCACGCGGCTTCGATCATGTTCATCCTCGGCGAGCCGATAAAGCCGGCGACGAAACTGTTGGCTGGGTCTTCATAGACCTCGCGGGGGCTGCCCACCTGCTCGATCCGGCCGTCCCTGAGCACGACGATCCTGTCGGCAAGCGTCATGGCCTCGGTCTGATCATGGGTGACATAGATCATCGTATTGCCGAGCTCGCGATGCAAGCGGGCAATTTCGATGCGCATGGAGACGCGCAGCTCCGCATCCAGGTTGGAGAGTGGTTCGTCGAAGAGAAAGACATCCGGCTCGCGAACGATGGCGCGTCCGATGGCGACACGCTGGCGCTGGCCGCCGGAAAGCTGCCCCGGCCGGCGTTCGAGTAGATGGTCGATCTTGAGGATCGCGGCGGCGGAGCGCACGCGCCTTTCGATTTCGGATGCGTCGGTCCGGGCCATTTTCAGCCCGAAACCGAGATTGTCGCGAACGCTCATGTGAGGATAGAGCGCATAGGACTGGAAGACCATGGCGATGCCGCGCTCGGACGGATCGAGATCGGTGACATCTCTGCCCTTGATGGCGATCTCGCCGTCGGTGACTTCCTCCAGCCCGGCAATCATGCGCAGCAGCGTGGACTTGCCGCAGCCGGACGGGCCGACGAAGACGACGAAAGCCCCTTCCGGTATGTCGAGGTCGATGCCGTGGATGACCGCGAGCCCGCCGAAGCTTTTGCGGACGCCGGTCAGGCGCATGCCGTTCTTCGTCATGTCAGGCTCCGTGCTGCATCTGATCGGCGCGGATCCAGACAAGCATCTCGCCGGGCTCGCGATTGTCCCAAAGATGATAGGGGATGAAACGTGCGGTGGAGGCGGTGCTTTTCGGCGGTGCCGTCCGGTAGAGATCGGAACCCCAGTCGGCCGTCTCGCGCGTCACGGAAACATCGAGCGCCACAGCCCCATCCAGCGCGGCAATTTCAGCCGTCTTGGCGGATGCCGGATCGCTCGAAAGCGAAATGCCGTTGAGGTCGTGGCCATTGTCCGTCGTCTCGACGCAATAGACGAGCGGGCCGCGCATCAGGGTAGCGCGTCCGGCGTCCTGGCGGACTTTCGGATTGGCAAACAGCGTGCGCGGGATGAGCGGAAGGGTAAGGTCGACGCTATCGCCCGCCTGCCATTCCCGCTCGATGCGGGCATAGCCGTCGACGGTAACCGTTGCGAGATCGACCGATGCACCGTTGATTGCGAGCGTCGCGCCCTCGGCCCATTCGGGAATGCGCAGCGATAGTGCAAATTTAGCTGCGCGATCTGGATTGACCTCGAAGCGAATGGCGCCGTCCCAGGGGTAGCGTGTCTCCTGAGAGAGTTGCACGGTCACGCCACCGGCGAGTGGCACGCGGGCTTTGCTCTCGCCGTAGAGATGAACGGCAATCTCGTTGTCGGCAGCCGCATACATATAGGAGCCGACCGAGGCGAGCAGGCGCGCGATGTTCGGCGGGCAGCAGGGGCAATGATGCCAGGTCCAGCGGTGATGCTTGCCGGCGCTTTCCAGGGGGTTTTCATAGAAGAAGGTCTTGCCGTCCTGCGACAGGCCCGCCATCGCGCCGTTATAGAGCGCCACTTCCATGATGTCGGCGTAGCGGCGGTTCGGACCGCGGCCGAGCATGCGGTTGGCCCAGAAGACCAGGCCGACGGAGGCGCAGGTCTCCGCATAGGCGCTTTCGTTCGGCAGGTCGTAATAGTCCGTAAAGCCCTCGTTGGAGGCAGCCGGTCCGATGCCGCCGGTCACATACATCTGCTTGGTGGTCAGGTCGTCCCAGAGCGTTTCGAGGGTCGAGGTCAGCGTATCGTCATTATATTCCGTGGCGATATCGGCCATGCCAGAATAGAGATACATTGCACGCACGGCATGGCCCACGACCTTGGTCTGTTCGCGCACCGGCAGATGCGACTGGCTGTACTCATAAGTCTTCTGTACGAAATTCTTCGGGTCGCGGCCGTCGCGAAGCGCTTCCTCAGTGAAGAAATGCGGTTCCTGGCCGCGCTCGTCGATGAAGTATTTCGCGAGATCGAGATATTTCTTCTCGCCGGTGACGCGGCCGAGCTTGACGAGCGCCAGCTCCACCTCTTCGTGGCCGCAATAGCCGCGAAGCTGGCCTTCGCCGTGCCCGAAGACGGTGATCATGTAATCGGCAAAACGGCTCATGATGTCGAGCAGCTTGCGCTTGCCCGTTGCCTGGTAATAGGCGACAGCCGCCTCGATCAGATGGCCGGCGCAATAAAGCTCATGGTGGTCTCGCAGATTAGTCCAGCGACGGCCGGGCTGAACGCGCTGGAACCAGGCGTTCAGATAGCCGTCTTCCTGCTGCAGCTTTTCATACATGTCGATGATGGCGTCCGCGCGCGCCTCCAGTTCCGCATTGGGACGGCGATAGAGCGAATAGGCGATGGTCTCGATCGATTTGCCGAGGTCGCTGTCCCAGAACATCTGTGTGGAGCCCGACCATGTCTGCAACGGAATGACGATGCCAGGACTTGGCTGGCTGACGTCAATCGCCTGGATCATGCCGGCTTCGACGCAACGGTCGAGCAAGGTTGCGGCGGTCGAATTGCAGATTGCATCCTGGCGAGAGCCAAACAGGCCGGCTAGCTCGACATTCGGGACGGGCAGGGGGCGAAACTGGCGGTTTTCTCTGTCAGACATAGCTTTGATCCGTTGTTGAAAGGGTTATTTCACCGCGCCGGCCATCAGCCCGCGCATGTAGTAGCGTTGCAGAAGCAAAAAGACGATGACGCAGGGGATGGTCATGACGGCGATGCCCGCCTGGACCGCGCCCCAGTTGACGGCGCCGAGGCGGCCGGTCCTGACGGCGATCATCAGCACCGGCAGGGTGAATTTCTCGTTGCTCGACAGGAGCACCAATGCTGCCAGGAATTCGTTCCAGGCGTTGAGGAAGGCGAAGATCGCGACGGTCGCGACACCCGGCAGCACCAATGGGAAGAGGACGCGAAAGAGAAGTTTCAAATGGCGTGCGCCGTCGATGCGTGCCGCTTCCTCGATTTCCTTCGGCACCGCGTCGAAGGCGTTGCGCATCATGAAGACCGAGAAGGGAAGCTGTAGCGTCACGTAGACGAGCGTCAGCCCGATCAGCGAATTGTTGAGGCCGAGCCTTGCCAGGATGATGAAGAGCGGTGTCAGGATCGACTGGAAGGGGATCATCAGCGTCGCGATGATCAGGATGAAGAGCGCGCCCTTGAAGGGAAAATGATAACGCGAGAAGCCGTAGCCGGCGAGCAGGCTGACGATGACGGTCAGAAGCACCGTTGCGACCGAGACGAAGAGCGAGTTCAGCGTATGCTGGATGACCCCGGCGCCGAAGCCATCGAGCGAGCGATAGGCGTCGAAGCTGAAGCCCGTCGTCGGCCATGGCGGTAGCGGCGGCAGGCTCGCCTCGGTTCCATGCCGGAACGACGATAGCAGCGCGATGGCGAACGGCGCGAAGAAGAAGATGACGATGACGACGCCGATGCCGTGATAGCCGATGCCATCTAAGAGCTTGCGCCGCGCGCGGCGTTCCTTTGCCGTAGTCATGGTTTGGGTCATGGCTTGTCCTCCCCGACACGCAAGAGCCAGAGCTGAACGATGCTGATCAGCACCAGGATGACGAGGAGCGCGATCGAGAGCGCCGCGCCATAGCCGAGGTTGAAGGAGACGAAGGACTGGTTGAAGATGTAATAGACCACCGAAATCATCCGGTTCTGCGGGCCGCCTGATGTCATGATGTAGAACTGGTCGAACGCAAGCACCGAGCCGGTGATGGAGATGATCAGCGCGAGTGCGATCGTGCGGCGCATCAGCGGCAAGGTCAGGTGCCGGAAGCGCTGCCAGCGCTTCGCACCATCGATCCGGGCGGCCTCGGTCAGTTCGGAGGGAATTGCCTGCAGGCCGGTCAGGAGGATGATCATGGTGAAGCCGGCGATCTTCCACACCACCATGACGATGATCGTTGCGAATGCCATGTCGAAATCGGCAAGCAGGTTCGGCCTCTTGTCGACGAGACCGAGCGCCAGAGCGACTGGCGCGAAGAAGCCGGCGTCGACATTGGCGAGCCAGACCCAGAGCAGCGACGCCGTTGCAAGTCCGACGACGACGGGAAGGAAGATGATCGTTCGGTAGAAGCCGACGAACGGCCGATGCTTCTCGACGAAGAAGGCGAGCGGGAAGGCGACTGCGAAGATCGCGATGGTGACGATGACGGTGTAATAGGCGGTGAAGCGCAACGCCGCCATAAAGCGCACGTCCGAGACCATGCGGATATAATTACCGAAGCCGATCCAGCGGGGATTGCCGAGCAATGGCCAGTTGTGGAAGCTCATCCAGAAGGTAAAGACCACGGGTAGCACGAAGAAGACGATCACGAGCGCCATGGCCGGCGCGATATAGAGAAACCCGTGCCAGCCGGCACGCCGTCGTCGTTTTCGGGGACGTGCGGTTGCGATAGCTCCAGGGCCAGCCATGGAATGCTCCCGATATTGCGATGGAGGAACCGGGGAGCGTCAAAGCTCCCCGGCGCGGGTGAGTTTACTATTGTTGGGCATTGTCGATGATCGACTGCATCTCCGTTTGGGCGTTGGAGAATGCGCCATCGACGTCGCTTCCGAAGATGGCTGCATTGGTGAAGCCTGCCCAGGGACCGTTGGCGCTGTTGATCAGGTCGTTGAACTGCAGCGTATAGGGCGTCTTGGCGACGGCGATCGCCTTCAGCCCGACCTGCATACGCGGATCCAGGCCCTGAAGCACCTGGTCGGCGATATCGCCGCGGGTCGGCAGGCTGCCGTATTTCGCCATGATCTTCTGTCCGTCGAGCGAATAGGTATATTCGAGGAACTTCTTCACGGCATCGAGCTTCTTCGTGCCCTTGGAGATGACGAAATTGTCGCCGCCGGCAAAAGAGGACGGTTTACCGTCGACGCCGGGGATCAGCGTCACGCCGAAATGGATATCGGGATATTGCGTGATCAGCGTACCGATCGAAAAGGCGCCGATGCTCTGCTGGCCGATCTTGCCGTTGCTGATGCTGAGGAAATTGGCGCCTGTGTCGCTTGCGGCACCCGCTGGCACCAGATCCTTCTTGACCATGTTGCGGTAGATGTCGACCGCCTTGCGCATTTGCGGCGTGTCGAGCGTCGCCTTCTTGCCGTCCTCCGAGAGAATGTCGGCGCCCGCGCCCCAGACGAGCGGCGTGAAGGTGAAGATCATGCAGCCGCCACAGCCACCGCCGGAGAAATAGAACCCATAGGTATCGCCGCCGAGCGCGCGTATCTTTTCGGCGTTGTTCGTAATCTCCTCCCATGTGGTCGGAGCCTTTTCAGGGTCGAGGCCGGCCTTCTTGTAGAGATCCTTGTTCCAGGCGAAAACCGAGGTTTCGACGGATAGGGGCAGGCCATAGATGTGACTGTCATAGGTGCCGAGCTTCACATGCGAGGGCGACAGCGAATTGAAATAGGGCAGGCTCTTGGCCCAGTCGGTCAGGTCCTCGAGCTGGCCGGCCGCGGCGAAAGCCGGCGTATAGATGAGATCCATCGACAAGGCGTCGGGTGCCTGGCCGCCGGCAATGGCCGTCGCATATTTCTGCACGAGTTCGGCAAAGGGCACTTCGGTCAGCGTGACCTTGTCGTCATGGCCGGCATTATAGGCCTCGACGACTTTCTTGAAGGAATCGCCGATGCCGCTTCGAACCCACATGGAGATGTTTTCGGCGGATGCGGCGGATGCAAGGCATAGAGATATGAGGCCGGTTGCGGCCAGAAATCGCTTCATCATGTTCTCCTCCCATGGGGCTACTCCCGTCAGCCCCTTTTTCCTCTATCAACGATCGGGGCTTCCCCCGCATGATTGCCGGACGATAAGCTCGCACGGCAAAGTTCTGATACCCGGGTCGACGCTGCGTCCCTCCGCAAGTGCGAGTACCGTCAGCCCGGCTTCGCGGCCAAGTGCCTTGAGATTCATGTCGACCGTCGTCAGCGGTGGCCGGGTCTGGGCGGCCACGATCTCCCAATTGTCGAAACCCACCACCGAGACATCCTCCGGCACCCTTACGCCGCGCTCACGAAGCGCATCGACGACCGCGCGGGCGATCTGGTCGTTGCCGCAGAAGATCGCGTCCGGCTTTGCTCCGGCCACGCTCCAAAGCTGTGCGACGGCACGGTGTCCCCAGGCCTCGGACCATGTACCATACATGACCGGCAGCCCGTCTCCGGCGAGGTCGCGATAGGCCTTGGCGCGCTCACGCACTGAAACGAAGCTTTCAGGGCCGGTCACATGGGCGATCCGGCTTCGGCCGAGCCCCTGCAACCATTCGACCGCAAGGGCGGCCCCCTGATAGTCATCTGCGCAGAAGGTGACGCTGCCCGGTGCGCCCTCGGTGAATGCATAGATGACCGGGACAGGCAGATTGGACAGATCCACCGGTAGGCGGCGATCGATCCGCTTCCCCGAGGCGATGATGCCATCCACATGCTTGTCCAACAGCGCGTCCACATGAACCTTTCCAAGCGCCGGATCGTCCTCGATCGTGCAGAGGAAGACCGATACCCCGTGATCGACGAGCGCTTCCGTGATTCCGGCCATGACCGGCAGCGTGAAGCGGCCATATGTATCGTTGGTCAGAAGACCGATCGTGAACGTGCGATTGCTGAGCAATCCCTTGGCGAGCGCGTTCGGACGGAAGCCGATTTCGGCGGCGGCGCGCTTGACCCTTTCGCGCGTCTCGTCGCCCATGCGGCCGGTGTTGTTCAAGGCCTTGGATGCCGTTGAAATGCTCACGCCTGCAACCGCCGCAACGTCATGGATCGTTGCGCGTCCGCTTTTCGCACGCTGATTTTCCAGATGTCTTCTCCCAGTCAGTTTTCATGAGAAAAGCTTTTCTCATGGCGAGAGTCAATATGAGAAAAGCTTTTCTCAAAAATTTTGGGGCGGAAGAGAAGGAGGCCGAAAAGCTGCGTGAGGGCCGTAGCGAATTGGCAGGTCACTGCAGAATGTACGCCATGAAACGAAGCGGCGGCCGAGACCTTGCCGGTTCGGCCACCGTGTTCTAGATCGCCATTAGTTTCAGCCGATCGTCATCAGACTGGCATTGCCGCCGGCAGCCGCGGTGTTGATCGATGTCGTCACCTCTTCGAGCAGCCAATTCAGGCAATAGGCGTCAGCGTTTTTAGCGATTTCTTCGCTCGAGGCCGCCTGGGTGAGAACCAGCGGACCTGGAGTTGCCGAGATCGTCTTGATCGCCTGCTGGACGCGTGCAGCGTCACCTTCGATGAGAGCGCCAGCGAAAGGTCCATCGGCGGCCCAATCTTTCGTCCAGGAAATGCGGTTTGCGACCTGCGTCGGCAGGCTATGAAGCTCTTCCTGCCAGCCGGATGCCGCATCAATGACGATCGAATTGCCTGTTGCAAGGCCTGCGGCGATCTGGACATGGAGGCCAAGTGCCGTCTGCGGAACGAGCAGGATTCTGCCGCGGGGATGCAGAGCATAGAGATTCAGCTCGCCGACCGGCCCTTGCAGTTCGGTATTGAAGCCGAGCGGCGACTGGCTGGCGACAGCACGGGCCTGTTTGGTCACATCCACAGCACCCTTGCTTTCGAGCCAGGCGATAAACTGCTGCGCAGCCGGATCGACCTGCACGGAGGCATCGCGCAACGGTTCCGTCGAGGAGGCGACCAGACGGCGCAGATACATCGGGCCGCCGGCCTTCGGACCGGTACCGGAAAGGCCGCGGCCGCCGAAGGGCTGGACGCCGACGACGGCGCCGATGATGTTGCGGTTAACATAGAGATTGCCGGCGCGCACGCGCTCCGTGACATGGGCGATCATATCGTCAAGCCGGGTGTGCAGGCCAAAGGTCAAGCCGTAGCCGGAGGCATTGATATCGGCAATCAGCTTGTCGAGCCCCTTGCGTTGATAACGCATGATGTGAAGGACCGGGCCGAACACCTCGCGCTTCAGATCGCTCAGCTTCTTCAGCTCGATGATGGTGGGAGCGACGAAGGTACCCTTGGCAGCGCTTTCGGGAAGGTCGAGCTGTTCGACATTGCAACCGAGCTTGCGCATGCGTTCGATATGTTCATCGATGCCGCGCTTGGCGTTGTCGTCGATGACGGGGCCGATATCGACGGCAAGACGGTCGGTCCGGCCGACCGAGAGCTCGCGAAGGGCGCCGCGCAGCATGGTCAGCGTACGATCGGCTACATCCTCCTGCAGGCAAAGGACGCGCAGGGCCGAGCAGCGCTGGCCGGCACTGTCGAAGGCCGAGGCGATGACATCGCCGACGACCTGTTCGGCAAGGGCGGAGGAGTCGACGATCATGCCGTTCTGCCCGCCGGTTTCGGCGATGAGAGGGATCGGCTTGCCGAATTTGGAGAGCCGTTCGGCAAGCTGAGCCTGGATCAGGCGAGCAACTTCCGTCGAGCCTGTGAACATGACGCCGGCGGTTTCGGGAGCACCGACGAGGGCTGCGCCCGTTCTGCCACCGCCGGGGACAAATTGCAGGACATCGCGCGGGATGCCGGCTTCATGCAGGATGCGGACGCCTTGGGCTGCGATCAGCGGCGTATTGCCGGCGGGCTTGGCGACGACCGGATTGCCGGCGACCAGCGCGGCCGCAACCTGACCGGTGAAGATCGCCAGCGGGAAGTTCCATGGGCTGATGCAGACGACAGGGCCGAGCGGCACGCTCTCCGGCTTCAGCACCTGGCGCGCCTGAACGGCATAATAGCGAAGGAAGTCGATCGCTTCCCGGATTTCGCCGACGGCGTTTGCGGCCGATTTGCCAGCTTCGCGGATAGTCAGGCCGACGAGAACAGGCATCTCGCTCTGCATGAGCTCGGCGGCGCGTTCAAGGATGGCGGCCCGCTCTGCGGGGCTCACGGCGGCCCAACGCTCGGCTGCCGCGGCTGCAAGCCGCATGACGTCGGGCGCATCTTCCGGCTCCAGTTCGGTGACATGGCCAACGAGGTCCGTATGGTCGGCAGGATTAAGAACTGCACGGGCCACGCCGCGCTCGGAGCGGTCGGCGAGAAGTGGCTTGGCGGTCCAGTCTTTGGCTGCCGAAGCTTGCAGCTGCGCAGAGAGATCGTTGAGCGCGGTTTCATTTGAGAGATCGACACCAGCGGAATTCTGCCGCGCGCCGCCGAACAAATCGGCCGGGAGAGCGATCTTGTCGTGCTGTGCGCCGACCACGGTCATGCCGCGCACGATCTCGACGGGATCGGCGATCAGCTCGGATACCGGGACGGCAGGGTCGGCGATCTTGTTGACGAAAGACGAGTTGGCGCCGTTTTCGAGCAGGCGGCGGACGAGATAGGCGAGCAGCGTTTCGTGGGTGCCGACTGGCGCGTAGATCCGGCAGGGGCGATTGAGATTTTCGGCGCCCACGACCTCTTCATAGAGCGGCTCGCCCATGCCGTGCAGGCACTGGAATTCGTATTTGCCGACCGCAAACTCGTCGCCAGCCATATGGTAGATGGTGGCCAGGCTCTGGGCGTTGTGGGTGGCAAACTGCGGGAAGACCACGTCGGTCGCGGCCAGCAGCTTCTTGGCGCAGGCGATATAGGAAACGTCGGTGTAGATCTTGCGGGTATAGACGGGGAAACCTTCGAGGCCGTCCAACTGCGCGCGCTTGATCTCGGCGTCCCAATAAGCGCCCTTGACGAGGCGGACCATGAGGCGATGCCCGGAGCGGCGGGCGAGATCGATGATGAAATCGAGGACGAAGGGGCAACGTTTGCCATAGGCCTGCACCACGAAGCCGATGCCATCCCAGCCAGACAGATCCGGATCGAGGCACAGTTCTTCCAGAAGGTCGAGCGAGAGTTCGAGACGGTCTGCCTCTTCGGCGTCGATGTTCAGGCCAATATTATAGCCTTTTGAAAGTAGCGCGAGCGCCTTCACCTTCGGCAGAAGTTCGCCCATCACCCTGTCGGCCTGCGAGCGCGAATAGCGCGGGTGCAGCGCGGAGAGCTTGATGGAGATGCCGGGGCCTTCATAGATGCCGCGGCCGGCTGATGCCTTGCCGATTGCATGGATGGCGTTTTCATAGTCGCGATAGTAGCGCTCGGCATCGGCGTGGGTCGTCGCCGCCTCGCCGAGCATGTCGTAGGAATAGCGGAAGCCTTTCGCTTCAAGCGCACGTGCTCGCTTCAATGCTTCATCGATGGTCTCGCCGGTGACGAATTGTTCTCCCATCATGCGCATGGCCATGTCGACGCCACGGCGGATGACGGGCTCGCCGGCGCGGGCGATCAGCTTTGTCAGCGCGGCGGAAAGGCCGCCTTCGTTGACCGTCGAGGTCAGCTTGCCGGTGACGACCAGTCCCCAGGTCGCGGCATTGACGAACATCGAGCGGCCGCCGCCTATATGCGACTTCCAGTCGCCGCCGGCGATCTTGTCGCGGATGAGTGCGTCGCGCGTCGCGGTGTCCGGGATGCGCAGCAGTGCCTCGGCAAGGCACATGAGCGCGACACCTTCCTGGCTCGACAGCGAATATTCGTGCACCAGTCCTTCGACGCCATCGCCCTTGTGCTTGGCGCGCAGCGCTTCGATCAGCTTCCTGGCGGTCTTTCCAGCAGATTCGCGCGCGGCGTCCGGTAAGGTCGCCGCTTCCACGAGGAAGGGCAGGCATTCCGTTTCGGGACGCCGGTAGGCGGCGGTAATCGCCTGGCGAAGCGGACTCTGGGCGCGGATGGACGGAGCGAAATGCGAAAATGGGGCAGCGTCTGGAGCTGGTTCTTCAGTTGCGAGCTTGGCAGAGACAGTCATGATAACCTCAAGATGCAAGGGCCTGGATGGCTGTGGTTGATGCCAGCGATATCGCCACCCGTAGCCCTCCCGTTGCTTCGGCCAGAACATACTTCATTCCAAGAAAGCATTCCGCCTTGAAACTGCGGCTTTCCAGTCATATTGAACTTCAATAGCGCTTATTTCAAATAGGAATGCCTGCGAAAATGACCAAGTCCAGTGAAATTGACCAGTTCGACCAAAAGATCCTCGACGCACTCGTCGAAGACGGTCGCATGTCGATCACGGAGCTTTCCGAGCGGGTCGGCCTTTCCAAGACTCCCTGCCAGGCACGCCTCAAGAAACTGATCGATTCCGGCTATATCGACGGCTTCAAGGCCATCCTCAATCCGATCAAGCTTGGCCTCGATCACGTCGCCTTTGCCGAAGTAAAACTCACGGATACCCGTGAGGAGGCCTTGCTCAGCTTCAACAATGCCATCAAGAAAATCAAGGAAATCGAAGAGTGCCACATGATCGCCGGTCGCTTCGATTATCTCCTCAAGGTGCGAACCTCGGATATTCGCCGCTATCGCATTGTTCTTGGCGAGAAAATTTCCAGCCTGCCTTTCGTGGCAAGCACTTCGACCAATGTGGTGATGCAGTCGGTCAAGGAAAACTGGTCGTAATTCCGCTTCCTATTTCATCTGCTTTCCCATCCGCCGCGTAAGGCTTCGCCGCCCGATCCATCCTGCCGGCTAAACAATGACCTAGATTCCGCCATTCGAATCGGATCATTGCGAGGCGCTAAAATAAGTAGGATGGAGTATGCATGGAGACCAGTGCAGGCGACCGCGACCTTGTTGAGGTCATGAAGCGATACTTTGCGGTGAAGGCCGAAGTCGAGGAAATGAAGCTTCGCCTGGAGACGGCGAGGCGAGAGAGTGGCGAAGAGATCGATGCATTCTACAATCCGCGCAGCAATCTGAGCCACGCCGCCGATATTATCCGTTCGCATGCTCTCAGGCAGGAGATGGCGCGTCTGATGGATTGGGCCGAAGCCTGGGGGCGGCAGAGCCTGGCGCCAAACGAGGCCTGACGGTCGATAAAAACCGCCAGGCCGCGATCACGAAATCGGGTCGTTTCAGCTATCCGATTTCAGCTTTCCTGCTGTCGCCCAGGACTCTTTCGAAATCTCGGTGATGATGATTTCCACCGATTCCGGCGGGCAGGCGAGTGTTTCTACAGCGGCTTTGGTCGCTTCACGAACGAAAGCGCGCTTCTGGTCTTGCGTGCGGCCGGGATGCATTTCCAAGCGCAGGATGGGCATGGCAACTCCTTGAGCAATTATCGCCGGATGTTCGGCGCCTACGGACTATCTTGCAAAACCATTTGGCGATAAATACGCTTCCATTTGCTTCATTCCGAACCTGTGGGTACGCAATCATGGACAAGTTGGCGGGAATGGCGATGTTCGTCAAAGTAGTCGAACAGGGCAGTTTTGCCGCAGCTGCCGACATAAGCCAGGTGTCGCCGGCCATGGTTGCCAAACATATCAGGACGATCGAACAGCGGCTCGGTGCGCGCCTGCTTCACCGCACCACACGCCGCCATCAGCTGACCGAGGTCGGCAAGCTTTATTACGAGCGATGCAAGACGGTGCTGGCGGAGGTGGAGCATGCCGAGCAATCGGCCTCCGAACTGCAATCGGCACCGCGCGGGCGCCTGCGGCTCGTCGCTCCTGTCAGTTTCGGAACGCAAAGCCTCGTGCCGGCGCTTGTCGACTATCTGCATGAGAATCTTGAGGTCAGCGTCGATCTGGCGCTCGACAATAATCCACATGATCTGATCGGCGAAGGCTACGAACTCGGGATCCATATCGGCGATCTGGCGGACACTAATCTCGTGGCGCGTCCGCTAAAACCCTATCGACGCATTCTTGCGGCGTCGCCGGATTATCTGGATCGCTGCGGCCGGCCGCAAAGCCCCGAGGACCTCGCCAATCATATGTGTCTCGGCCATTCCTACTGGCGGCTCCAGGGGCGCTGGCATCTCGTTGGTCCGGACGGGGAAACGCGTGAGATCGCCATCAAGGGCAGATTCACCACCAATCAGGGCGGGGCTTTGCGCGTTGCCGCTCTGCACGGAGCCGGCATAGTGCTGCAGCCGGAACTGCTCTTGGCGGCCGATCTCGATGCCGGCCGTCTTGAGCCCGTCCTGCCCCTTTGGTCGTACCAGCCGACACCGATGCACCTTGTCTATGCGCCGGACCGGCGTCCGACGGCCATGCTGCGCAGCGTCATCGATTTTCTCGTCGCTCGCTTCGGCTGAGATTCCCCCTCTTTCATCCGCCGCGAATCCATGATCAAATCTGATCATCGGATTGGAAAATGAGGAAAGCGTGGCCAAGGTTACGTTGAAGGATGTGGCGACGGCCGCGGGTGTGGGAGCAGCCACCGTCGAGCGGGCGCTGAACGGGCGCGGCAATGTTTTGCCGGAAACGGCGGAAAAGATCTTCATCGCGGCCAAGCGGCTCGGCTACCGCACGCCGCCGGCGGGGATCAGGCACGGTCTGGTGCGCATCGAGGTCGTGCTGCTGCGGCCTGAAACCTATTTCTATTCAAGGCTCAATCGAGCCTTCGAGCGCATCGCCGCCCTGCTCGACAAGGATATCCAGATCCAGCGGACTTTCGCTAGGGAAGACGATCCCGCCGATTTTTCGCGCCATATCGCCAATCCGCAGGCACGGCGCTCCGCCCTGATCGTCGTTGCGCCCGATCATCCCGATGTGGTCGGCAGCATCCGCAAGGTCGCCGGCGGTGGCATTCCCGTCGTGCAGATCATGACGCGGCCAGCACTGGAGCTGCCTTACGTCGGCATCGACAACGAGGCGGCCGGCCGCACCGCCGCCTTCTACATGGCGCGCATGCAGTCGAATATCTCCGGCACTTTCGTCGCACTCTGCCACAGCGGCGCTTATGAGAACCACAAGGCGCGTATCCGCGGCTTTTCCAACTATCTGCTCGATCATGCGAACCCATCGCATCGCTTCGTTGAAGTCATGTTCGATGAGGACGATGAAATGAAGACGATCGAGCTGCTGACCAACGCCTTCGCCCGGTATCCCGATATTATCGGCCTTTACAGCGCCGGCGGCGACAATGCCGCGATCGCGACGGTTCTGCGCCGGTATCGCCAGCGGCCGGTATTCTGGGTCGGGCATGAATTGTCCGATGCGACGCGCGGCTATCTGAAGGAGGGTTTGATGACGATCGTTCTCGATCAGGCTCCCGAGGTTCAAGCCCGGCGTGCCATCGATCTGACGCTGAAGCGGCTGGGCCTGATCGATACCGATGTCGATCTCGAGCCGGTGCGTTTTCTGACCGTTACCCCGGAAAGCCTCTGAGAACGTTGGCTTACCGCAGATGGGGATGCTGCTCCGGTGTCTACTTGTTCACGGAAACAAGCCAGTTGCGAAACGTTTCAGCATCGTTGGAAAGATGGCTGGCTTCGAGCAGCCAATAGGATTTATCGGTGTCCAGTGCCGTATTGAATAGGGCAACCAGCGTTCCATTGGCCAATTCATCCGAGATCAAGGCAGTGGGGCAGAGGCCCACACCTTGACCGCCGATGACCGACCCGATCATCAAGCCGAAATCGGCAAAGATCGGGCCGGCTCTTGGAGGCTGGTGGATACCTTCGAGGGCGAACCAGCGTGTCCATGCGGCCGCCGTTTCATCGTGCAGGAGGTCGAGATTAAGGAGATCGGCTGGCGTCCTGATCGGTCCGTGACGGCGCTCATATTCTCTCGAACAGGTCGGCCGCGTTTCGGCCGTCAATAGCGAGATGGCATGCGTCGAAGGTCTTGGTCCGTGACGGATCAGAAGATCGACGCTTGCCGCCTCCGGCGTCCTCGCATCGAGCGCGTAGACGATATTGATCTGGATTTCGGGGTATTCCTTCCTGAATGCCGACAGTCGGGGTATCAGCCAACGGGTGGCGACAGAAGCGATACAGGCCACGCTGACCGGCCGACTGTTGCTGGCAAACCGCAGCTGCCGGGCGGCGATATCGATATGTCCGAGGCCGTTTGCCACGGCAGCCCCGAAATCGCGGCCGGCCATAGTCGCCGTGACACCACGGGCATGCCGCGTAAAGAGCTTGATGCCGAGCCATTCCTCCAAGGTGCGCACATGCTGGCTAACGCCGGCGGCCGTAAGATTGAGTTCAGCCGCCGCCTTGGCAAAACTTTCGTGGCGAATGGCCGCCTCGAAGGCGCGAAGGGAGGCAAGCGGGACATGTTGCATCGGACGAGGCTAAGTAAAACTTGGCCAAAGCACAAGCCCGATCACCGTTGCGCAAGGAACTGGCATCCTTACAGTGCTGCCGAAACGAATGTCGGATCGGTGAGGAATGAAAGCCACCATGAACAGTATTTTCGATATGCCAGCACCCGCCGATGCCGAGGAGCGGCGCGGCAAGCCCCCCGTTGTCGTCTATCCGAACGGAACGCTGCCGCCGGTCGACATGGATGTGCTGCGCGTGGCAAGGCAAACCATGACCAAGGTTGCCGAAACCATCGTCGCACCGCGTGAAGGCGGCAGTTTCCGTGTGCCGAAGGGACATTTCTTCCGGATCGTCAGCGTCGAGGGCGCGCAGGTGGGCGATCTCAATCTGTGGAATGCTGCCGATCTTTCCGAGCGCTTTTTCAGCGGCAAGACGAGGGCTTTGCACGCCACCCATGTCGGTGTCGGCGATCGGCTGTGGAGCACGCTGCCCTATCTGCGGCCAATGGCGACGATCACGCATGATACGCTTGGCTGGTATGGTTGGGACGCGGATGGAGCCGGGGTCCACGATGTCATCGGCACCCGCTGCGATCCCTATACGAACCGGCTGCTGAAGGGTGACGACTATCACCATTGCTGCCATTCGAACCTGTCGCGTGCGCTCGCCAAGGAAATGAACATCTCCATCCAGGAGGCGGAGTTCCATGTTCACGACGTGCTGAACGTGTTCATGTGTACCGGATTTACGCGCGACACCCACCAGTATTTCATGAAGGCAAGCCCCGTGCGGCCGGGCGACTTCCTCGAGTTCTTCGCGGAGATCGATCTGCTCGGAGCGCTCTCCGCCTGCCCCGGCGGCGATTGTGGCAGCGAACATTCGAGCGATACAGTGCCCTGCTATCCCTTGCTCGTCGAAATTTGGCGTCCCGGGCCCGAAAGCCTTGCTGGGCGAACATTTCCGGAGCGCAATGCCTATTCAAGGACGCACGGATTATAATTTGCCCGCCTAAAATAGTTTGCCGGCGGTTTTGACCGCCGGCAAATCCAAATCATCCATCAAACGACGCATCCGCGCAGTGTGGATGCATTGCTTATCGCTTAGTTACAAACGCGAATGCGCTCGTAATGCCAGCCATAGTCATACTCGTTCTGGACGCGGCGATCTTCGTACCAGCATCTGGGCTGCGGCGGGGCGACCTCGTAAACCGGGCCTCGGTTGGCAAGAGCGCCGCCGACGATCAGTCCACCGAGAAGACCCGCGGCAACACCGCCAGCGATCGCGCCGCCGTTGCCACGATGATGATGACGACGCCAATCGTCATGGCCGCGCCAGTCACCGCGATGGCCGTCGTAATACTGTGCCTGTGCGCTGCTGACGGGCGCCAATGCGCCGCCTACGACCGCAGCGGCCAGCAAAACCGTAAGAACCGTCTTCTTTATCATGACTACCTCCAAAGCAGTCTTTGTGCTCAGCGAAAACGCGAGTCATCTAATTAACGCCTTCAGCATGATTATGTTCAGCTGAATATTCCATGAATGGCCCGTTCATCGGGCAATAGCGGCTGAAAATAGCCCCTTGCATGGGCTCCTGAGGGGCGATCTTGTCAATTTGGAGGCATCTGCCGGGTCGCCGCCACCCATTCGAGCGTTCGCGATTCGGGGTCAGGATTGCGGGTGATATCCGTTACGACCGCGGCGATATCGGCGCCATGCTCGAATACGCCCGCAAGACGTTCGACCGTCAGGCCGCCGATCGCAACGAGAGGCCGATTGCCGATGCGCGCCTTCCACGCGCCGATCCGATCGAGGCCTTGGGGCGCCCAGGGCATGACCTTGAGCACGGTCGGGTAGATCGGCCCCAGCGCAATATAATCGGGTTCGGCAGCAAGCGCCGTCTCGAGCTCCGCCTCGTCATGTGTCGAAAGCCCCAGCTTCAATCCGGCATCCCGTATGGCGGAGAGATCGGCGGAAGCGAGATCCTCCTGGCCGAGATGGATGAAATCGCAACCCTCCTCGATTGCCAGCTGCCAATAGTCGTTGACGATCAATTGGCACTCATGCGCGGCGCAAATTGCCTTCGCCTCGCGAATTTCGGCGCGGATCTCAGACGTTGAGCGATCCTTGATGCGCAACTGTACCAGCTTGACGCCGAGCGGCACCAACCGCCTGATCCAGGCCGCACTATCGACAATGAGGTAGAAGGGATCGATCGTCACGCGAACACCGCCTTTCCGATCACCGGTGTCGAGGGTACCGCCATATCGCGCGGCTCCAGCATGCCGGCGCCGTATGCCTGTCGGCCGGCATCGATGGCCTTGGCGAAGGCTTCCGCCATCGCGGCCGGATCGCCAGCCCCGGCAACTGCTGTGTTGAGCAGCACGGCATCGAAGCCAAGCTCCATGACGGTCGTTGCATGCGAAGGCCTGCCGATGCCGGCGTCCACTACCAGCGGCACCTCGGGAAAATGGGCCCGCATCGATCGCAGGGCGGAGAGATTGAGCGGCCCGGCCGCCGTTCCGATCGGTGCGCACCAGGGCATCAGCACCTTGCATCCGGCTTCCAGCAGCCGCTCGGCGACGATGAGATCGTCCGTCGTGTAGGGAAAGACCTCGAAACCGTCATTGGTGAGGATTTTTGCCGCTTCCACCAGCGCGAAGACGTCGGGCTGCAGCGTATCGTGATTGCCGATCACCTCGAGCTTGATCCAGTTGGTCCGAAAGACCTCGCGCGCCATTTTCGCGGTCAGAACCGCTTCGGATACGCCGTGGCAGCCTGCTGTATTGGGAAGCACGCGAACACCGAGTTCGCGAATCATCTCGAAGAATGCGCCGCCATTACGCCCGCCTGCCGTTTCCCGGCGCAGTGATACGGTCACGATCCCGGTTTGCGAACGTTTGACGGCTTCCGCCAGTACGGCCGGGGAGGGGTAGCGCGCCGTGCCGAGAAGAAGGCGCGATGTAATTTGGGTTCCGTAGAGTTCAAGCATCGTCAGCCTCCCTGCATGGGCGTCAGGATCTCGATCCTGTCGTCGTCGGTTAGGATGTGGTCGCCGCGTTCCTCGCTATGGACGAGTTCGCCATTGACGGCGGTTGCCAGCCATTCGCCCTCATATTCGAGAGCCGTGAGAAGCTGCGAGAGCGTCGTTGCTTCGACAATCTGCGCTTCGCCGTTGATGATCAGGCGCATTGGCGGCTCCTTTCGTCGTGTCCGGAAAAGACGAGATCAGCGGCTTTCTCGGCCATCGCGGGCGCGAGCAGAAAGCCGTGGCGATAGAGGCCGTTGACAAGGATGGCTTTGCCCTGCCGCATCACGCGCGGAAGGTTGTCTGTAAAGGCAGGGCGGATGCCGGTGTCGGTTTCGACCACGGCGGCTTCGGCAAAGGCCGGGTGCAGCGCATAGGCTGCGTTTAGGAGTTCCATCAGCGAACGGGCGGTGATCGGCCCTTTGAAGTCGGTCTCGATCATCGTCGCGCCGACCATGAACAGGCCTTCGCCGCGCGGCACGATATAGACCGGAAAACGTGGATGCAGCAGGCGGACAGGGCGCGAAAGCGCGATTTCATCGCTCTGCAGATAGAGCATTTCGCCGCGCACGCCGCGCAAATCGCGGATGCGGCCGATGCTGGCAGCCCCTGTGCAGTCGACGATGTCAAAGAAACTATCGTCATCCAGGAGTTCGTCGACAAAGGTGACGCCTTTTGCAGATAGATCGTCCTTCAACGATTGCAGGACCTCACGGGGATCGAGATGTGCTTCCTGTGGAAAGAACAGGCCCTGGCGGAACCGGCCGTCAAGCGAAGGCTCAAGGGCAGCGACTTCGTCTTCGTCTACCCAGCGGTAATTCGTCGTGCGGCTGGCGAATCGTCTCAGCTCGTTTTGATCGCGGTTCGGCGCGACGACGAGCGTTCCATTGCGGACGATCTCGCCGGGCAGAATCGCTTCCCATCGATCGGCGGAATCACGGCCGAGCGTCAGTACAGCCTCATCGGCACTTTCGCACTCGCACCATGGCGCCAGCATGCCGCCGGCAAGCCAGGAGGCGGCATGATGAAAAGTCCGGCTTGGATCTGAGATCGTGACCTCGGCTCCGCGCCGGACCAGCTCGCGTGCGACCGTGAGGCCGGCAACGCCGGCCCCTTTAACGAGAATACGCATGTCATTCAGCCGGGTGCGAGGCCGTATCGACCGGCATATAGAGGTCTCCGCCCTCTCGATACTTGGCGGCCATGGCTTCCAGCCCTTCCTTCTGCGCTTCGGCGCGGATGTCGTGCGAAATCCGCATCGAGCAGAATTTCGGGCCGCACATCGAGCAGAAATGGGCCACCTTATGAGCTTCCTTCGGCAGGGTTTCGTCGTGGAAGCTGCGAGCCGTGTCCGGGTCGAGCGAAAGGTTGAACTGATCTTCCCAGCGGAATTCGAACCGGGCGCGCGACAGAGCATCGTCACGAACCTGCGCGGCCGGATGACCTTTGGCGAGATCCGCCGCATGCGCTGCGATCTTGTAGGTGATGACGCCTGTCTTGACGTCGTTGCGATCGGGCAGACCAAGGTGCTCCTTCGGCGTGACGTAGCAGAGCATCGCCGTCCCGAACCAGCCGATCATGGCAGCGCCGATGCCCGATGTGATGTGGTCATAGCCGGGCGCGATATCCGTCGTCAGCGGTCCGAGCGTATAAAAGGGCGCCTCGCCGCAGACGGAAAGCTGCTTGTCCATGTTTTCCTTGATCTTGTGCATCGGCACATGGCCGGGGCCTTCGATCATCACCTGACAATCCTTGGCCCAGGCGATCTTCGTCAACTCGCCGAGTGTCTCCAGTTCGGCGAACTGCGCGGCGTCGTTGGCGTCAGCTATCGAGCCGGGGCGCAGGCCGTCGCCGAGCGAGAAAGAGACGTCATAAGCACGGCAGATATCGCAGATTTCCTCGAAATGCTCATAAAGGAAGCTCTCGCGATGGTGATGCAGACACCACTTGGCCATGATCGAGCCGCCGCGGGAGACAATGCCGGTGACGCGGTTGACGGTCAGCGGTATGTAATGCAGTCGCACACCGGCATGGATGGTGAAATAGTCGACGCCCTGTTCGGCCTGCTCGATCAGCGTGTCGCGATAGACCTCCCAGGTCAGTTCCTCGGCAATGCCGCCGACCTTTTCCAGCGCCTGATAAAGCGGCACAGTGCCGATCGGCAGCGGCGAATTGCGGATGATCCATTCGCGGATGTTGTGGATGTTACGGCCTGTCGAGAGGTCCATGACGGTATCGGCGCCCCAGCGCGCGGCCCAGACCATCTTCTCGACTTCCTCCGCCATCGAAGAGGTCACGGCGGAATTGCCGATATTGGCGTTGATCTTCACCAGGAAATTCCGGCCGATGATCATCGGCTCGCTTTCGGGGTGATTGATGTTGGCCGGAATGATCGCTCGGCCGCTTGCAACTTCCTGGCGGACGAATTCCGGGGTGACATGATCCGGAATATGGGCGCCGAAGCTTTCGCCATCGCGAATCAGGGCTTCTGCCTTCGCCTTGCGGCCGAGATTTTCGCGGATGGCGATGAATTCCATTTCCGGCGTGATGATGCCGGCGCGCGCATAGGCGAGTTGGGTGACCGCCTTGCCGTCTTTTGCCCGCAGGGGCTGGCGCCTGGCCGGAAATTCCGGTGTCAGCCGCTCGCCGGTGACGAAACCATTGTCTTCAGGGCGCACATGCCGGCCTTCATAAGCCTCGACATCGCCGCGGGCGAGAACCCAGTCGCGGCGTAGCTGAGATAGACCCTCCTCGATGCGGATATCGGCGCCCTCGATCGTGTAGGGGCCGGAAGAATCATAAACAATGACAGGCGGCTCGCCTGAGGTCGGATGGACGCTGATTTCGCGCATCGGCACGCGGATGTCCGGGTGGATCTCTCCGGGAACATAGATTTTCGTGGATGCCGGCAGCGGGCCGGTGGTGACGGTCGGAGTGAGGTTCTTTGCGGCAATATTCATGGTTTGAGGCTCCAAGTTGCAGTTGGAGACCCAGTCAATCAGCCGGAATGATGGAAAGACGCCGGCATGGAATCCACGCGGGAATCCGAAGCCTTCAAGCGCTTGCACCGTCCCTACGCCAGTATGAACTGGATCAGGTTCAACGGGTCACTGCGCCACAGGAGGCAAAGCCTCATTGTCCAGCAGTATCTCAGCCCCTTGCCGGGACCCCCCTGGTGAATACGAAAAGGCTATGCCTTACCCTTGTTCTCTGTCAACCCCGCAACGACGGTCGCATCTTCTCAATCGATTGATCAGTGTGGCGCGGGAGCGCGTAGATTCTACAGGGGGCGAGCCTCCGATAGGCGCGATCGTCATCTCCGATGACGCTGCTCTTGATCCATGCCCGTTCCCGCATAAACGGTACCGATGAAAATTCTGGATCGCGAGTCTGATTGGGGAAGACTGCCTCGATTTGGGGCGAATTCTTAAACCTTGGCGAGGCTGAATACTCCGGCAGTAAAAGGCCCAGCCAGCCGCCAGTTGCATTTAAGCAACAGCAATCAAGTCTAGTGCCGGGGCGGGTTTCACAGAATTGACAAACATACGGGCTGTTTGTAAACCAAACATAGGACATAAACTGTCTTACGGACGAGCAATCGGCCGGATCGGTAGAGGCATTTCAAAACCTTTGCCGCGGGGTGAATTATGGAGGTTAGAGGGGACTCAAGCCGACATCAGGTGCGTATCTGCCGGACTGCCCGGTTGCGTTTAAGCTGACGTAATCCTCAGGGTGGTGTTCCAGCTTTGTACTCGCGGTAAATTGGAATGCATATTGCAACCAGGAGTTTAAAATGAACATCAAGAGCCTTCTTCTCGGCTCCGCTGCTGCGCTGGCAGCAGTTTCTGGCGCCCATGCGGCTGACGCGATCGTCGCTGCTGAGCCCGAGCCGCTGGAATACGTTCGCATCTGCGACGCCTACGGCGCTGGCTACTTCTTCATTCCAGGCACTGAAACCTGCCTCAAGATCGGCGGCCGCGTCCGTACCGAAGGCGAGTGGTACGATGCCTACAACCCGAACAGCCATAACGGTACGCTGTGGCACACCCGTGCGGAGCTGAGCGTCGACACGGCAACCGACACCGAATACGGCCCGCTGAAGACCAACACGGTCATCCGTTGGGATTGGAATGACGGTAACTCCACTTCCACGAAGCTGCTGTTCGCAAACATCAGCCTCGGCGGTTTCCTCGTCGGTAAGGCTGACTCCCAGTACAACTCCTACATCGGTTATGCCGGCGACGTCATCAACGACGACGTGATCTATGACGGTCCGTACGAACTCAACCAGTTGACCTACAACTACGACGCCGGCAACGGCTTCACGGCTGTGATCTCGGTTGAAGACTCGAACTCCAGCGGCTCGGGCGCTTCCTATGGCTCCAGCTGGTGGTCTGACGACAAGGGCAACCACTACGCTCCCGACGTCGTTGCCGGTGCTGGCTTCAAGTCCGGTGCATGGGGCTTCAAGGTCGTTGGCGGTTACGACTCGATCGTCGAAGAAGGCGCTATCAAGGCTCGTGTCGATGCTGACTTCGGTACCTTCTCGGCCTTCTTGATGGGCGGTTGGAACACCGATGGCGACAAGCTGAACAAGTATGCCGGCACCAACCTCGATCGTTCGGCTTGCCCGATTAACGATGCATCGAAGTGCGGCTGGGGTGACTGGGCTGTTTGGGGCGGCGTTGGCGTTCCGATCAACGAAAAGCTGAAGTGGAACCTGCAGCTCGCCTACACCGATTCGAAGATCTTTGCCGCAACCACCAACGTCAAGTGGAACCCGGTCAAGAACCTGCTCATCGAGCCGGAAGTCTCCTACACCAACTTCGATTCTGTGAACCAGGATCAGTGGGCTGGTATCCTGCGCTTCGAGCGTAGCTTCTAATATTGAATTACCCGGCTCAATGCCGGGTAAGAGAAGCCTGACGTTCCAATCCGTCAGGCTTCTTTCATCGATCGGTTGACCTCCGATCAAAGCAAAGGATCTGGCTTTCCCTCCGGATCCTTTTTTATTTCCAGCTTTGGGAAATCGGTTCAGCTCCCGGCAGAAGCTTCAAACCGCCGTCGTTGATTCTCTTCAATTCCGAAGGTAAAACCGTTCTAGGCTTTTTCCGGTATCATTGCGGCAATCGCCAGTTCCTGCGTCTGTGCCAGCGGGAACCAGGTCTTCAGCACCATCTTTATGAACATCTGTCCACACGGGACCAATTCGAAGCTGCCTCGGTCGAGGGTCCATTCGGTGATCAGGCCGCCGATGACCGCTGTCAATGCGGAAGAGGCGGTATCCGGGGTCCAGGGAGCCGGAAGTTTCGTCTTTTCATCCATAAGGGTGAATATGCGTTCGAAATTCTCGTGCATGTCGTGCCGAAACGAACTCGCCCGGCTCGTAGTGCCGTCGCAAAACGCCATGTCGAGATGCATCATAACTTTCAGCATGCTGCGCTTGCGCGGGTCGCTGTGAATATCGTCAAATATCGCGGCTATGGTATCGGCGATGAGATCAAGCGGGTTGGGCGGCAGTTCCTTCGACATCCGCTCCGCCAGATCCTTGAACGGCTGCTGGGCCTCGTCGCGGATCGCAAACATCAGCCCTTGCTTGTTCTTGAAATGCCAGTGCACTGCCCCCCGCGTGACACCGGCGGCTACGGCTATCTCTTCCAGGCTGACATTCTCGTAGCCCTTGTCGAGAAACAGAGCTTTTGCGGATTGCAAAATCTCGTTCCTCGTTTCTGCCGCCTCCTCCTTAGTTCGCCTCATTCACCTCTCCACAGAAACCGATGTTCAAGCTGTGCCCCTCTTCTTGATATTCTTCTTCCATCATGCCGTTCAGTGCTGGAGCCCATATACCAGCGATGCTCAACGGAGTGGAGGTATTTATCTATCCTCAAAAATTGAGCAAGCAAATCGCAACAGAATATATCCTGTCAAGCGCTATAAGCCACGCGCAAGTTTCCGTGAGCAATTTCCCCATGTTGTGAAGTGAAAATCGGAAAGTGCAAACGCTGATATAGCTATGATGGCGAAATATATTGGCCGGGCGATCCCCGGTCCGCTTGCTCCAGAAGCGATGTAGCGTTCAAGTTGAAACCTATGAAGCATTTAACTCGCGGCGTTCGTTCGCAGATCCGTCAGCTCATATTGACCATCGAAGTCTTGATTCCGCCTTCATGCGGCGGGTCTGACCGCCATGGCTTGGTCGAACTGGCGGGACCGGTCGACAAGTGATCCGCTGCGGCTCGGACCTAGCTTGAGCTTTCGTCTGTCTTCTTGCAAGCTGACAATAGCTCGCGCGCAAATCGTCTTTCGGCGTGGAAAGAGAATTCGAAAATTCCTGGCATGAGAGCGACGGATTTGCATAAGCGCCGCGTTCAATTCTCGTGAACCCGCGTTTGATGTCGAAGGATGATACGCTGACCGAGATGCTGCGATCCAAGTGGCACTGTTTGCCGGCTGTAAGGCTGAGGCTGAGGTGCCATGCAGTTATCGCAGTGAACTGGAGCGGTGGCGATTGTCGATGAAGTGGGATCGCGCGCCCAGGAGTGGCGACCAGGATGAGGATCTGCTTGGCCGAATCGCTGCAGGCGATGTTTCGGCAATGCGTATGATGGTCGCGCGGCAATTGCCGCGCATCGTCGCGGTCGCGACCCGCATGCTTGGCGATGCGGCCGAGGCTGAAGATGTGGCGCAGGAGACGTTTTTGCGCATCTGGCGAAATGCCGGCGGCTGGCGCCAGCGCAACGCGCGCTTCAGCACCTGGGTGCATCGTGTGGCGATCAACCTTTGCTATGATCGCCTGCGCCGCCGCAAGGACGTTCCTGCCGAACATCCGCCCGACATTGAATATGAAGGGCCGGCGCCGGATGCGGACTTGATGAGCGAGGACGATCCGTCGAGACGCGTCGAACGGGCCTTGCAGATGATTGCGCCCCGGCAGCGCGAGGCGATCATTCTGGTTTATTATCAGGCGCTGTCGAATGTCGAGGCGGCTGAGGTCATGGATGTCAGTGTCGATGCACTGGAAAGCCTGCTTGCGCGCGGAAGGCGCTCCTTGCAGGTGCTTTTGTTGAAGGATGAGGGCGATGGTTGAAAATATCGCGGGTCCGATGAATGCCGAGCGGTTTGAAGCACTGACTGCGGCCTATGGCGGTGATATCGGCCGATGGCCGCAGGCCGAGCGCGCGGCCGCGCGGGATTTTGCCAAGGGTACCGCCGCCGCGCAAACACTTGTGCGCGCCGCCGATCTGGATGCGCTGCTCGACACCTACGTCGTAAGACCCCGTCACACCGGCCTGGAAGAGCGAATCCTCGCAAAGCTCGTGCGGCGCCTGACGATACGAAACTGGTTCCGCTTCGGTTCGGCCGGGATCGGCCTTGTGGGGATCGGCATCGCCGGCGCGCTTGCCGGCAGCATTGCAATCGCCGTCTTGGTTCCGAGCCTGACATCCGATACCTCGATCGTCCCGGATGGAACCGCGACCATGTTCGGCGATATCGGACCGGATGCAGGCATAGCGCAGCAGGACAGCCAATGACGGACCGAAGCTTTCGAATAGTAGTTATCTCTCTGCTGGTGCTGAATACGTTCCTGATTGGAGCGTTGGCCGGTGGCGGCCTGACATGGATCCGCAAGACGCAGGCGCGTACTGAAATGATGCCGCTCGCCGGCGAGCAATTGCCATCGACCCAGAAGAAAGCTTTGCGCGCCGCCCTCAACGAGGCACGCAAGGGCGAGCGTCAGACCGTTCTCGAGGCGCAGCAGGCAAAGATCGATGCAGCCTCAATCCTCGGTCAACCCATGCTCGATACGGCGGCGCTTTCGGCGGCGTTCGCTAGGGCGCGCGATGCCGATATGGCCCTTAGGGCGAAGGTCGAACAACGTGCCGTCGATTTTGCGGCAACGCTTTCCTACGACGAGCGTCGGGCGCTATCGGAAAGCCTGGTCCGCCGCAGCATGCCCAAGGCTGCCGCTGCCACAAAATGATCACACTTGCCAAGCGACGGATCGGAACCAAGCCTGCGTTAAAGGAGCATGTCTGAAGCAGGAGTTGGCAACGCCATGGCCCAGCAGTCCAATGATGTTTACGCCGCGCTCGCACTTTCCCGTTTCGGGTTAGGGGCGGACCACAACGGCACCGCTTCGATCGCATTCGATCCGCGCGGTGCATTGCTGGAAGAAATCACCGAGCGTTACGTCCCGGTTCCAGTCGGGCCGCAGCTGCAATCCACAGCCGATCTTCTCGTTTCCCTCTATGCGTTCCAGGAAGAACGCAAGCAGGCCAGGCAGCAGGCGGCAGTGGCGGTCGCCGCCGCACCGCAGGACAAACAGATGCAGGGGCCGCCGCCGCAGAAGCCGACTGTGCAGCCTTCGGGCGCCACGTCGCCGAGCAGTCAGGCCATGGCGGCTCAGCCGAACAACCAAGCTATGGCGGCTGCCATCGGCAAGGCAGTCGAGAAGCTGGAAAAACCCGCAATGCCCTACCTGCCGCAGCAGATTTTGCTGGCGGAAGTGGATGCCCGCTTCAACGGCACCATCAGGCAGCCATTGATCGGCTTTGGCGAGCGGCTTGCCATGTTCTGGGCAAACCATTTCGCAGTCGCCGTGTCGAAGAGCGAGGAGGTGCATATCGTTGCCGGTGCCTTCGAGCGCGAAGCGATCCGGCCGCACGTCTTCGGCCGTTTCGCCGATATGCTATTTGCCGTCGAGACCCATCCGGCCATGCTTGCCTATCTCGATAACCAGCAATCGATCGGGCCGAACTCGAAAGCCAATGCCAACAAGAAGCGCGGCTTGAACGAGAATCTTGCCCGCGAGACGCTGGAACTCCACACACTCGGTGTCAATGGCGGCTACACGCAGACGGATGTGACGACGCTTGCCAGGATCATCACCGGCTGGACGGTGGCACGCAACGAAGGCAAGCTCGGGACGCCCGGCACCTTCGTCTTCAATGCCGGCGCGCACGAGCCTGGCGATCAGACGCTGCTCGGTCTGACCTATGCCGATAATGGCGTGGGGCAGGGGCGCGAGGCGCTGCGCGATCTCGCCCGTCACCCGGCGACGGCACAGCATATCGCCACCAAGCTCGTCCGCCATTTCGTCGCCGACACACCGCCGCCAGGGCTCGTACAGACCGTCGCTGCAACCTTCAGCAAGACGGATGGCGATCTTTCGGCCGTCTATCGGGCGCTCGTCGGCTCCGAGGATGCATGGAACCCGACACTGTCGAAGGTTCGCTCTCCGCTTGAATTCATGACCGCACTTTTGCGGGCCAGCGGCGAGACGCCGAAGCCGAATGTCATTCTCGGCGCCTTGACTGCCATGGGCCAGCCTTTCTGGGCACCAGCCGGCCCTAACGGCTTTGCCGACACCGCCGATGTCTG
Organism: Rhizobium tropici CIAT 899; assembly: GCF_000330885.1. Taxonomy (NCBI): domain Bacteria; kingdom Pseudomonadati; phylum Pseudomonadota; class Alphaproteobacteria; order Hyphomicrobiales; family Rhizobiaceae; genus Martinezella; species Martinezella tropici. The sequence goes on from NC_020062.1 coordinate 751,031, forward strand.
GGCCTCCAGCGAGGGGCTGAGCATGCGGATGGACGTCGCCAATATGATCGCGAATGCGGTGCCACCCCAGATCGATCCCCGCAGTTTCGTATCCGACAGCCTGGGGCCGCTTCTTTCGAATGAAACGCTGCAGGCGGTATCGCGTGCGGAAACCCGCAAGCAGGGCCTGACGATCGCTTATCTTTCCCCCGAATTTCAAAGGCGCTGACCATGACCTGCGAACTCATGACCCCCACCCGTCGTGCCGTGCTTGGCGCTTCCGGCGCCTTGTTTGCCTGGGCCTTCATCCCGCGCTTCGCCCATGCCGCCGGTGGACGCGACCCGCGTTTCATCCCCATTATCCTGCGCGGCGCGCTCGATGGTCTGACCGCCGTCCCGCCCGTTGGCGATCCCGATTATCAGGCGCTGCGGCAGGCGATCGCCATGACGACGAGTGGCCCCGAGGCGGCGTTGCCGCTCGACAGCTTCTTTGCGCTGCATCCGTCGATGCCGAATTTCAACAGGCTCTATCGCGCAGGGCAGGCAGCCGTCGTGCATGCCAGTGCGACGCCCTATCGCGATCGGTCCCATTTCGACGGTCAGGACGTGCTGGAGTCCGGTTACGAAATGCCCGGCCGTGTCGAATCCGGATGGCTGAACCGGATGCTGGAGGGACTGCCGAAGGGCGATAAGGTTTCACCGGGAGCTTCGGAGATCCGAGGCCTCTCGGTCGGCGCGAATGCGCCGCTTGTCATTCGCGGGAAGGCGCCGGTACTCGGCTGGTCGCCATCGACCCTCCAGCCGGTGAGCGATGATCTACCGCCGCGGCTGATGGATCTCTACGATCACACCGATCCGCTCTTTGCGAAAATCCTCACTGAGGGCATTTCGACCGGCAAGATCGCCGCCGGCCTCGATGTCAAGGCGAAGGGAGGTCCCGGCGATCCCACGGGCATGGAACAGATGGCGAGAGGGGCCGCGCGCCTGTTGGCCCAAGACGATGGCCCTCGCGTCGCGGCACTGGCCTTCGAAGGATGGGATACCCATGCCGGAGAGGTCGATCGGCTGAACAAGCTGCTCGTTGGGCTGGACAATTCCTTCGCCGCCTTCCAGCAGGAGCTTGGTCCGGCCTGGAAAGATACCGCTATTCTTGTTGCAACCGAATTCGGGCGAACGGCGCAGGTCAATGGCACCCAGGGCACCGACCACGGCACCGGAACGGCTGCCTTCCTCGCCGGCGGCGCGATCAAGGGCGGCCGGGTGATTGCCGATTGGCCCGGTCTCAAGCAGGCGCAATTGCGCGATGGCCGCGATCTTGCCGCCACGACGGATCTGCGCGCTGTCGTCAAGGGTATCGCGGTCGATCTGCTTGGCGCATCGCCGACCTTATTGGCGCGCGATGTCTTCCCGGGCTCCGATCATGTCCTGCCGATGAAAGGGCTCATCGCCTGACTTGTGTGCCGGCGGCCGGTGTTAAGGGCTGCGGCCTGCCAATAGAAATTACGTGAGAGCGGCATTGGGAGGAACGGCGCCGCTGCGCCTTTCGCTCGTAGCCGAGAGGATGGCAACCACGCAGGCCAAGGCAAGCGTGATCGCGCCCAGCACCGGCAGACTGCGATAGCCATATCCGCTCTCGAGCAGTGCAGCACCGACGCTTGCTGCGATCGCAATCCCGATATTGAAGCCTGACGGAATGAGTGAGGAAGCAAGGCCCGGCGCATCGGCGGTCCACATCAGGATGCGGGCCTGGATAGGGGTACCGATGGCAAAATTGAGCGCGCCCCAAACGAAGATCGCCACACTCATCGCCAAGGGGTAGGGGCTAACCAGGTAGAGAACGACGAGTATTGCGGATTGAATGGCGAGCATCGCGATAAGCGAGGGCATCAGCTTCCAGTCCGAAAGCCTGCCGCCGATCACAACCCCCAATGTCGCTCCGACGCCATTGAGCAGGAGGACCCAGGGAATAAGCATGGCATCCAGGCCGGTCACTTCACGCAGAAGCGGCGTTATGTAGGTGAACGGCACCATCTGGCCGATCATCAATGCGAGCATCATGATGAGAGATGTCCAGACCTGCTGGCGGCCGAGAACGCGCACTTCTCCACTCAAGTGGCCGGATTGCTGAGTTTCTGCCTTCGTCTGCGGGATCAAGACCCATATCGCGGCCAATGCGACCACACCAACCAAGGTCATTGCCCAAAACGTCGTCCGCCATCCCCAAAGTCCACCGATGGCCGCGCCAAGAGGAACGCCGACAATATTGGAGACCGTCAGTCCTGCAAGGATCACGGAAACCGCACGTCCTCGAAATGCTGGCGGGACGAGGCCGACCGCGACAACCATCGCAATCCCGAAATAGGCGCCGTGGGCAATTGCGGTCGCGACGCGGAAGAGGAGCATGGCGGCGAAATCGGGCGCAAGCGCACAGGCGATCTGGCCCAGGCAAAAGGCGATCGTCAGAGCGATCAGAATGGTCCGGCGCGAAACCTGTCGTGTCGCCATGGTCAGGAGCGGCCCGCCGAGTGCGATTCCCAGCGCGTAACCGGAAACCAGATAGCCGGCAAAGGGGATCGAGACATCAAGACCCTGCGCCACGTCCGGAAGAATGCCCGCGATGACGAACTCGGTCGTGCCGAAAGCAAAGGCGGCCAGAAACAAAGCAAAGAGGGGTAAGGGCACGATGACGTTCCACATAAAGGAATAGGGATTTCTTTATATCGCCGGCGAAGGCGGTATCAAGTGCAAGTTGTTGCCGATGGCGTTATCAACATAAAGTCGGCTTTTCGAATTGCGTTGAGGCCCGGCGAGCAAGCGCCATTTCGTGAGCCGATCCTTGACAAGCGCGGAATGTTTGTAAAGTTTGACTGTCATGAGTGAGGTGGCTGATTGGTTATCTTATACAAGTCCGATCAGTCGGAAAAACGCTGCCGAAGCAGTGTTTGATGATATTCGTTCGGCGATAACATCGGGACGGTTGGCGGTTGGGACAAGGCTGCCCGCCGAGTCGCAGCTTGCGACGCGTTATGGTGTCAGCCGCCCGATCATCCGCGAGGCGCTCCGTTCGCTTCAAACGCTCGGCCTAACCCAGACACGTACCGGCAGCGGCACCTATGTCGTCACCGCAACGCCGGGTCCGGAGCTGCGTTATGGCGGCTATTCCGCGCGCGACTTGATCGAGGCGCGTCCCTTCATCGAAGTTCCTGCCGCCGGCTGGGCGGCGCTGCGGCGCACGGAGCAGCAATTGACGCGCCTGCTCGAGCTTTGCGATGAGATGGACCGGGAAGAAGACCCCTTGAAGTGGGTAACTCTGGACTCGGAATTCCATTCGATGATTGCCGAATCCTCTGGAAATGCCGTCTTTGCCAAGATCGTTTCCGACGCCCGCGATGCACTGATGCGCCAATCGGAGCTCGTCAATATGATGGCGCAGCGCCGCGTGGCCTCGAATGTCGAGCACCGCCGCATCGTCGAGGCGATTGCGGCGGCATCGGAGGAGGAGGCCATCGCGGCGATGGAGGCCCATCTCGGTCAGGTCAAGCGCGTGGTGACCACGATCATCGGTCAGGATTAGCCGCATCGTTGAGAACAGCGGGCAAGTTGGCGAGGCGCTCCGGCCGCAATGCCTCGAAGAGCTCCTCTGCCGTCAAATATCCATGGTCCAGCACGATTTCCGGCACTGTGCGTCCGGTTGCCAGCGCCTCGCGCGCAACTTTGGTCGCTGCCTGGTAGCCGATCAGCGGATTGAGTGCCGTCGCAAGGCCGATCGATTCCTGCAGGCGCTGCGCCATCAGAGCCGGATTGGCCGTGATGCCGTCGACGCAGCGTTCGGCAAGAATATGGCAGGCCGCGGTCAGATGCATGATGCTTTCCGACAGCGAACGCACGATGATCGGCTCGAAGGCATTGAGCTGCAGCTGTCCCGCTTCCGCCGCCATCGTCACGGTGATGTCGTTGCCGATGACGGAGAACGCCACCTGGTTGACCATTTCCGGGATCACCGGATTGACCTTGCCGGGCATGATGCTCGAACCGGCCTGCATGGCCGGCAGTGTAATCTCACCGATGCCGGCGCGAGGGCCGGAAGAGAGCAGGCGCAGGTCATTGCAGGTCTTCGACAGCTTGACCGCGACGCGCTTGAGGACGCCGGAAAGATGGACGAAGGCGCCCGGGTCCTGCGTTGCTTCGATGAGGTCGCTTGCGGTGACCAGCGGGCGGCCCGTCAGTCGGGCAAGATGGGTGCAGGCAAGGGCGGCATAGCCGACGGGCGCATTAAGGCCGGTGCCGATGGCAGTAGCGCCGAGATTGACCTCATGCAGAAGGGCGGTCGATTCGATCAGGCGGGATCGATCTTCCCCGAGCATGACGGCAAAGGTCCTGAATTCCTGACCAAGCGTCATCGGCACGGCGTCCTGCAGCTGCGTGCGGCCGATCTTTAGAATGCTGTCGAATTCCTTGGCCTTGCGTTCGAAGGCCTCCTGCAGCGTTTCCATTGCCGCCGCGAGATTGTCGATCGCTTCGATGAGCGCCACATTGACGGCCGTCGGATAGGCGTCGTTGGTGGATTGGCTGAGATTGACGTGATCGTTCGGGTGAAGGTGAGCATAGTCACCTTTGGCATGGCCGAGCAGTTCGAGCGCGCGGTTGGCGATGACCTCATTGGCATTCATATTGGTGGACGTGCCGGCGCCGCCTTGAATCACGTCGACGACGAACTGGTCGTGAAGCTCGCCAGCGCGGATTTCGCGGCAAGCGCGCACGATTGCATCGAGCTTGTCTTCGCTCAGCAGTCCCAACTCGTGATTGGCGAGAGCCGCTGCTTCCTTGACGAAGGCCAAGCCTCGGATGAGATGCGCATAGCGGCCGATCGGTGTCCCCGTCACCTGGAAATTCTCCACGGCTCTTGCCGTGTGCACCCCCCAATAAACCTCGGCCGGAATATCCTTCTCGCCCAGCAGGTCATACTCGCTTCGCGTCTTGACCACATTATCCTCCTACATGGAAATCAAGCTAAATCTGTCAAGCTGTATGACAGATTTAGAAATCTGTTATCCCTTAGCTCCTGCCGCGTCAATAAGTGTCGTTTGGCTTGACCCGCCGTTATTTCTGTGTCTAAGAGGAAATCTGTCATACAGCATTACAGCATGACCGGCGATCGTTAAGCTCGATCGACGGCCAGATTAAGGCAGCGGCATCCCCTCGGGTGCAACATCAGCACCCCGGATCCGCTCATGGACAAACGGCTCGAGGGAGGAGCAATGTCAGTCGAACCTATTCAGAATATTCCGGCGGATCGCCGGCCGCCGGTCAACGAGGACCTTGGCTATCACAAGGCCTTGAAGCCGCGGCAGATTCAGATGATCGCCATTGGCGGCGCGATCGGAACCGGTCTTTTCCTTGGCGCGGGCGGACGTCTTGCCGCGGCAGGTCCGGCTCTCATCTTCGTCTATGCGCTCTGCGGTTTCTTTGCCTTTCTCGTGTTGCGCGCGCTTGGCGAACTGATCATGCACCGCCCGAGCTCCGGCTCCTTCGTTTCTTACGCCCGCGAGTTCTACGGTGAGAAGATGGCCTTTGCTGTCGGCTGGATGTACTGGCTGAACTGGGCCATGACATCGGTTGCCGATGTGACGGCCGTCGCCCTCTACATGAATTTCTTCAAGCACTACGTGCCCTGGCTGGCCGGTATCGACCAGTGGGTCTTCGCGCTGATCGCGCTGATGGTGGTGCTGGCCATGAACCTTCTGTCGGTGAAGGTCTTCGGCGAGCTGGAATTCTGGTTCAGCCTGATCAAGGTTCTGGCACTGGTCAGCTTCCTCGTCATTGGCATCTATTTCGTCGTGTCAGGCGCGCCGATTGCCGGTCATTCCGCTGGTTTCAGCATCATCAGCGATAGCGGCGGTTTCTTCCCCAATGGCATCTTGCCGGCCTTCGTCATCATACAAGGCGTAGTCTTTGCCTATGCATCGATCGAACTGATCGGCACGACCGCCGGCGAAACCGAAGATCCGCGCAAGGTGATGCCGGGTGCGATCCGCACGGTAGTCGCTCGTCTGTTGGTCTTCTATGTCGGCTCGGTCCTGCTTCTGTCGCTGCTTCTGCCCTACACGGCCTATAAGGCGGGTGAAAGCCCGTTCGTCACCTTCTTCGGGACGATCGGTATCCAAGGTGCCGATATCATCATGAACCTCGTCGTGCTGACGGCCGTTCTGTCCTCGCTCAATGCCGGCCTTTATTCGACAGGTCGTATCTTGCATTCCATGGCGGTTTCAGGCTCCGCGCCCGCAGCGCTGGCCAAGATGAACAAGGCAGGCGTGCCTTATGGCGGCATCGCGGTCACGGCTGCCGTTACCGTCATCGGCGTGGCGTTGAACGCCGTCGTGCCGTCGGCCGCTTTCGAGATTGCGCTCAATCTCTCGGCGCTCGGTATCATCTCCGCCTGGGGCGTGATCGTATTGTGCCAGCTGAAGCTCTGGAAATTGTCGCAGCGCGGCGAGATGGCCCGCCCGGATTTCCGCATGTTCGGCGCACCCTACACCGGTATCCTGACACTCGTCTTCCTCTTTGCGGTACTGGTGCTGATGGCGCTCGACTATCCCGTCGGAACCTGGACGATCGCGTCCCTCATCCTGATCGCGCCGGCTCTGGTCATCGGCTGGTATCTGTTGCGTGACCGCATCTATCGGCTGGCGGCAGAGCGGGGCCAGTCGTGACGGCAGGGCAAGCCAATCCGCTGGTGGCAGTCATTGCCACCGGCGGCACCATTGCAAGCGAGCGCACCGATAGCGGCGCCAGCATCCCGTCATTAACGGGAGAAAGCCTGCTGGCGCTTCTTCCCGACATGCCTGTCGATCTCAGGCCTATCGAATTGATGGCGAAGGATTCGGCGAGCCTGACGCCCGCGGACATGCAGGAGATCAGCGACAAGGTGGGCGAATTGTTTGCTGATGACGCCATCAACGGCATCGTCGTTCTGCATGGTACAGACGCTATGGAAGAGACGGCGCTTCTCGTCCATCTGCAGCACGGCCTGAATAAGCCGGTCGTGTTTACCGGTGCGCAATTCACCGCCGATCACCCCAAGGCCGATGGCCCTTCCAATCTCGCCGCCGCCGTTGCCGCTGCCATCGATCCTGCCAATGCGGGCCGCGGCGTGCTCGTCTGTTTCGGCGGCCGTCTGCTGCCGGCCTGGGGACTTTATAAGCACTCTTCCGATGTTGCCGACGCTTTCCGGCAATCGCGGCCGCTCGAAAATCCGCCAAGCCCGCGTCTTGCGGCGGCACTTGATAGCGTGCGGATTGATGTCGTCGCAATCTACCCCGGCTGTGACTCGGTGCATGTGGATGCGAGCCTCAGGGCCGACGCCCATGGCATCGTTCTGGCTGCCCTCGGTTCCGGCAATGCCAATCCGCGTCTGGTCGAAGCCGTCAGGCGGTGTGCCGATGTCGGCGTACCCGTCGTGGTTTCCAGCCGCGTGCCGGATGGATTGCTCGTTTCCAGCTATGGCGGCGGCGGGGGCGGGCATGACCTTGCCGCGGCCGGCGCAATCCATTCCTCGACGCTACGCCCGGGGCAGGCGAGAATTTTGCTGGCAGCCCTCGTTGCGTCCGGTGCTAGCGCGGAGGCGATCGAGCACATGTTTGCGGACTTCGTCAGCGACGCGACGCCCTGATTGCAGCCACGAAAACGGGCCGGCCGTCGATTGACGGCGCGGCCCGAATATTCGCTGAATACTGTCTTCGTTATGCCGTTTGCGTTGCCTTGGCGACGACGACGGGGATCAGGAGATCGCCCCAGTTGCCGTTGCCGCCATGGTGACGGGCCGAGCGGACGAGCTCGACGGAAACGCCGGCCTCGACCGCATTCATGACGGTCTGGTTGAGGCGATGCAGCTCATTGGCCAGCATGCGGATGACCGCCTGCTGATCGGCATTCATGGTGAGAGATTGCTCCTCGGCTCTCTCGCGAACGCGTGCTATCGATGCCATGTCATTCTCCTCCTAAGATCATGATATCACTCTGCTGCCGGCTTGAATTGGGCATGCTCGGTCGATCCGTGCATGGCCGTTGTCGATGACTGGCCGCCGGTGATCGCCAGCGAGACCGCATCGAAATAGCCGGTGCCCACTTCGCGCTGGTGCTTGGTGGCGGTGTAGCCATTGGCCTCGGCCACAAATTCGGCTTCCTGCAGCTCGGAGTAAGCGGCCATCTGGCGAGCCTTGTAGCCGCGGGCGAGCTCGAACATGCCGAAATTCAGTTGGTGGAAGCCGGCAAGCGTGATGAACTGGAACTTGTAGCCCATCGCACCCAGCTCGCGCTGGAACTTGGCGATCGTCGCGTCATCCAGGTTCTTCTTCCAGTTGAAGGACGGCGAGCAATTGTAAGCCAGCAGCTTGCCGGGATGGACCCGATGCACGCCTTCGGCAAATTTACGCGCCTGCTCCAGATCCGGCTTCGAGGTCTCGCACCAGATGAGGTCGCAATGCGGCGCATAGGCGACAGCACGGGCGATGCTGGGTTCGATGCCGTTCCTGACCTGATAGAAGCCTTCAACCGTGCGGCCCGCGTCGTAGTCGACGAAGGGCTGATCGCGCTCATCGATGTCCGAGGTTAGAAGTTTGGCGGCCTCGGCGTCGGTACGCGCAACCACGAGGGTCGGCACGCCCATGACGTCGGCAGCAAGCCGCGCCGCGTTGAGATTGCGGATATGAGCCGCCGTCGGAATGAGGACCTTGCCGCCAAGGTGACCGCATTTCTTCTCCGATGCCAACTGATCCTCAAAATGGACGCCTGCGGCACCCGCCTCGATATAGGCCTTCATGATCTCGAAAGCGTTGAGGGGGCCGCCAAAGCCTGCTTCGGCATCAGCGACAATCGGGGCAAACCATGTGTCGACGGAAAGCCCTTTGCCTTCGGCAGTCTCGATCTGGTCGGCGCGTTGCAGCGTGCGATTGATGCGCTTCGCCAGCTCCGGGCCTGCGTTGGCAGGATAGAGCGATTGGTCGGGGTACATGGCCGAGGCCGTATTGGCGTCGGCGGCAACCTGCCACCCCGAGAGATAGATCGCCTTCAGACCGGCGCGAACCATCTGCATGGCCTGATTGCCCGAAAGCGCACCAAGCGCATTGACGAAATCCTCCTCGTGAATGAGCTGCCAGAGCCGGTTCGCGCCCATCTCGGCCAATGAATGCCGGATGGTAACCGAGCCGCGCAACCGCTCCACATCCGCGGCCTGATAAGGGCGCTCGATACCGTCGAAACGCCCGGCAGGCGCGCTGGGAACCAGTTTGTAAAAATCTGTCATGCGATTCTCCCGATACTTCCTCTCGATCCTCCGATCGATCTTGATTGCATGACTATTTTTACAATATCGATGCTGCAAGAGCGAGGAAAACTAGAAAATGTCGTTAGATAAAAGGGTTATGATGTGTTATTGTTGACATTAGTCTTCGGTAAAATTGTAAATCTTGTAAAATATTGCCGGCTGTAGAATTGTAAAAGGCATGACATATGGTTGAGCGCAAGATCTTTGCCGGCCCGAAGGTTCGGCGCATCCGCATGGGCCTCGGTCTGACGCAGACGACGATGGCGCAGGCGCTTGATATCTCGCCGTCCTATCTCAACCTCATCGAGCGCAATCAGCGGCCACTGACCGTGCAGCTGTTGTTGAAGCTGTCGGCGGTCTACAAGGTTGATCTCGACGAATTGCAGGGCGAGCAGGGCGGCAGCGCAGGGCAATTGCGTGAAATCTTTGCCGATCCATTACTGGCAGGCGAGATCCCAGGCGATCAGGAGCTGATCGAGCTCGCCGAAGCCGCGCCGAATGCGGCAAACGGCATGATCCGGCTTTATCGTGCCTATCGCGAGCAGGCCGCAAGACTGTCCGATCTCGCCGAGCTTCTAGGCCGCGAGGGGAGGGTTGCCGAGGTCGCCGGACCGCGCCTGCCGCTCGACGAGGTTCACGATCGCCTGCAGTCGCGCCCGAATTTCTTTGCCCGCATCGAAGATGCTGCGGAGACCTTCCATGAACGCCTGTCGCCCGGGGACGACCTGGCGGGCGCATTGAAGGCATGGCTGAGGGCTGAGCATGGCATCGCGGTACGCGTGTTGCCGGTGCACGCCATGCCTGGCTTGCGTCGGCGCTATGACCGGCATTCCATGCGGCTTTTCCTGTCGGAGCGTCTGTCGCCCTTCGATCAGATCCGTGAGATTGCGACAGAAGTCTCTCTTTTGGCTCTGCGCGAGGAGATCGCCGCCGAGCTGAGCTCCCTCACGCTTTCGACACCAGAAGCCAACCGCATCGCCCGCTTCGAGCTGGCGCGCTACGCGTCCCATGCGCTTCTGATGCCCTATGGTGCCTATCTTTCGGCAGCGCAGCGACTGCATTATGATATCGAAGCCCTCGGCGCTCGCTTCGGCATCTCTTATGAGCAAGCCGCAACGCGGCTGAGCAGCCTGCAGCGACCAGGCGCATCCGGTATTCCGTTTTTCCTGATGGAGGTCGACAATGCGGACCATCGCCTGCGCAAGGCGGGCTCCCAAGGCTTTCCGCAGGCCCGTTTCGGCGGCGCCTGCCCGAAGCTCAATATCCATGCCGCTTTCGCTCAGCCCGGACAGATATTGGTGGACGCTGCCCAGATGCCTGACGGGGCCGGCTTTCTGACCATATCAAGAACGATCGAGGGGCCGCGGGCCGATTTCGGCGAAAGGGTGCGCCGCACCGCGCTCCTGATCGGCTGCGATATCGCCCATCGTGACGAGGTGGTCTATGGCAAGGCGCTGGGTGCCAATCAGAACATGATCGGCCCTGCCTGTCGCCTATGCGAACGCCAGGGCTGTCTGGCGAGAGCCGATCCTCCGGTCACGCGCCCGCTTGGCCTCGATGAAATGGCGGCCGGTCTCAGCGTGTTCGATTTTCAGTAGCTGCGTTGATTGCCATTGTTGAAAAGAAGACCGGAACCTCGCCGTGACGAGTGGAAGACGTGGCCTTATCGAGAATGCTGCGCTCGCGTCCGGGCTTTCAACGCGAATGGGATCGGCGGATCACCTCGGCCCGCGTCGGTGCCTCGGATCGTCCCCCAAAGGATTCGCACTTGATGGCGGCGGCGATAGAGGAAAAGCGGATTGCGTCTGCCGGCGGCATACCTTCTGCCGTTGCGAGAGCGAAGGCGCCGTGGAAGATGTCGCCGGCGGCGAGCGTATCTACAGCCTTGACGGAAATGGTCGGGCAATGCGCGACGGCGTTGTTTTGCTCGTCGAACCAGTAGCTGCCGGCCGCCCCTGCCGTCACGCAGATGAAAGCATGATCGAAGCGCTGTTTCAGAAGCTGCGTCATCGCGGACACTTCGCTTGTTCCGGTCAGGCTCTGCGCGGCCGGTTCGGAGAAGACAATATGGGTCGCTTCCGGCGCCAGTTGCTCGATGATGCCGTCAGGAGCCACGTCGCCGTCGAGAATGGCGGGCTTGCCCATCGCTCTGGCAGCTTTGAGAACCCGCAGCGCCAGCGCCGGCCAGCGCACGTCGACCAAGACGGCATCGAATGCGGCCATATCCTCGGCCGTGAATTCCTTCACCGTATGATGCAGTTTCGGATCGTAGAAGGGAACGATCAGCCTTTCGCCGTCGTCATCCACCAGGATGGTCGAGATAGCGGAACGGGCGCCATCCACACGCAGCATGCCTTCGACATGGATGCCGGTGGCATCCAGATCGCGGATAATGCGCTCGCCGGTATCGTCGTCGCCAACGGCGCCCCATAGGCTCGCCTCGCCACCGAGCTGGACGATGGCATAGGCAGCGCTGGAGGCCATGCCTTCCGCGATCTGCAGCATGTCATAAGGCAAAACCTTTCCCTGACCTTGGGGAAGGGTGCTGACGCGGAAGAGCGTATCCAGAACGGCAGCGCCGACGCAAAGAATATGCCTGGGCGTGCCGAAGGGCGGATCGAAGACGGATGGAGCGGTCAAAGGCGCTTTCCGCTCGCCTTATCGAAAAGATGGATGCTGGCCGGATCGAGGGCGATTTCGATCTTGTCGCCGAAGCGGATGTTCAGCCGCTCGCGGAACAGGCAGGAGATTTCTTCGCCGCCGCAATCGAGCTTGGCGTAGATCTCAGATCCCGTGCCTTCGACAATGCCGACCCGGGCCGGCAGGCCGCTTGCCGCTGCGCGGATATGTTCGGGCCGGATACCGTAGACAAGCGGACGTCCACCGTGGTCTGCGATCGGAAAGCCTTCCGGCAGGGGCAGGATGAGGCCTTTGTCGCTGCGGAAGACCCCTTCCTCTATCCTGCCGTCGATGAAGTTCATCGACGGTGAGCCGATGAAGCCGGCGACGAAGAGATTGGCCGGTCGGTCATAGAGATCGAGGGGCGCGCCGACCTGTTCGATAAAGCCGCCATGCAGCACCACGATCTTGTCGGCCATAGTCATCGCCTCGACCTGGTCATGCGTCACGTAGATCGTCGTCGTGCCGATGCGCTGATGCATGGATTTGATCTCGCCGCGCATTTGGACGCGCAGCTTTGCGTCGAGATTGGAAAGCGGTTCGTCGAACAGGAAGACCTGCGGATCGCGAACCAGTGCGCGGCCCATGGCGACGCGCTGGCGCTGGCCGCCGGAAAGCTGACGAGGCAGGCGATCCAGCAGATTTTCCAGGCCGAGGATGGCCGCCGCCTTCTGTACCTTAGCCGCGATTTCCGAAGCGTTTGCCTTTTTCAGTTTCAGCGCAAAGCCCATGTTTTCAGCGACCGTCATATGCGGATAGAGCGCGTAGTTCTGGAAGACCATCGCGATATCGCGGTCGCGCGCCGGCAGATGGCTGACCTCGCGCCGGCCGATGTGAATTTCGCCGTCGCTCACCTCTTCGAGCCCGGCGATCATGCGCAGCAGCGTGGACTTGCCGCAGCCCGAAGGGCCGACAAGGACGACGAATTCGCCATCGGCGATATCGACGCTGATATCGTGAATGACCTTCACCTGGCCGTAGCGCTTCTGGATGCTCTGTATATTGACGGGTGCCATGAATGTGATCCTATCCAAAAGATAAAGGCTGCGTCACTTGACGGCGCCGGCCGTCAGACCGGCGATGATCTGCCGCTGTGCGAACATCGTCAGCACGAGCACCGGCAGCGTTACGATCAAGGCAGCCGCTGCAAGTGGTCCCCAGCTGACCTGCTCGAAGGAGAGCATGTTATAGACGGCCACTGGCAGCGTGCGGGTCTCGCGGCTGGCAAGCACGATGCCGAAGACGAAATTGTTCCACGAGAAGATCACCGAGAGAATGAAGGCGACGACGATGCCGGGCCGGGCGATCGGTAGAGCGACAAGGCGGAAGACCTGCCATGGCGTTGCTCCGTCAATGCTCGCCGCCTCCTCGAGTTCCATCGGCGTCGTCTCGAAATAACCGATCATGATCCAGACGACGATCGGCACGGTGACGACGAGATGGATGATGATCTGCGGCCAGAGCGTTCCGAGCAGATTGAGCCATTGGAACAGCAGAAATAGCGGGATGAGGAAGGAAAGGCCCGGCGTCATGCGAGCGATCATGATGACGATGGCCGACTTCTCTGCCTTCAACCGCGCGATGCCATAGCCTGCCGGCACACCGATAACGAGGGCGAGCAGGGTCGCTGCCCCGGTCACGAGAATGGAGTTCCAGAAATAGAGGAAGAAATTGTTTTCCTGGAAGACATTGAGGTAGTTCGCCCAGGCTATGCGATCCGGAATGAGGATCGGCGGGTAGGCGCCGTTATCGATCTCGTATTTCAGCGACAGCGAGATCATCCAGAGGAAGAATAGAATAACGGGCGAGACGATGATCAGGGCCACGAAGAACAGGCCAATGCGGTTGAGTGTCGAGCGCTTCATCTCAATGTCCCTCCGCGTCGGTCCATTTCGTTCGCTGCCGCATCATCAGGAGGATGAAGGAAAGCGCGACGATGATGATGAAGAACACCACTGCCATGGCCGAGCCATAGCCGATGTCGTAGTAGGAAAAGGCGGTGTTGTAGAGATAGATGTTGATGGTCTCGGATGCCGTTCCCGGGCCGCCTTGCGTCATCGCATAGATGATGTCGAAGCTCTTGATCGCATCGATGCCACGGATGATGACGGCGATCATCAGGAAAGGCGAGATCATCGGCAGCGTCAGGTAGCGGAACTTCTGCCAGGCATTGGCGCCATCGATTTCGGCGCTCTCATAGGGTTCGCGCGGCACGGAGGCGAGACCACCGAGCACGATCAGCATGACCAGCGGCGTCCATTGCCACACCTCGACCAGCACGAGGGAGGGGATGACACTCGCCTGATTGTAGATCCACTCCTGCGGTCCGATGCCCACAAGCGACAGCAGGTAGTTGAGGACGCCGAGCTGCGGGTGGAACATCATCGTCCAGACGAGCGCCACCGCGACGGGAGTTGCCATCATCGGCATGACGAAGATGCCACGCAGGAATCCGCGCAGCGGAAAGTTCGTATCGAAGATCAGTGCCGCCAGCGTTCCGAAGATCAACGGGCCGACAACAGACAGCACGGTATAGAGAACCGTGTGCCAAAGGGATTCCCAAAAGCGCATGTCGGTCGCCAGCCGGACATAATTGTCCCAGCCGACGAAACTCTGCGATTGACCGAGCGTCCACTTGTTCACGCTCATCCACAGGGTGAAGACCCACGGAAAGACGATGACGGCGGCAATCACGATCAGGGCGGGAATGACGAAGGGCCAGTAGTTCGGAGCAAGCCGTTTCGGCTTGCTCCTTCCTTTGGTTGCCTTCGCGGCAGTATCTTCGATGCTCACGGAAGCCATTATCCCTCGCTTCGTGCCAGAACCGGCTCGAACTGGGCGGTTGCCGTCTTTAGTTCGGCTGCCGGATCTGCGCCGCCGATCATGTTCGTCAGCGCGACACCATAGATGTCGCGGAACTCGGTGACCGGGATGATGACGGGCAAGGCGAGCTGAGAGACCTTGGCGGAGCCGGCGACGGCATCGAGCCAGGCACCCGGCATCTTCACACCCTCGCGCACCTTCTGATCCTCCAGGATGGATTGGCGGAAGGGAACACCGGCGCCGGCCTGCAGGAGGCGCGCACCCATGTCGTGCGAGATCGCCCATTGGCAGAAGAGATAGGCGGCTTCCTTTTTCTGGCTGGCCGCCGTCACGCCGAGGCCGTCGCCGGTCGTCGCCGCTGCCTGCGCATTCGGTCCTTTCGGCATGACGCCGTAGCCGACCTGGCCGACGACGCGGGATTTTTCCGGGTTTTCGATCGGCGGCGCAAACCCGACGCCATCGACCCACATGCCGATCTTGCCCTGCAGGAACGCCGATTGCGCTTCCGCCCAGTTGAAGCCGGAAACGCCGGGAGGTGCCGATTTCGTCATCAGGCGCTGATAGAGCTTGGCGGCGTCGACGGCCCCCTGCGATTGCGTCTGCAGCTTGCCGTCAGCCGAAAGCGGCGTCGTACCGTAGCCGAGCATGAAGGTCGTCCAGACCGGCGCGTTGGCATTCTTCAGGCCGCGGGCGACGAAGCCGTAGGTGTTGGCCGATTTGTCCGTCAGCACTTCGGCGGCTTTTGCCATATCTTCGAAGGTTTCGGGATAGGCGAGGCCCTTCTTCTCAAACAGGGCCTTGTTCCAGTAGACGATCCAGTAGTCCACCGAGAAGGGCAGGGAGCGCATGACGCCTGCGGAATCCTTGGCGAATTTCAGCCCGGCCTCGGCGAAATCGCTTTCCGTCAGAGAGGGATCGGTGAGCGAGGGGTCCTTCATGAAGCCGCTGATATCGGCGAGCCAGCCACCTTTTTCGAACTGGCGCTTCTGGACGTGGTAACTCAGATGGACGACGTCGAAGCTTGGCTTGCCGGAGCTGAGCTCGATCGTGGTCTTCTGGCGCTGCTGTTGTTCCGGCGTCGCCTCGGCATTGACCTTGATGCCGGTCAGGGCTTCGAACTCGCTTAAGTATTTGAGGATCGTCTCGCTGCGCGGGCTCTTGACCAGATTGACCTCGAGCGTCGTGCCGGCAAAGCGCTTCCAGTCTACCGCGGCTGAGGCGGTGCGTACGCCCAGAAGGCTCGTTGCGCCTAGCGCGGCCGTGCCGGCCATGAAGCCGCGACGTGTCGGATTGAAAAATGACGATGACATTGCGTTCCTCCTCCTGTGGCCGAAAATCTCCTCATTCGCGGCCTTGTTATTCGAACCTCTTCACATCTTCAGCGCGCGATCCCGTGCTCCGCCAATGTGCGATACGAGAGCGGCAACGGCCTCATCGGCCGATCGTCGCTCGATTGCTTCAAGCACTTTCAAATGCTCTTCCATGACCGGCCCGACATGGCCGTTGATGCGGAACCTGTCCTGGCTGATCAGCCGCATCTTGATCGAATTGACCCGATAGGCATTCGAGATGATGGTGTTGCCGAGTGCGTCGATGAAGGCATCGTGCATGCCCCAGTCCACCGACTGCGCGTGAAGTTCGAGCTCCTGCGAGCTGTCGCCGGCCCGAATGGCATCTGCGATATCGCGATGGTCCTTCAAAAGCTTGGCAATCGCCTCGTCCGATGCTGAATGGGTAAAGAGCGCGACGGCTTCTTTTTCCAGAAAGAGGCGTAGTTGGAAGGCCTCGCGGATCAGGTCCAGATCGATATGGGCGATCTGCAATCCGCGCTGCGGCACCGTCTTGATCAGCCCTTCGGCTTCCAGACGCGGGATCAATTCGCGGATCGCGCCGAGCGTCAGTCCCGTCAGCTCGACGAGCCGCCGCTGCGAGATGAATTGCCCAGGTCGAACGTCGCGCGCCAAAAGATGGCGCGTGAAGCTCTCATAGGCTTTCTCTCTCAACGTCGTCTGTTCGCCTGATCCGTCCATCGGGAGCTCCGGGCTGATCGGTCAGGCTGCCTTGGCGCGAAACTGTGCGCCGAAAGCAGCAAAGAGCGTGTCGGAATCTTGGCTGTTCAATGCCACGAGCGGCGGACGTACGGCAAGCCAACTTTCGTTCTCAGTCAAACGGGCGAGAATGGCCTTGATCGAGGGGATGACCGGATAGTTCAGCAGTTGCCCGACGAAGCGCTCCACATTGGCGTCGTCGATGCCCTTTTCCGCCATGGCCTGAACTTCGCGAGGAAGGAGATTTGCCATGCCGGAGATTGCTCCCTGTCCGCCGAGCCGAACGCCGCGGGCCAGATGCCGCTCGTCGCCGATCAGAATGATGAGATCGCCATGCGTCTTCAGCAACTCCTCGGTATAGGGCCAATCGCCGGAGGAGTCCTTGACGCCGACAACGACATCCGGAAATGCGGCGCGCAGTCGACCAACGAGGGAAATGGAGAGCGGCACCATCGTCACCGACGGGATATTGTAGACGATCACGTCGCGAGCATGGGTGCCGAGCATGGTGAAAACGGCCGAAAACCATTTGAAGAGGCCGTCGTCGCTGACATTCTTGAAGTAGGAGGGTGGAGCGAGGAGAATGTTGCGGACACCCTGCGCCAGCGCCTGCCCAGCCTGTGCCGCAGCATCCTCGGCGGCATCGACCAGTACGCCCATGACGATCTGCTGGGGCGTGATGCCGGCGGCGAGCATAGCGGCCAGAACCTGTTTGCGCTCCTGCATGCCGATCGACGCGCCTTCGCCCGTGGTGCCGAAAAGGGTGACGCTCTTGCAGCCATTCGCAAGGCAATGCTTCGCCTGCTCGATCACTCCTGGGATCGTAATCTCGCCATCCACATCGAAGGGTGTTGCCAGGGCGGCCGACAGGCCAAAATTCTCACTCATCCGATCCTCCCGATCTTATGGGATCAGTGCGTATCATACTGACATGTTAGTTGTAAAGTGCAGTTTTATTCAGTCATGCAGAACTGATGTCATGGATGTGGGGGCGTCATTTGCCGATGCGATGGGCGTTATGACTACCACCTGCTTGTTCGCAATGGTTCCGACTGTAAACAGCCAGGGCTATTTCCGCACAGGCACGTAATCGAGCCCGCCATCGATCTTTGAAGGCCTGCCATCGAGGAAAAGTTCGCCGATGCGCGGCGCGGAGCGGGCGATGACCTCGCCGCGCTTGACGACGGCGAGGCGGTTGGGCTTCAGCCGCAGCGCTTCCAGCGTGTCGACGGCCTGCAGCACGACGAAATCGGCATTGCAGCCCTTTTCCAGGCCGTAACCTTCAAGGCCGAGCGTTTTGGCAGAGTTGACGGTGAGTGCGTCGAAGATCTTCTTCTTGTCTTCGATGCCGGCCATCTGTGCGACGTGGATGGCCATATGGCCGACCTCGAGCATGTCGCCCGAGCCCATCGAATACCAGGGGTCCATCACGCAATCATGGCCGAAGGAAACGTTGAGCCCGGCATCCATCAGTTCGCGCACGCGCGTCATGCCGCGCCGTTTGGGATAGGTGTCATGCCGGCCTTGCAGCATGATGTTGATGAGCGGGTTGGGGATGACGTTGATCTTCGCCTCTGCCATCAATGGGATAAGCTTGGAGACATAGTAATTGTCCATCGAATGCATCGAGGTCAGGTGCGAGCCCGCAACGCGGCCCTGCAGCCCGAAGCGGATGGTTTCTGCCGCCAGCGTCTCGATGTGACGCGACATCGGGTCGTCGGTTTCGTCGCAATGCATATCGACGGGAAGACCGCGGTCGGCGGCGATCCTGCAGAGCGCCTCGACCGAGGCTCCGCCCTCATCCATCGTCCGCTCGAAATGCGGAATGCCGCCGACGATATCGACGCCCATATCGAGTGCGCGTGAGAGGGAGGCCACACCGTCCTTGGCGCGGTAGTATCCATCCTGTGGGAAGGCGACGAGCTGCAGGTCGATATAGGACTTGACCCTGTCCTTTACCTCCAGAAGCGCCTCGGCCGTCACCAGCTTCGGATCGGAAGTGTCGACGTGGCTGCGGATGAACAGCAGTCCTTGCGTGACGGCGAGATCGCAGTAACGCAGTGCGCGATCGACAAGCTCCTCCTTCGTTACGATGGGGCGCAATTCTCCCCAAAGTGCGATGCCCTCCAGAAGTGTCCCTGATATATTCATGCGCGGCAGGCCAAGCGAAAGCGTCGCATCCATATGGAAGTGCGGATCGACAAAGGGCGGGCTCACCAGCCGGTTGGTCGCATCGATTTCTTCCTTTGCCTCTGCCGCGATCGCGGCCTCGATTGCCGCGATCTTTCCGTTCTTGACCGCAATGTCGATGCCCTTGCGGCCATCAGGCAGATTGGCATTGCGAATGATCAGGTCGAACATGGAAAGCTCCTCGGATTATCTCTCGCCGCGGCGATAGGGTTGCATCAGCGCCTGCGGCACGCGGGCGCGCCTGCTCATGACGGCAAGGGCAACAATGGACAGAACGTAGGGCGTCATCAGGAAGATTTGATAGGGCACACCCTGCACCGCCGTCTGCAGGCGCAGCTGAAATGCGTCGAAGAAGGCGAAGAGCAGGGCGCCGAACAGCGCCCGGCCCGGCCGCCAGGACGAAAAGACGACGAGCGCGATGCAGATCCAGCCGCGGCCCTGCACCATCGTCGGAAAGAAGCTGTTGAAGGCGGAAAGCGTCAGGAAGGCGCCGCCCATGCCCATCAGCGCGCTGCCGGCAATGATCGCGCCATAGCGGATATTCATGGGGTTGAGGCCTTGAGCCTCGGCCGCATGCGGGTTCTCACCCGTCATGCGGATCGCAAGCCCCACCGGTGTCCGAAAGATGAGGTAGGCCATGACGAGCGCGATTAGGATTGCGAAATAAGTCGGGGCGGTCTGCGTAAAGAGAGCAGGGCCGATGAAGGGCAGGGTGGAAAGCCCGGGAATGGCGATCGGCTGGAACGGCGTGATGGTCGGCGGCGTCCCGGCGACAGGGACGATCAGCCGGAAGACGTAGTAGCTGAAACTGGATGCAAACAACGTCACACCGAGACCTGAAACATGTTGCGACAGGCCGAGCGTCACCGTCAGGGCCGAATGCAGCAGTCCGAAAATGGCGCCGGCGATCGCCGCGATCAAAAGACCAGTCCAGAGATCGGCGCCGTGATAGACGGAGAGCCAGCCGATCATCGCGCCAAAGGTCATGATGCCCTCAATGCCGAGATTGAGGACGCCGGCCCGTTCGCAAAGCAGCGCACCAAGCGTGCCGAAGATCAAGGGCGTCGCAATCCGCAGCACGGCAGCCCAAAGTCCGGCTGAAGCAATGATATCGACCAGCGTGCTCATCGGCGGATCCTGTATTGCGTGAAGAACAGCGCGATCAGCATGGTCAGCAGCGACAGGGCGACCGTGACGTCGGCGATGTAAGTGGGGATGCCAAGGCTGCGGCTCATGCCGTCGGCGCCGACGAACATGGTGGCGGTGAAGATCGCCGCGAGGACGACGCCGAGCGGGTTGAGGTTTGCAAGCATGGCAACAACGATGCCGGCATAGCCGAAGCCGGGCGACAGATCGGTCGTGACGTAACCTTTGACGCCCATCACTTCGATCGCGCCGGCAAGGCCGGCAAGCCCGCCGGAAAGACAGGCAACCTTGACGAGGGTCGAGCCGAGGCGAACGCCGGCGAAGACGGCGCCTGACGGATTGAGGCCGGTTGCTCGCGACTGCATGCCGAAGACCGTGCGCGACTGGACGAAATAGACGATCGCCGCAATGATGATCGCAATTGCAAAGCCGATATGAAGGCGCGATCGGGCGATCAGCTTAGGTAGCATGGCGTGATCGGCAAGCGCCTGGGATTGCGGCCAGCCGAATGCCGTCGGGTCCTTCAGCACGCCGTCGATCAGCATGGAGACGAAGAGAACGGCGATGAAATTCAGAATAAGGCTCGTCACGACTTCGTCGACGGAGAAGCGCAGCCGCAGCCATAGCGGCACGAGGATCAGGATCATGCCGGCAATGGCGCCGATCACCATCAACAGCGGAATGAGGATCGGGCTGGGCAGGCCGGCGAGCATTTTCGACCCGAAGGCCGCAACGGCAATGGCGCCGAAATAGAATTGTCCCTCGGCGCCGATGTTCCACAGGCGGGCACGAAAGGCGACCGCAGCGGCGAGACCTGTTAGTATCAACGGTGTCGCGCGGGTCAGCGTCTCCGTTGCCGAAAGCCTGGAGCCGAAGGCACCGAGCAGGATCCGCCGATAGGCCTCGAAGACCGGCGCGCCGGCAATCGCAATCAGGATGCCGGCGAGCGCGAGCGCTGCGATGATTGCAAGCAGGGGAGCCAGGGTCATCATGTAGAGTGGGCGGTGCTCGCGCCGTTCAAATCGCATGTTCGGTCCCGCTCTTGTCTTTCCATTCTCCGGCCATCATCAATCCCAGCAGGCGTGCATCGGCCTCACCGGCGTCGATCGGTGCCGAAAGGCGACCGCCGACGATGGCCTGGATGCGATCGGCCAAGGCAATCACTTCGTCCAAATCCTCCGAGATCAATAGAACGGCGGTGCCCTGTCGGCGGGCATCCAGAATGCGTCCATGAACGGCGGCCACGGCCCCTTCGTCCAGTCCGCGCGCCGGCTGGGCGGCGATGAGGATACGCGGGCGTTCATGGAGATTGCGGCCAAGGATCAGCTTCTGCATGTTGCCGCCAGACAGCAGTCGGGTGCGACTTGCCGCACTGCCGCCGCGCACATCGAATGCCTCGATGATCTCCTGCGCGAAGGCCATGCCAGCACTGCGGTCGACCAGACCATGCTTCGAATAGGAAGACAGGCGCTCGAGCACGGCATTCTCCCAGATCGCCATTTCACCGATCGCACCATCACGATTTCGGTCTTCCGGAATGCGACCGACGCCTGCATCGATCACCGCAGCCACATCAAGATCGCCGACGGGCTTGCCGAACAGAAGAAGCTCGCCGGAGGAACGGTTTGTGGTGCCGGACAGAATCTGCCCCAAGGTCGCCTGGCCGTTGCCCGACACGCCGATGATCCCCAGAACCTCGCCTGCGCGGACATGGAAGCTGATCTTTTTCAACCGTTCGACGCCACCGCTTTTTACCGTGATATCGCGCGCTTCGAGAACGATATCGCCCGGCGTCGACGCTTCGCGGGTCGGGCGTGTCACGCGATGTCCGACCATAAGTTCGGCAAGCTCGGCCTTGCTGGTCTGAGACGCCTGTCTTTCGGCCGCGACCTTGCCGCCACGCAGGACGACGATACGATCGGCCGTTGCCATGACTTCATCGAGCTTGTGGGAGATGAAGATCAAGGACAGGCCTTGTGCCGCCATCTGTTTCAGCGTCGAGAAGAGCTTTTCTGCCTCGATCTGGGTGAGAACGGCGGTCGGCTCGTCGAGGATCAGGATGCGCGCATCGTTGTAGAGCGCTTTCAGGATTTCCACCCGCTGCTGCTCGCCGACCGAGAGATCGCCGAGGCGGGCATCGGGGTCGACCTTCAGGCCGAAACGTTCTGAGATCGCCAGAAGCTTGTTGCGGGCCGCCGTCATTTGAGATGTGAGCGACCACAACCTCTCGGTGCCCGTCATGATGTTTTCGAGCACGGTCAGGTTCGGTGCCAGCGAGAAATGCTGATGCACCATACCGACGCCAGCCCGAATTGCGGCGCGCGGCTTGCCCTGTGGCAGTTCCGCATTGTCGATCAGGATGCGGCCGGTATCGGGCACATAGTGGCCGAAGAGGATGCTCATCAGCGTCGTCTTGCCGGCGCCGTTTTCTCCGAGCAGGGCAACGATCTCGCCCCTTGCCAAGGACAGCGAGATATTGTCATTGGCGAGGGTGCTGCCGAAACGCTTGCTGACACCTTCGATGGTGAGAACGGCTGTGGTCATGTCGGGAAGCCCGCAATCGGGAAACGGTGCTGCCACCGTTGCTCGACCTCGAGCACAGATGCAAGCTTCAGCAACAGCTTATCCTCACCCATGGGAGCCATGATCTGCACCGGCAGCGGCAGCCCTTCGTCATCTTCGCCGAAGGGAAGTGTGATCGCCGGAAAGCCGGATATATTGGCGAGCGAGGCAAGCGGCGCAAAGGAGGCCATGCGCTCGAGATGCAAATCGGTGTCCGAATGATCCGTAGGGAAAGAGCCAATCGGCGGTGGTGCCGCGGCAAGCATGGGCAGGACGATGACATCGACCCTGTCGAAGATTTCCCACAGAGTGCGGCTTGCCCTGACGGCGCCATTAAGTGAGCGCCAAAGGACTGTTGCCGGCATGGCGCGTCCGCGCATGATGAAGGCTTGCGTCATCGTCTCCACGAGGCGCACGTCCAGTTTGAGATCGTCAATCAGGCCGGCGATATTGACGGAGATGATATCACCAAAAGCGCGGGCGCTGGCTTGAACGGCACTTTCCATCTCATCCCAACGGATGGATATCAGCTCGTTTCCTTGGCTTTCCAGGAACCTGGCTGCCGCTTCCACCGCTTGGGCCCGATCCGACTCGATAGCGTAGTGCCGTCCGGTATCGGTAAGGAGGCCGACGCGAAGTTTGCCCGTCTTGGCTGGGTGTTGAGCGATGTCCGCGTACGGCCCCCTTGTCTTTCCCCTGATAACATCGAAGATCGCTGCGGTGTCGCGCACGGAGCGGGTGACCGCAAGTTCGCTGGCGATGCCGCCGAGATGATTGCCGAAGGAGGGGCCGCCGGGCATAGCGCCGCGCGTCGGTTTCAGCCCGACAAGGCCGCAGCAGGCGGCCGGCACGCGGATCGAGCCCCCCGCGTCTGTCGCATGCGCGATCGCCACGATACCGGCGGCGA
This sequence comes from Rhizobium tropici CIAT 899, assembly GCF_000330885.1. NCBI lineage: Bacteria > Pseudomonadati > Pseudomonadota > Alphaproteobacteria > Hyphomicrobiales > Rhizobiaceae > Martinezella > Martinezella tropici. Next base: position 774,687 of record NC_020062.1, read on the forward strand.
CTGCGGCCGCGGCGCCACCCGACGAGCCGCCGGCGGTTCTGCTCGGGTCCAACGGATTTCGGCTGATCGGGCCGATCGCAGGTTCGGATGCGAGTGAGAAGCCGAATTCCGGGCTGGTGCTCAAGCCGAAGGCGCAGAGGCCGGCATCGCGAAAGCGCTCTGCCAAATCGCTGTCTTCACCTTTGCCGGTACGAGTGAACAGCCGGGAACCAGCGGTCACCGGCAGCCCCGGGAAGGGGCCGCCGAGATCCTTGGCGACCATCGGCACGCCGGCAAAGACGCGCTGCGCAAAGCGCTCGGGATACACCGAGGCCTCCTGATCCAGGGCGAGCGCTGCGGCAAGCCCTGTTTCAGGATTGACATGGGTAATGGCGCCAAGCTCATCTTGCTTGGCGCAGGCATCAAGCGCAGCCTGCATGGCATCCACGCAGGTAAGCGTGCCGGATTTGATGGCGCCGGCCAGCTCCGTGGCATCGGCGTATGACGGGCTGCCCATGATCGCGCCGGGCAGTTACTTCGGCTGATCCGCTACCTTCGGCACTTCGAAGGTCCCGGCCTTGATGTCGGCGCGGACCTTCTCCATTGCAGCTTCGGCCTCTGCCGGTGCGATGCCCTTCACATAGACGATGTCGCTGCCGCCTTCCTTCATCAGGCCATAGGCCGTGTAGTTGCGGCCGACCGGCTTGCCGGCGGCAACGTCGGCGATTGCGGCATTGAGAATGGGACGGAAGTACCACATGGCATTGGCAAAGACGGTATCGGGATAGCGCGGCGTGTAATCGATCAGCGATCCCACCGATTTGATATGCCGCTCCTTGGCGGCATCCGCGGTGCCGATGCGCTCACCGAAGAGAATGTCGGCGCCGGCGTCGATCTGCGCGAGACCGGCTTCGCGTGCCTTCGGCGGGTCGAAGAAGGTGCCGATGAAGGAGACGAGATGCTTGCAGTCAGGATTGACCGCTTTGACGCCGGCAGCAAAGGCGTTGATCAGCATGTTGACTTCCGGGATCGGGATGGCGCCGACCGAGCCGACGACATTCGACTTGGTCATCTTGCCCGCCAGCATGCCGGCAAGATAGGCGCCGTCATAGTTCCAGGTGCCGAAGACGCCGAAATTGCTGTCGGCAGCCTCGCCGCTGGAGCCGAGAACGAAGGCCGTATCCGGGTAGTCCGCAGCGACCTGACGTGCTTCCTTTTCCACCGCATAGGCTTCACCAATGATCAGCTTGTTGCCTTGTTCGGCATATTCGCGCATCGCGCGGGGATAGTCCGTGCCGGAAACGCCTTCGGAAAAGACGTATTCGATAACGCCTTCCTTGGCCGCATCTTGAAGTGCCTTGTGAAGACAGGAATTCCAGGCGTTTTCGACCGGCGAGGCGTGAATGCCTGCCACTTTGAGCGGCGCGGCCGCGCGCGCAGCCGGCGCAAGAGCGCTGACGCCGAGAGCGATGCCCGATGCAATGACGGCACGGCGTGACAGTATGATTTCATTGGTCATTTTTTAGTTCCCCAGCTTTTTGATCAATTGGTAAAAATCATATGGGGAGGCTAAAAATGTGTCAAGCGATCCGGGTGCTCAAATAATATGCGGGGCGGCAAGTATCCACCTGTTGCCGATGACTCCAGGCCGCCCGTTAGATTGCTATTTCATCGCTTTACGCGCGACGATCTGGCAGAGGTTGACGAATAAGCGCGTCAATCGGCGATCCGTTCGATCATATGGCCGATCGCCTGACGGTAGCGGTCAGCATCGCCGCCGGCATCGATCGCAAGGGCGGCCCGATCGAAGGCGGCCGATAGAATATCGGCAAGCGCGTCAATCGGAATGCCAGATTTGCGGCCGTGACGGAGCGCTGCTTCCAATCCCTGTTTGAGAGTGAGGCTAGTCGTCTCCTCGTCCAGTTTTTTCATCTCCGTAAAGCCCAGCACCGTCGGTCCTTCGATCAGCAGGAGCCGCGTGCGACCATTAACCCGCATGGCATCAAGATAGGCGTTGCTGCCGGCAATCAATGCCTCTCGCGCGGCAAGTTGCTCCGGCGTCGCCTGCTCGATGGCGCGGGTGACTGCTAGCGCCTCCTCTCTGACGACGGCGCGAAAAAGCGCACGCTTATCCTCATAATGGTGATAGAGCGCGCCGCGGGTGATGCCTGCGGCGGCGACGATCTCGGGCGTCGATGTTTCGGCATAGCCCTTCTCTACGAACAAGGCGCGCGCGGCCGCGATCAGGGCAGCCTTGGTCTTTTCGGTTCTCTCACGATTGGAACGAGGATCTTGCATGCATGCAGCCTGTATGTTATGTGAAAAATACAGGCAGATTGTATGTCTTTTTTGGGGAGATGTGAAGCATGAAGGTGACAAGCTATTATCCTGTCATCATGACCGAGCGCGTTGCGGAAACCGCAGCCTTCTACATCGAGCATTTCGGGTTTCAGGAAAATTTCGCAAGCGATTGGTACGTCCATCTGCAGTCGGCTGAAGACAGCGGCATCAATCTCGCCATCCTGGACGGCCAGCATGAGACGATTCCGGCGCAGGGACGCGGCCGTGTGACCGGGCTATTGCTCAATTTCGAAGTGGAAGATGTCGATACCGTCTATGACCGTATTCGGGGAGCTGGATTGCCCATTTTGCTTGCCATCCGCGACGAAGATTTCGGTCAGCGACATTTCATAACGTCCGATCCGAATGGCGTCCTGATCGACATCATCAAGCCGATACCGCCAAGCGCCGAGTTCGCAGCTCTTTATGCCGAGAGCGCCTTGCCACCGGGCCAGTAAGGTGTTGAGCCCAATCGATAAAATCGAGCAATACAACTCTATCTTTGATTAACTAGGTCGCTTCACCCAATATTTCGCTTTTCATGCGACAAAGCCGGCAGAGGTAAGGTGACCCATGCAAGAGCTTCCGGTTTCGTCAAAAATCATCAAATCAGTCTATTTCCGCCCGGATGACGGGCGGCTTTATATTCGCTTTAAAAATGGTGAGGAACGTCAATTCACCGGCGTTCCGCAAAAGGCAGCGATTGCCATGGTAAAGGCGCCGTCGCCCGGCCAGCACTATATCGAGCATATCCGCACGAAATTCGAACGCGTCGCCTGAAGCGCAGCCTGCAGCCTACACGCCGATTGGCATTTTCGCCTTGAAAGTGCCGGCTCGTTCGTCTTCCGTCACGAAGTCGAACGAGCTTTATGTCTCAGCGCATTGATAAACGCTGAGTTGCGCTATCTACATCGATCAGAACCATCTCCCAGGGAGGACGCGGCGTGATTGATGAAAAGCAGCTTATATCCAAGATCACCTGGAGGATTATGCCCTTCCTGGGCATCCTTTATCTGATCGCCTATATCGATCGCCAGAACGTCAGTTACGCAAAGCTGCAGATGGTCGGCGATCTCGGCATGAGCGAATATGCCTATGGTCTCGGCGCGTCGCTGTTCTTCATCGGTTATTTCATTTTCGAAGTGCCGAGCAACCTGCTTCTCGACAGATTTGGAGCGAGCAGATGGTTCGCGCGGATCCTGATATCCTGGGGCGCAGTCACGGTCGCTCTGGCTTATACGCAGAATGCGACCATGTTCTACATTCTCCGTTTCCTGCTCGGCGCCTGCGAAGCCGGCTTCTTTCCAGGCGTTCTCTATCTGCTGACCCTCTGGTATCCTTCGGCCTATCGCGGCAGAATGGTCGGGCTTTTCATGATCTTCAGCGCCTTTGCCAACGCGATCGGTGCGCCGCTCGGCGGCGTGCTGCTGGATTTGAACGGGCTCTATGGTATTGCCGGCTGGCAATGGGTCTTCCTGGTGACGGGTGTTCCCGCCATCCTTGCCGGCTTCATCACTCTGTTTTATCTGCCGGACCTGCCGTCCAAGGCGCCGTTCCTTGACGATACGGAAAAGAAATGGCTGAGGGACCGGCTCGCGGTGGAAAATTCGGGCATGGAGCAGAACGCAGCCGATGGCTTCAAGGCGCTGATCAATCCGCGCGTACTGCTGATGGCGCTTTGCTATATCGGTTTCCCGCTTGCCGCTTACGGTCTCAGCTACTGGCTGCCGACCATCGTCAAGAATTTCGGCGTCAGCAACACGACCAACGGCTTCCTGAACATCATTCCGTGGCTTCTCGTTGCAGTCGTTCTTTATGCGGTGCCGGCGGCGGCGGACAAGGCGGAGTCCAAGACGCCCTATATCGTCATTCCGGCGCTCATCGGTGCCGCAAGCCTGGTTCTGTCAGCCGTTATCCCGGACCATACGCTGCAATTTGTTTTCCTCTCTATTGCAGCAGCCGGCATTTTTGCGGGCCAGCCGGTGTTCTGGAGCCTGCCGTCGCGCTTCCTGCAGGGAGCGGGTGCGGCAGCCGGTCTCGCCGCGATCAACTCCGTTGGCAATCTCGGCGGCTTCATCGCCCAGAATGTCGTGCCCTGGATCAAGGATTCCACGGGAAGCACGATCGCACCGATGTTCTTCCTGGCCGCCTGCCTGCTGGCGGCGGCACTTTTGGTTCTGGTGGTGGGGCGCATGGTGCCGCGCACGCCACGCCCGGAAGATTTCGGCAACTCAGGCGCAGCCCGAGTCAAATGATTGCGCTCATCTAAGCAAAATATTCTTCGGATGAGAGGGGCGGCCTGGAGGGCGCCCCAATTTTCAAGTGACTGCTGATGGTAAGTTTACGCAAAGGCGTAGGAGCCGTCCGGGCGCTTCGGCACGCGCCGCTGCCAATGGATATAGCCTTCTTCTTCCATTGCCTTTTCATCCATCTCGACACCCCAGCCGGGCCGGTCGGGCCTGAGTTCGAGATAGCCGTCCTTTGGCAGATAGGGATTGACGACGTAGCGGGTTTCGCCCTGCCGCTGCTCGACCTCGTTGCCGCCATAGACATAGGCTTGGCCCTTGGGCAGCCGGTATTCGAGGATCCTAAAGTTCTGTGCGGCGGCGGAGAAGTGCACGTTGACGGCGGTTGCCAGCGGCCCCATCGGGTTGTGCGGGGCAACGCCGACGAAATGCGCCTCGGCGATCGTTGCGATGCGCCGCATCTCGCTGATGCCGCCCACGACGCAAATATCCGGCTGGATGAGGTCGGCACCCTTGACCTGCAGCAGGCGCAGGAACTCGTTGCGGTTATAGAGGGATTCGCCCGTCGCCAGGACGCAATTGAGGCCCTGTTTCAGCTCGCCCCACATCTCGACATTTTCCGGGCGCAGCGGCTCCTCGTAGAAGAGCGGGTCATAGGGTGCCAGCGCATTGCCGAGCTGGCGGGCTGCAATCGGCTCGAAGATCTTCGCATGGGCGTCGAAGGCGATCTCATAATCGTCGCGTACGGTTTCGCGCAGCGAACGGAAGTAGTCTGCCGATGCCTTGACGACATTGCCCCAGCGATGGGCGTGCATGTCAATGCGCCATGGGCTGAGCTTGAAGGCGGTAAAGCCCCATTCGGCGTTCAGGCGGTCGAGCTCATCGCGAGCAGCCGGCGCATCCGGTGCGGTATAGACGCCGGCATAGACCTTGATGCGATCGCGCACGGCTCCGCCGAGCAGCTTGTAGACCGGAACATTGAGGGCTTTTGCCGAGAGATCCCACAGGCAATGATCGAGTGCAGAGATCGCCGAGAGGCCAAGCGCGCCCGGCGGGAAGCGGCTTTGCTGGATCAAGAGGTTGACGAGATAGTCGATGCGGCTCGGATCCTGGCCGGCGATGAAGCCATAGAGATAGTCGAGGATCGGCGGCAGTGCCAAATCGGGGCCGTGGTTGTAGCATTCGCCCCAGCCGGTCAGTCCGTCATCCGTATCCAGCGCCACGATGACGCGCGGGCGATCCTTGTCGCGGGTCATGAACACCCGCATGCGGTCGATCTTCATCTTATCTTCCTTCTATCGATTGACATGAATGCGGCATGGGAGCTGCCGCAGCTCGGGAAATCGTTGCCACGCCAAACTGAGACCCGGCGTATGGTTGCCTGAACTATGAAGATGGAAACCATCACGCGGCACTCCCGTTCTTAACGGTTTCGGGCTCGACATAGCGAAAACGCCGCGAGCGATCCCGATCGCGAGGGTCGGGGCGCGGGATCGCCGAAATCAGCGCTTGCGTATAGGCATGTTCGGGTGAATTGCAGACCTTGTCGGCATCGCCGACCTCGACCAGGCGCCCTTTGTACATGACCCCGACGCGGTCGCACATGTAGCGGATGACGCCGATGTCATGACTGATGAAGATATAGGCAAGGCCGAGTTCGTCCTGCAGGCGCATCAACAGATCAAGCACCTGTGAGCGCACGGAGACGTCGAGAGCCGACGTCGCTTCGTCGGCAACGATCACGCGCGGATTAAGCGTGATGGCACGGGCGATGCCGATGCGCTGGCGCTGGCCGCCGGAAAAGGCGTGCGGATAGCGCTCGCGTGTTCTTGGATCGAGGCCGACTTGCTCCATTAAATGGCAGACGCGCTCGTCGAGCGCCCGGCCCTTGGCGATGCCGTTGACGAGCAGGGGCTCGCCGATGATCTGCGAGACGGTCATGCGCGGATTGAGCGAGCCGAAGGGATCCTGGAACACCATGCGCAGCTCGCGGCGCGCTGCCGCCAGGGCCGTTCCCTTGGCGCTTGCCAGATCCGTGACATCGCCCTCGGCGCGGCGGTAGAGGATTTCCCCGGCAGTCGGATCGATAAGGCGCATGATCGAGCGGCCCATCGTCGTCTTCCCCGATCCGCTCTCGCCGACGATCCCAAGCGTTTCGCGCGGCAGAAGCGAAATCGAGACATCATTGAGAGCGTGAACCTCGCCGAAGGCCATGGATACATTGCGCAGTTCGAGGATCGGGGCTGCTGCTCTGTCGAGCGGGGGCCGGGCAAGGCGGATTTCGGCCTTCCTTTCGAGCTTCAAGACTGAGCCGATCAGCATGCGCGTATAATCATCCTTCGGCGCATGGAAGATCTGCTCGACCGGTCCGTATTCCTTAACGATGCCGTTGTGCATGACGAGCACGTCGTCGGCGATCTGCGCGACCACGCCCATATCGTGGGTGATGAACAGCACCGCCATGCCGTTGGCCTTTTGCAGCCGGGCGATGAGACCGAGGATTTCCGCCTGTGTCGTCACATCGAGTGCCGTTGTCGGCTCGTCGGCGATGAGAAGCTGTGGCTTGCAGGCAAGCGCCATGGCAATCATGGCGCGTTGGCGCATGCCGCCCGAATATTGAAAAGCGTAACGGTCGATCGCCTTTTCAGGCGAGGGGATTTCCACCTGTTTCAAAAGTGAGATGGCCTCGGCGCGTGCCTCGGCCTTGCTCATTTTCGTGTGGAGGCGCAGCGCTTCCATGATCTGGTCACCGACCGTGTGGACCGGCGAAAGCGACGCCATCGGCTCCTGAAAGATCATGGCGATGTCGCGCCCGCGGATCGACCTGATCTGGCGCCCGCGTGGATTGAGCTTGACGATATCGGTGGAGCTGCCGTTCGCCGCGTTTAGAGTGATGGAGCCGGCGGTGATGCGCCCCGGCGCATCGACGATCTGCAGGATCGAGCGTGCGGTAACGGATTTTCCCGATCCGCTCTCGCCGACGACGCAGAGCGTCTTTCCCGGCTCGATGGCGAAGGAGAGATTGTCGACCGCGCGGAAAATACCCGTTCGCAAGGGAAAGTCGACGGTGAGGTTCTTGACCTGCAACAGTGGGCGGGCGGTGTTCATGGAAACGATATCGGTCATGCCCGCCTCATTTGTTGTAGGGATCGGCCGCGTCGCGCAGGCCGTCGCCGAGAAGGTTCAGCGCCATGACGGCGATGACGACGGCAACACCCGGCAGGAACAGCCACGGTGCGGTTGCGATCGAGCGGATGTTCTGCGCTTCGCGCAGCAGCACGCCCCAGGAAATGGTCGGCGGCTGCAAGCCGAGCCCTAGGAAGGAGAGGGACGTCTCCGCCAGGATCATCGCCGGCACGGCAAGCGTAATCGAGGCGATGATGTGGCTGGCGAAGCTCGGCAGCATATGACGAAAGATGATGCGCCCCTCGCTGGCGCCATCGAGCCTGGCCGCGGCGACGAATTCTTCCGTTCGCAGCGACAGGAAACGGCCGCGCACGACACGGGCGAGCTGCGCCCAGCCGGTCAGCGATAGGATGATGGTGATCATCATATATTGCAGCGCCGCCGGCCAGCCTTGCGGTAGGGCGGCCGCCATAGCGAGCCAGATCGGGATCGTCGGCAGCGACAACACGAAGTCGATCAAGCGTTGGATGAAGAAATCGAGCTTTCCGCCGTAATAGCCTGAAATTCCTCCGAGAACAATGCCGAGCAGGAGCGAGAAGAACACACCGACGAGGCCGATCGACAAGGAAATCTGCGCGCCTTGGACGGTACGGCTGAACACGTCGCGGCCGAGCCGATCCGCCCCGAACAGCAGGAGTGGCGTCGATTTGTCCGAGGATGCCAATAGATGGATGTTGCTCGTGAAGACACCGAGCACGGCATACTCATAGCCGCGCCCGAACAGGCTGATGGAGACGCGCTTGGTCGTATCTTCCTTGAAGATCGGCGCAAGCGTCTCCGGATCGCGGGTAAGCTTCAGCGGATAGTAGTGCAGCCCGAAGGAAAAACCGTTGTCTGTATCGAAAAAATGCACCCTTTGCGGCGGATGGAAGGTTGCGCGAGCATTCTGCTGATTGGGGTCATTGATCGCAAAGAATCCGGGCGCGATCGCAACGATGTACATCAGCACGGTAACGACGAGGGCGACCATGGCGAGCTTGTGGCGGCGGAATGCCCACCAGATCAGCTGCCACTGCGAGGCGACTGCGGTGCGGTCGGGGCGCAGGTTTGTAACGGCGATGTCGGCCATGGGCTGCTCCTATTCCAACCGGATGCGGGGATCGACGAGGGCAAGCAGAATGTCGCTGATAAGTGACCCGATCAGCGTCAGGGCACAGATTAACAGCACGAAGGCGCCGGCAAGATACATGTCCTGCGCCATCAATGCCTGCAGCAGCAGCGGCGCCGCCGTCGGGAGGTTGAGAACGATCGCAACGACGACGGATCCGGAAATGAGATTGGGCAGCAGCCAGGCGATGGTGGAGATGAACGGATTGAGCGCGATGCGCAGCGGATATTTCACCAGCAGCCGGAATTCCGAAAGGCCTTTCGCGCGGGCCGTCGTCACATAGGGTTTCGGCAGCTCGTCGAGCATGTTGGCGCGCATGACGCGGATCAGGCTTGCGGTCGAAGACACGGCGAGAATGATCACGGGAAGCCAGAGATGCGACAGGAGATTCAGCATCTTGGCAATGCTCCAGGGCGCAGTCTCGAATTCGGAAGAGAAGAGACCGCCGACATCCTGGCCAAACTCGACGGCAGCGACGTACATCAGCACCAGCGCGAGCAGGAAGGAGGGAATGGCAAGGCCGAGAAAGGTGAAGGCGGTAAAGAAATAATCGCCGATCGAGTATTTCCTGACGGCGGAATAGACGCCGATCGGCAGCGCGATCGCCCAGGTGGCGATCAGTGCCGCAAGCGCCAGAATGAGTGTCAGCGCCATGCGTTCCCAGATAAGGCCGGAGACGGGCTGCTGCCATTCGAACGAGATGCCGAAATCGCCGCGCGAAAGGATGCCCCACATCCATTTCAAATATTGGATGAGCATCGGCTGATCGAGGCCGAAGCGCTCGCGCAGCTGGGCAGCCGTATTCTGATCGACCACCTCATTCGATGAGGCGAGCGTGGCGATATAGGTCGTCACGTAGTCGCCGGGAGGCAGCTGGATCAGCACGAAGGCCAGGAAGCTGATGGCGAAAAGGGATGGGATCATCCATAAAAGGCGTTTTCCGATGAAGGCCAGCATAGCTGTTTCTCGCAGTGAGCGCTGCAATAGGCAGCTCCGTATGAAGGAAAGCGCCGCCCATGAAAGGCGGCGCTTGATCGGTATGATCAGCTGGTGAAGAAGAATTGCTGTGGCATGGCCGGCCCGGGATTGGGCCAGGACCAGCTGTCCGGCTGCTTTTCGGGAACATTGTGCAGATTGTTGCGAATGATGCCGAAGCCACCGACGGCAAGGCAAAGTCCAACGGTTTCGAATTCGTCGGCCGCGATATCGAAGATCTGCTTCATGACGGCGCCGCGCTTGTCGAGATCGGCCGTCGAGCGCGCCTCGTCGAAAAGCTTCATGCGCTTCTTTTGGCTTTCCGGCGGCTCTTCTCCATTCTTGCCGTTCGAAGTGTACCAGACCGACCACGGGATGGCGTAGCGCGAACCCTGCGGGTGGAAGGCGAAGAAATCACGCGGATCGAGCATGGGATCGAGGCCGCCAGGCCCCGGCCAGACCTGGGCATCATGGGCATTGTCGTCGCCACGGGTGTAATAGAGCGCGCGCTCAATCGTGTTGACCTTCATGTCGACGCCGATCTGCGCCCAATGCGCCTTCACCAGTTCGAGAGCGTCGACCAGATCGGGATAGAGGGTCGGAATGACGTCGACGGTAAAGAACATCCTCTGGCCGTCCGGTCGTAGACGGAAGCCGTTCGCATCCTTCTTGCCGTAGCCGGCCTGATCGAGCATCGCGCCTGCCTTGTCCGAATCGTAGTCAGTGAATTGCCGCGCGTATTTCTCGTTGTACCAGGGATGCTCCGGCCGTGGCCCGGCCTGGTAGGGCTGGCTTTGGCCGAAATAGACGATGTCGATGATCTCCTGACGATTGATGCCTAGCGAGAGCGCCTGCCGGACCGATTTGTCGGCAAACATCTTGCGCATGGCTGGATCTTTATGGGTGATGTTGAAGTAGATCTGGCATTGCTGCGAGGTCGAAGGGACAAGGGTCAGAAGGCGATAGTCGCCCTTCTTCATGTTCTGCGAGAGTGTCGGCTTGTTGGCGAGCACGCTGATATGGCGCTCCTGAATATCGATCTTGCCGGAGATGACATTCAGCATCAGCGATTCCACATCCTGCGAGATGCCGAAATTGATTTCGTCGACGTAGGGCAGCTGGTTGCCCGATGTATCGACCTGCCAGAAATACGGGTTGCGGGTCATCACGACGCGCGTAGCGCCGCCTGTGTAAGGTTCCTTGACGACCCAGGGATCGAGCGTCGGCTTGTCGGGATTGCCCCAGCGCGAGGGAATTTCGATATCGCCGCAGCGGGCGCGGAAAAGCTCGGGCCAGCTGTTGACGCCGGCCTTTTTTGCATCGTCGGCGACCTTCGGATTGTATTTCGGCAGGAACTGGCTGCAGTAATGCTTGGGAAACAGCGTCGGATGCTGGCCGAGTGGGGTTGCCAGATTTTCCAGATAGAGTGCGTTCGGCGCCGCGAAGGTGAATTTCACTGTGAAGTCGTCGATCTTTGTGACATCGACCGCCTTGCCGGCAACAGACAGCTGAGCCGGTGTCGCACTATAGAGATCGGTATTCTTGACGCAGTCCTCGATGGCGAAAACGACATCGTCTGCCGTGAACGGATGGCCGTCCGACCAGCGCGCGCCCTGGATGAGATAGAAGGTGAACTGCGAAGCGTCTGCGTTGACGTCCCAGCGCTCGGCCAGATTCGGCAGGACCTGGGTGAATTCGAGATTCCAGCGCACCAGGCTCTGGTTGCCCACCATGCGCAGGATACCGTTGTGGTCGGACGAGCCGCGCAGGCCGCGCCGTAGGGTGCCACCATAGGCGCCGACTTTTTCGTAAGGGGTGACTACCATTGGCTTTTTCGGCAGCCGCTCGGCCAGCGGCGGCAGTTTGCCATCCTTGACGAGCGCAGCCAGGGCAGGCGCCTCACCACCTGCATCGGCAGCGTTGACACGGCCGACCAGAGACATGGCTGCCATTCCCGCCATGCCTCCGAGGACGGCACGTCTGCTCACGCCGCGGGACAATGTTTCATCGCGCATCGAATCCTCCCATTTTGACCTCGGCCGGGTTTTCCTGAGCCGACGCGACAAGCTCCCAACCCGTCACCAGTGCACCCCTCTGGCGCAGCGTCGAAACCATATTATGTTCTCAGATAATTACAAGAGTTGACAGATTTTTACAGATTGAGTAACCCTATCGCGCAGGAAGATGCGCTATGGCTGTCGCCTGTCGGCATTCACGAAGGACGATGATGAAACTCTCTGTCGCCAACGATTCCGGTATGGGCGCGACGCGCTTCGGCGACATCATCTATGAGAGGATCGTCGCGATGATTGCGGATGGAACCTTTCCGGTGAACGAGCGCCTGCCTGCGGAAGCCAAGCTCGCGGAAATGTTCGGCGCGTCACGGCCTGTTGTGCGCGACGCTCTGGAGCGGCTGCGTGCAGATGGTTTGGTCGTTTCGAGCAAGGGGTCGGGTTCCTATGTCAGGCAAAGGCCGGATTCCTCGGTCCTGAAAATGGTGCCTGTAGGATCGCTGGCCGACGTCCAGCGCTTTTTCGAATTTCGCGCTGGACTTGAGGCGGAGGCAGCCGAGCTTGCTGCGCGCAACTGGCAGGCTGATGACAAGGAGCGGATCACACTAGCGCTTCAAAAGATCGAACAATGTCTTGGCGAAGGCCGCCTCGGTGCTGAAGAGGATCAGGAACTGCACGACGCCATTGCGATCGCGACCGGCAACCAGTTCCATATCACAGCTCGCGAATTGTTCCGGCCGCATTTCGCCATCGGTCATTCCGTGACCCGCAGCCTCAGCCTCAAGCGGACGCCCGAGCAGATCCGCAGCGTTCAGGACGAGCATGCCGTCATCGTGCGGGCGATTTTCGCGCGGCAGGAGACCGAGGCTCACGATGCCATGAAGCGGCATATCTTGAATGCACGCGCCCGTATGTTCCAGGGCGTCTAGGATATGGGATGAGGTAGGGCGAGGCGATGGCTTCTTTACGCCTCCTCGTTTGCGTCTCGATGGATGATAAAGGGTCAGGGTAGGAAGATGAGCATTGAAACCATGCGGCAGGTGCTGACCGGCGTCTCCGGTGTTCCGGTCACGGCCTATGATGGAAGTGGCGAGGTGGAACCGCGCGTTACCGCTCAAGTCTATCAGCGGGTAGCGGCTGCCGGGATTCATAACATCGTCGCAGCGGGCAATACGGGCGAATTCTATGCGCTGACGCCGGGGGAAATCCGCCGCGTCCACGAAGCTGCGATCGAGGGCGTCGACGGCAAGGCGCCGGTGACGGCAGCGATCGGCCGTTCATTGCGCGAGGCGATCCAGATGGCGAAGGATGCTGCCTCGATCGGCGCCTCCGCCGTCATGTCGCACCAGCCGGTGGATCCTTTCGCCGCACCCGGCTCGCAGATTGACTATTTCCGCGATCTGGCGGAGGCTTCGCCCCTGCCGCTCGTCGCCTATGTCCGCGCCGAGGGCTTCAGCGTCGACGATATGGTCCGCCTGGCCGGTCACGGCAACGTTGTCGGCATCAAGTTTGCGACGACGGATCTGATGCTGCTTTCGCGGGCGATCGCGAGTTCCGACCCAAAAGGCGCGCTCTTCGTCTGCGGTCTGGCCGAAAGCTGGGCTCCGACATTTGCGGCGGCCGGCGCAAGAGGCTTCACCTCAGGCCTCGTCAATGTTGCGCCGAAGCTGTCGCTTGCCGTTCACGCTGCCTTGGAGAAAGGCGATTTCGCCGCTGCCCGCGCCATCGTCAACAAGCTTGAGCCCTTCGAACGCATGCGCACGAAGTTCCGCAACGGAACAAACGTTACCGTCGTCAAGGAGGCCGTGACCTATTCCGGCCTGGATGTCGGTCCTGTCCGTGTTCCGGGCGTGCCACGCCTTGATGAGAAGGATCGCGAAGAATTGTTCGCTTTGCTGCGCAGATGGCGGGAGGCGGATGAGCTTTCCTTCAGCTGACGCGTGTCATTGCCGATAACACCCCTTCGTGAGCTGAATCGGCAATTGCCGAAGACGCAATCAGAGCACGACGACCTTTGCTCCTACGCTGACCCGGCTATAAAGATCCATTACATCCGGATTTGCCATGCGGATGCAGCCGGAAGATACAGCCTTGCCGATCGAGTTGGGCTCATTGGTGCCATGAATGCGGTAGAGGGTGGAGCCGAGATAGAGCGCGCGTGCCCCAAGGGGATTATTGAGACCGCCCTCCATGTGATCGGGTAATTCCGGCCGGCGGGCGATCATTTCCTTGGGCGGTGTCCAATTCGGCCACTCCGCCTTGCGGCTGACCGTTTCCGTGCCCTTCCAGGAAAACCCCTGCTTGCCGACGCCGATGCCGTATTTGAGTGCGGTTCCGTCATTCTGAACCAGATAGAGGCGTTTTTCCTTCGTGGAGATCACGATCGTGCCCGGTTCGTAGCCGGAGAAGGGGACCACCGTGCGCGGGATCGGCGATCGCGCCATGGCCGCGCGCTGGTCATCCTTGGCGCCGGGGGTGAACTGCGGGGAAGTCTCGCGCGGATCGATCGAAGCCTGCCGCGGTAGACGCCGGGGAGGAGGCGGGAAGTCGCCGTCCTCGTCATCATAATAGTCATAGGCGTCGCCGCGATAGTAATAGCCATCGTCGAGACGCCGATCGTCGCGATAGCGCGGTGGCGCTTCTCGGAAATACCGTGGAGCAGCGTAGTCGTCGCCATAGTCCGGCGAATATCTCCATTCCTGCGCATGCGCGGCGGCGCTTACCATCAGCACCGCCATAGCGGGCAAAAGAACCAGTCTCATAGTCTTCATGTCACAACCATATTTTCCGAAATTGTGCCCCGCGAGGGTGGGCAGCTTGCGCCGACAATTCCGGAAACGGCGGGCGTAATTGTGGCAAAACGGCTGAAAGTCTCACAATCAGGTGCTAGATACAGTCGATAACGAAGACATTGCGGCAGATTTGGAAGCGCCTGCAAGTCCCGACAAGCCGATCGGCAGAATCGCCAGGAGGACCATGGCGCGAGCTGAATTGTGCATCCGATGGCGCCCTGCACCCATAGAGATACCGCTTTTATTATCGAACGCTGCGATTGCCGGCTGGAGCTGTTAAATTCCTGCTCCGTCGAGCTGCTCAGCGTCGTCGCCTTCCCAGGGGGAGGGCATCGAGGTCCGATTGAGATTGGCCGAGGGAAGTGGCATCCAGCACTTCAATTCCGGCTCGGCATATTCGATGATGCACCCCGGCGCAGAATCGGAAGCGCGCCAGCCTTCCGACCCGAAGCGGTCCCCACTCGACCAATAGGCAAGGTCGACTTCTGCAGGCCCCTGCTCGGAGGGGCGAATCGTAACGAGAATTCTGCTGCCGTCTTTCGGCGCGCTTGCCATTTGGCGCCAGCGATCTGGCTCGTGCATCATTATTCCTCCTGCCTCGCTCCAGGTGGCAAGTGTCGCCTCACCATCGAGAACGGTCAACTCAAACTTTGCGCAATGCGGTCTCTTTCGATTGATCTTGGATCAGGAAACAGATCGCGATTTTCCGCAATCGGTGGGAGCAACCGCTGCCGATGTTTTGATGGATATAGCGTCTCTTTTTATGGGAGAGATCCGCGTTTGGCGCTGCCTTACCGGTGCTCCGCACAGCGCCTCCATAAGCAATAGCGGCTCAGATAATTCGAGGTCTCCGGCCGTGGGCAAGCTTTCGGCCGGGATCCATTTGCGTGAATGCCTCGATATTTTTCGGAACCAGCGGCCCACACCTGCGTAGACTTAGGTGACAAGCTTTGCTGGGTCCTCGCGAGCGCGCAGCGCGGTGCTTCGTGTCGTGCCCAGAAAGGGCGAATTTCATTGTACGACGATCCCTGGAGTCATGTCGAAAGGAGGCCGCATGTCCAGATATACGCCTCTGGTGCTTTTCTTCATCTGCGCGGGATTGCTGACTTGCATGATCGGTGTCGGTTTAGCCTCCCTTCTTCAATGAATGGGGCCATCCCGGGCCACAAAATACGGCCTGTGACGCCGTGCTTTGATGTGTCGCTAGTGCCCAGCGGCAATGGCTCGATAGGCCTCGCGGCCGGCGACCCAGGTACGCCGGACGACGGGTACATCGCCCTCGGGCCATTCGACCAGGATGAGGTCGGCTCGGCTGCCGACCCTGATCGTACCGCGATCATGCAAGCCTGATGCACGTGCGGGATTGCCGGAGACCAGCGGCCACAGATCTTGCAGCGATCCCATCCCATCCGCCTTTAGGCGCGCGAGTCCGAGCAGCATGGCGGGATAATAATAATCCGAGGCAAGGATATCGCACAGACCCTCACGGATCATGTCGGCCGCCCCGATCGAGGCGAGATGACTGCCGCCTCGCGTCGCATTCGGCGCGCCGAAGACAATAAAATCACCCGCGTCACGGGCGGCGCGCGCCACGCGGCGGTTCATGGGGAATTCGCAGAGACGTGCACCGCGTGCGCGATAGAAATCACGCGTCTCAATCTGGCTGTCGTCATGTGAAAGCATTGGAGCGCCGGCAGCCTCGCCAAGCGCTGAGACCTCGTTGATGGCCGCCAGCACTTGCGGCCGGCGCTCCCACATGGCGCGTGCCATGGCGATCATGTCTGAGACAGGCAGCTTTGCCCTCTTCGCCCGTTCGGCCATCTTGTCCGCGAAAACCGGTGAGCCCGGATCGAGAGCAGGGAAATTCGGGTCGAGATCGAACGGCCGTTCCTGCAGCGAGACCGAGGGATCAAGCAGCAGCATCGATGTGTGATCGTTGAAGGCAATGGAGGGCCGGCGAGGACCTGACAACGCATCGCGAATAAGATCGATCGCCTCAAAACAAAATGTTTCCCAGCGCAATTGTACCCGGTTGTCGACCATCAGCCTGGAAGCCAGCATATCGAGGGAGGAAACCACCGTGCGGCCGTTGTCGACGGAACGCAGCCCCGGCTCCCAACTCAAGGTCAGTGCGTGGAAGGCTGTGGCGATGCCATTGGCAGCAAGCTGTCGATCCGTTTCGAGCAGCGCCGGCGCGACAGGCAACATCGTGCCCGGACGCGGCATGAGCTGTCGCTCGAAAGCGTCGCCGTGGACATCCACGAAAGCTGGCCCGAGAAGATGACCGCGCCCGTCGATAACGGCGGCTCCGTCGCGCACACCGTCGATATCGGTAATGCGCCCCTCTTCGATCCGTATCGATGCTGATTGCAGGCGGTCGCCAAAGACAACGGTGGCGCCCTCGATGAGAATGGGAGAATTGTGGTGCATGGGCGGGCCTGTTTCGCAACGTGACGAGGGCGGGAATCGCAGCCCTGTGGCCGCCGATTTCCAGCACGTGCTTCTAGTGACACGATATGACAGATTTGAGAATGCTGCGGCTTGGTCTCGCGGAATGAAAACCGCCCTCAACCTCCGGTCGGACGATCTGAAGCGCATTTCCGACAGCCGACACCTTGCCTGCCCCAAGTGCCGGTCGCCGATCCTATCGGTCTGCTTTCGGAGGGAGGATTTGGCCCCTGTCGCCGGAGATAGACAGGATCTCGCAGCTCTCGGTATGGGACGGCGCTTGGCCTTCCGTGGCGAGAGCCTTGGTACAGATGCCGATTTCGTGCCCCTGGATCCGGAAGAAGGTGATGCCTCCGGTCTCGAGCGCCAGTCGCAGTTGCGCTTCCGTCGCCCGATGCAGGCTGTGGCGATTGCCCTCGTAATCGCGGATCGTGCTGCGCGATACGCCCGAACGGTCGGCAAGGTCCATCTGCGTCCAATCGAGGAAGCCGCGGGCCGCCCGGCAGAGCGCTGGTGTCAAAATCATCGCCATCTTACCTTGACGCAGGGTTTCAAGCTGCCCATATTGGGCGATATCTATCATATAGGGCATAATATAGCGGATTTCCAGGGGTTTTGCCGACTGGCATGATCCGGCCAAGCGAAGGAGCAACGTTTTGGGATAACGAGCGGGCCTATTTTTATTTTAGCACTTTTGGCTCTGCCGTTTATCGGAAGTCTTCTTTCCGTATGCCTCTTGCGCACGCAGTCGCGGCGTGGCCCGGCCTGGATTGCCGGCATCGTTACATTTCTGGCGCTGTTGCTTTCCGCAAGCTTCTATCCTGCTGTCAAAAACGGCGGCGTCGTCCGTTATAGCATAGAATGGCTGCCGCAGCTTGGGCTAGATTTCAGCCTCAGATTGGATGGCTTTGCCTGGCTGTTTTCGCTCGTCATCACCGCCATCGGTTTTCTCGTCATCGTCTATGCCCGCTACTACATGTCGGAAGAGGACCCGGTTCCCCGCTTCTTCTCCTTCCTGCTTGCCTTCATGGGCGCGATGCTCGGCATCGTGCTGTCAGGCAATGTCATCCTGCTCTCGATATTCTGGGAGCTGACCAGCATCTTCTCCTTCCTGCTGATCAGCTATTGGCACAATACCGCAGCGGCGCGTGATGGTGCCCGCATGGCTCTGACGATCACCGGGATTGGCGGGTTCTGCCTGCTCATCGGGCTGATCCTGCTCGGCCATATCGTCGGCAGCTACGATCTGGACAATATCCTGGCATCGGGCGAAATCATCCGCAATCATCCGCTCTATCTGCCCGCGCTGATACTCATCCTGCTCGGCGCGCTAACGAAGAGCGCGCAGTTTCCCTTCCATTTCTGGCTTCCGAATGCGATGGCGGCGCCGACGCCCGTCTCCGCCTATCTGCATTCCGCCACGCTGGTGAAGGCCGGCGTCTTCTTGCTTGCACGCTTCTGGCCGGTTCTCTCCGGCACCAATGAGTGGTTCTACATAGTCGGGGCCGCCGGCATCATCACGCTGCTGCTCGGCGCCTATTTCGCGATGTTCCAGCAGGATCTCAAAGGGCTGCTGGCCTATTCGACGATCAGCCATCTCGGCCTCATCACCACCTTGCTCAGCCTCGGCAGCCCACTTGCGACGGTTGCCGCCATCTTCCACATGCTGAACCACGCGACCTTCAAGGCGTCGCTGTTCATGGCGGCCGGCATCATCGATCACGAGACCGGCACGCGTGACATGCGCCGTCTGAGTGGCCTGTTCCGCTATATGCCGTTCACCGGGGCGCTTGCGATCGTTGCGAGCGCCGCCATGGCCGGCGTGCCGCTGCTCAATGGCTTTCTATCCAAGGAAATGTTCTTCGCCGAAGCGATCGAAACCCATGCGGATTCCATCCTCGATCGTATGCTTCCCTATGTGGCGACGCTCGCAAGCGCCTTCAGCGTCGCCTATTCGCTGCGCTTCATTCAGACGGTGTTTTTCGGGCCGGCGCCGACCGATCTGCCGATCGCCAAGCCGCATGAGCCGCCGCGCTGGATGCGCTTCCCGATCGAGCTTCTGGTCGTGGTATGCCTGGTTGTCGGCATCGTTCCGGCGCTTTCGGTGGCGCCCTTCCTGCATGCGGCTGTGGTCAGCGTTCTCAACGCCGATACGCCGCAATACAGCCTCTCGCTCTGGCATGGCTTCAATTTGCCGCTCGTGATGAGCATCGTCGCATTGGTCGGTGGCACGGCGTTCTATTTCGCCTTCAAGGATTATTTTTCGCGATGTGACGACGGTCCGCCCCTCTTTCGCCGCCTGAAGGGGCAGCGCATCTTCGAGCGGGTGCTGGTCGAGGTTTCCTGGCACTGGGCGCGAATAGCCGAAAAGCGGATCGGCACGCGCAAGCTCCAGCCCCAGCTTCGCTGGGTGGTGGCAACAGGCTTTGCGGCTGGCCTGCTGCCGCTCTATCTGTCGGGCTTCGAGGCCAAGCATTTTGCCTTTTCAGGCGCCGATCCGGTCTTCGCCATCGTCTGGGCAATCGGGATTTGCCTGGCGATCGGCACTGCCTTCTTTGCCAAATATCACCGGCTTGTCGCGCTCGTGATGCTGGGCGGGGTCGGATTGATCGTCTGCATGACGTTCATCTGGCTGTCGGCGCCGGATCTTGCGATTACCCAGCTCCTCGTCGAGATCGTCACGACAGTTCTCATCCTTCTGGGCTTGCGCTGGCTGCCGAAGCGGACAGAAGGGATTGACGATACGGTGAATTTGCGCGCCCGTTTCCGACGCTTCCGCGATCTGGCGCTCGCCGTCATCTGCGGCGTCGGCATGATGTTCATTTCCTATGCCGTCATGACCATGCCGGTGCCTGACGCCATCGCGAATTACTTCCTGGAAAATGCCTATTCGAAGGGCGGCGGCCGTAATGTCGTCAACGTCATTCTGGTCGATTTCCGTGGCTTCGACACCTTGGGCGAAATCGCCGTCCTCGGTGTCGTCGCCTTGACCGTCTATGCGCTGCTGCGTCGTTTCCGCCCTGCGCCCGACAGCATGGAGATGCCGGAACAGCAGCGGATCCAGAACCGTTTCGACGAGGAGCGGCCGGAGCGTTCGGCCGGCGATACGGTGCGCGACTACCTGCTCGTGCCCTCCGTCATCATGCAGTGGATGTTCCCCTTCGTGATCGCCCTTTCGGTCTATATCTTCATGCGTGGGCATGACGCGCCGGGCGGCGGCTTTTCGGCCGGCCTCACGCTCTCGATCGCCTTCCTGCTGCAATATCTTGCCGGCGGTACGCGTTGGGCGGAGGATCGCATTCGCATCCTGCCGCTGCGGTGGATGGGTGCAGGGCTTCTGATCGCGACGGCAACGGGTATCGGTGCCTGGTTCTTCGGCTATCCGTTCCTCACCTCGTATTTCCAGTATCTCGATGTGCCGTTGCTCGGCAAGGTTCCGGCGGCAAGCGCGCTGCTCTTCGATCTCGGCGTTTTCCTGTTGGTTGTCGGCTCCACTGTTCTGATCCTCGTCGCGCTTGCGCACCAGTCGATCCGTATAAACCGCCTGCGTGCGCTAGACTCCGACAAGGCAAAGGGGGACTGATGGAACTCATCTTGTCCATTGCAATCGGTGTAATGACGGCTTGCGGGGTCTGGCTGATCCTGCGCCCGCGCACCTACCAGGTCATCATCGGCCTGTCCTTGCTCTCCTATGCGGTCAATCTCTTCATCTTCGGCGTCGGCGGTGTGAAGACGAATGTGCCGCCGCTGCTTGGCGATGGCACGGCAACGCACGCCTTGGCAGATCCGGTGCCGCAGGCTCTGGTGCTGACTGCGATCGTTATCGGCTTTGCCACGACGGCTCTGTTCCTGGTCGTGCTGCTTGCCTCGCGCGGCCTGACAGGTACGGACCATGTCGATGGCAGGAGTGACCGGAAATGACGGGCTGGTGGCATCATCTCATCATCGCCCCGATCCTGGTTCCCCTTGTCGCAGGTGCGTTGCTTGTATTCATCGATGAGCGTTCGCGCACGCTGAAGGCGCTCATCAGCCTCGTTGCAACGCTGTTGCTGGTGGGCATTGCACTTGCGCTCTTCCGTGCAGAAGGCGGATCGCCGGGGCAGGAGCGTGCGTATCTACTAGGAAACTGGAGCGCGCCCTTCGGCATCGTGCTTGTGCTCGATGGCTTGTCGGCACTCATGCTGCTGTTGACATCCATCGTTGCCGTTGCCGCGTTGATATTTTCATTGGCGCGCTGGCATGCGGTCGGTGCGCATTTCCACACCATGTTCCAGTTGCTGCTGATGGGGGTCAACGGTGCGTTCCTGACGGGTGATCTCTTCAATCTCTTCGTCTTCTTTGAGGTCATGCTGGCTGCATCTTACGGCCTTCTGCTGCATGGCTCCGGGCCGCTCCGGGTCAAGGCGGGCATGCATTACATTGCCGTCAATCTCGCAGCCGCGCTGCTCTTCCTTATCGGCGTCAGCCTGATCTACGGCACGGCGGGAACGTTGAACATGGCGGATCTTGCCATGCGCATCCCGGAAATGTCGGCAGATCGCCGCATGTTGATGCAGGCGGGCGCCGGCGTGCTCGGCATCGCATTCCTCATCAAGGCCGGCATGTGGCCGCTCTGCTTCTGGCTGCCGACGGCCTATAGCGCGGCGTCGGCGCCGGTTGCCGGCATATTCGCGATCCTCAGCAAGCTTGGCATCTATGTCATCCTGCGGCTGACCATGCTCCTGTTCAGCGCCGGCCCTTCCGCCGGCTTCGGCGCGACCGTGCTTCTCTATGGCGGGATGGCAACCCTGATCTTCGGAACGGTCGGTGTGCTGGCGTCGCAGGCGCTTGGCCGGCTGGCCGGCTTCTCGGTACTGGTTTCTTCCGGTACGCTGCTGATGGTGATCGGTATCAATGACGGCTCCATCTCGTCCGGCGCGCTGATGTATCTCGTCAGCTCGACGCTGACGATCAGCGCATTCTTCATGCTGATCGAACTCGTGGAGCGCGGACAGGATGCGGGTGCCAGCGTTCTCGCGGTCACGATGGAGGCCTATGGCGATGCCGAGGAGAAGGAGCCGGCAGAAGGCGATGGCGTGACAATGCCCGGCACCATGGCGATGCTCGGCATCTGCTTTGCCGCCTGCGGCATCCTGCTGGCCGGCCTGCCACCGCTTTCCGGCTTCATCGCCAAGTTTGCCATGCTCTCCGCTATGATGGGAACGGGCGCGATCGGCATTCCGCCGAGCACTGCGGTATGGGCGTTGATCCTTCTGGTCATTCTCTCCGGCATTGCCGCTTTGATCGCCATGACGCGTGCCGGCATACGCACGTTCTGGAGTTCGCTGGAGGGCACGGTTCCCCGTGTGCTTGTCATCGAGATATTCCCCGTCATGGGCCTGCTCGCATTGACGCTGGCACTGACCATCTGGGCCGGCCCCGTCATGCAATATATGGATGCGACCATCCGCACGCTCAGCGATCCCAATCTCTATGTCGATGCGGTCCGCAATGCTGTGGTCGCGCCGGCAAAGACGGGAGGCCTGTGATGCTGCCTTATCCGCTCCTGGCGCTGAGCCTGATCCTGATGTGGCTGCTGCTAAGCGGCTTCACGCTCGGTCAGCTTATCCTCGGCATCATCGTCGCGGTCTTTGCCTCCTGGGGGATGGCATCGCTACGACCCGAAAAGCCGCGGCTGCGGAAATGGTATCTGCTGCCCAAACTCTTCTTCCGGGTCGTTTTCGATGTGGTGAAATCGAATGTACAAGTGGCCTGGATCATCCTGAGAGGGCGCTCGCGCAAGACGACGCCGGGTTTTGTGGTTCTTGAGCTCAGGGTGCGGGATCAGATCCCGCTGGCGCTGCTTGCGGTTATCCTGACCAGTACACCGGGCTCTGCGTGGCTGGAATATGATTCCAACGACAACACGGTGCTGCTGCATGTCCTCGATCTCGAAAACGAGGCGCAATGGCGTCAAACGGTCGCCAACCGGTATGAAAACCTGCTGATGGAGATTTTTGCATGAGCGCCACGATCATCCAGATATCCGTTACGATTGCGCAGATGATGATCGTGGCGGCGATGGCGATCGCCTCCATTCGCATGTTCCGGGGACCGCGCGCGCAGGATCGCATCATCGCGCTCGATACGCTGTATGTGAATGCCATGCTGCTCCTGTTGACTTTCGGCATTGGAACCGGCCGTGTCGTCTATTTCGAGGCGGCACTCGTCATCGGCATGCTGGGCTTTGTCGCAACGGTTGCCTTGGCGAAATTCCTGATGCGCGGGGAGGTGATCGAATGAGCGCGTCATTTGAAAACATACCTCTGTGGGCCGCGATCCCCGTCGGCGGGCTTCTCGTGATCGGCGCCTTCCTGACGCTCGTCGGCGCAATCGGATTTCTGAGGCTTGGAACATTCTACGAGCGTATTCACGCGCCGACATTGGGAACGAGCGGCGGTATCGGCGCGATCATGATCGCATCGATGATCTTCTTTTCGACCGCGACGCGGTCCCTCGTCATTCATGAACTGCTGATCGGTGTTTTCATAACCGTGACGACGCCGATCACCTTCATGCTGCTCGCCCGCGCGGCTCTGCATCGCGATCGTGCCGAGCAGAACGGCAACGTTCCGCCAAAACAATCGCCTGAGCAGAAGCCGGTCGAGGGGCATTCGTCATAAACGACCAACGACTACTGCCGCATGAAGATGCGGCGCTGCGTCTTCTATGGGATCGCGGCACTTAATGCTCAAGCATATAGCAGCACTGGACGATGGTTTCGCGGCGCGCTCGCGAAGAAAGCTCTCTGTTGCCGACTGGCCTAAAGCCCAGTTTGGTCAGCACCCGTCCCGAGGCGGGGTTGTCGGATGCGTGACCGGATTCGAGCCTGGACAAGCCGACCACCTGGAAGGCAAAGCCGATCAGTGCTCGCGCTGCCTCGAAGGCATAGCCCTTTCCCCAGGCTTGCCTTTCCAGCCAATAGCCAAGGCTGCCCTCGCTCCCGGTAATGCCATCGACGTCGACGATGCCGATCATTCTTTCCTCTTGTTCGATGGCGAAACGATAGGCGGAGCCTTCGGCCCATTCGCGCCCATGGCTGGAAAACCAATCTCTGATATCGCTTTCGTCCGGAGGGTATGAGGCGTTGCTCAGCATACGTGTCACGGCCCAGTCGCTCTGGATTTCGAATGCGCGTGTAGCGTCGATGGCCGACGTAGGGCGCAAGCGGAGGCGTGCCGTCTCGATGGAAGAGCGCTGGATTGATTTCGCTGTCATCATAGAAGTGTCTTGCCGGTAGAAAGATGGCGATGTGCGGTGAGGGCTCCTGAGTTTACTATCTCTGCGCGAGGTGATGATGGGAAGCAATTTTGTTAGGCTGCCGTTTTTTAGTCTTAGCCAATATATTGCCGCAATGGGCGCGCAAAAGCGCCGCCTCTTGCGGGCCTGGCCTGCGGGAATGTGGGACCGGCCGTGAGAGCGTTCCGTTTACGAGGGGCGAACCCCCTTTCGCGGTCCGGTCCTTTATCGCCGCGTCTTCCCGCAGATCCCCGCCGACCGCTGAAGCCGTGCGCATAGTCTTCGTTGAGGCAGCGTGACGGCGCTGCCGGTACGCGTCCATGACGTCTTCGTCGATGGTTTCCAGATCGCCTGCTCAATCATATCCGCATTGAAGATGCGGCCTATGAACATGATAGCTTCGATAAAGATGCTGCAACAAAGTTCTTGTTCGATCGGTATGGCGACCTGACGAATGTAGTCGCATCGATGAACACCTATGAATTTGCCGGACAACAAAATAGCGGTCAGCGCTAGCTGCTATCAATAAATTGTCGATACGCCATAAGTTTTATATTGTCGCGGGTTACTTCGAAGCGAGTATGCGCAGCAGCACGAGGGTGTCGAAGTTCCAGATCGGAACGAGAGCGGCCTGTCCTAGCGAAGGAAAAGATAAGAAATTTGCGCTTCGGGGTCGAAAAGGCGGCAATAGGACGGCCAAAATGGCGATTCGCTCCGCAATAATAACGGATTATGTTGCCATTATACATCTATCCTTTACATATATGCGGGCATCCCTGTGGAGGAGCTCCGTCAGCTTTTTTGAAGCGATGGCGGCGTGACAAGGAACGCTAACCTGAAGAGATCGGATCAATGGCAAACTTTCTTGAGAAATGGACTTCCAAAAAGGCTGACAAGCCGAAGGCTGGTGCGCGGAACGTGGTTGATACATTTCGTGCAAGAGTAGCGGAGCAGAAGGCATATCTGGAGGAGTACGAGCGCGACGCGGCTGGTTTCAGGAAGTGGCGCTCCACCTGGTTCCAGCGCGTTCCAGGCGGATATGGTGTAACGGTCGGTCGTGACTCGATCAATGCCGGCCGCGGCTTGAGCTATGTCGTCGTCGATACCATCAAGGACGTGGCTGAGTTTCTCGATGATCTCGCCTATCATGCGGAACACGATGTTGGTTTCCAGCAGGCTCTCGAGCAGAACCGCCAGCGTCGTGTCGCACTTCTGAACGCGGCAAAGACGGGAGGCAAGGCAACAACGTCCAAAGCGAAAGCCAAGGCAAAGCCCGCAGCGGCAAAACCGGCCGCCGCCAAGCCTGCTGCCGCCAAGGCGTCGACGAGAGCTCCCCGGGCAAAGGCTGCTGCGGCAGCTCCCGCACCGGCTGCCGCAGAAGCGGCAAAGCCGAAGCGCACTCGCAGGACGAAGGCCGCCAGCGCGGCAGAATAAAGCTGAAGAAGCCCGCCTCGCGCGGGCTTCATTTTGTCTTCCTTCTGCATGGAGGATTATGCGTCAGTTGAGGTGAGACGCAGCATCCAGCAGCATCTATGTTGCAGATGCCGTCTCACGGACAGGAAAGAATACTCGGATCGCGATAGGCATAGTTGGCGCTTCGGTCTCTATCGCATGAGTGGATCGATGAAATTTCCATCATGTGTGCGGTCATTCAAAAGCCATAAAACTGGTGAGGCTTGGAACGGCAAGATGGATCGGCATGATCCAATAGCCGTTGCTTGATATGTTCGTGAGGCATCAGCCTGCATCACCGCATATCCCCGTATGCAGCGCGCTCATCCATAAGGACCTGAATGAGAGGGTTCGCCGTAACCAAAGCAGATCTGCGAGGTTCAATGCGATGCATTCCATCCAAGACCGCGTTCCCGTCTCTATCGTCATTGCGAACTATAACTACGCACATTTTCTGAGGCGCAGTATCGATAGCGCGTTGGAACAGGATTACGATGAAGCTGAAGTCATCGTCGTCGATGATGCATCGACCGATGCGACGGCTGATGTTATCGCCTCCTATGGCTCTCGAATAAAGACATGTCTGCGTGAGATGAACGGTGGACATGCTGCCGCATTCAACACAGGCTTCGCATCCAGCCACGGCGAGATCGTGCTGTTTCTCGATGCGGATGATTATCTCTATCCGAATGCAGTATCGGAAGTTGTCGAAGCCTGGGAGGACAGGACAGCACAGGTGCAGTTCAGACTGCATATCGTTGATGAGCAAATGCAGGTGAAGGATGTATTCCCGCCTGTCGAATTGCCCTTCGATTCCGGCGACGTCACTCCGGAGCTGCTGCGGAAAGGCCGCTATCAGACGACGGTCACCAGCGGTTTGGCATTCAAGCGTTCGGTGCTGGACAAGGTCATGCCGGTGCCCGAGCCGGAGTTTCGGCAGGGAGCGGATGGATATCTTGCCACGGTTGCGCCGCTTCATGGTGAGGTAACATCCATCGAAGATTGCCTCGGCGCCTATCGTATTCATGGTGCAAATCATTCTGTCTTCGCCGAAAAGCTCGGACAGCGCGCGCGCTGGCGGATAAAACATGATTTCCGCCGGCTGGAGGCCCTGTCGGATCAGGCAAGCGAGATCGGACTGAACATGCGTGACGATGCCGGCCTCCACGATCCCGTCCATCTGGAAGAGCGTCTGGCATCGCTTTGCATCGACAGGGACCAGCATCCCGTCGCGAATGATTCCAGACTCTCCCTAGCCGCGGCCGGCGCGGCTGCCAGTCTCAAGATGAATGCGTCGCGAAAGCGCCGGCTGATGCTGGCCGGATGGTTTCTTTCCGTCGGTGTTCTGCCCAGGGATATGGCAAGGACTATTCTGTCATGGAAGCTCGTTGCCTCATCGAGGCCTCGGTTCCTTTTGCGTCTCTCGAAGACCATAAGACATGCGATGGGATAGCTGCATACAGGAGACCTGGAGCCCCTCGCGCGAAAGAATGGCATTGATCCTATTCGGCCTTGCCTGACTTACGCGACGGCCCCATCAAAGCGTCGATCACGTCTTGATGGTGGAGGTTTCTGCCATGGCGGCTGTCGGCCGCAAGCTGCATCAATCCGGAAAAGGCACTCCTGGCGGAAGGTTTCTTGCCCTCGCCGCGGAGATATGCGGTCAGGAGGCGATAATTGGCATTCGTCTTGATCTCCAGCGGATTGCCGGCGCCGATCTTCTTCAGCGGCCACCAGGACCAGCCGATACCGTTCTTCTCCTGCAAGGCCACTGCGCGGGCATACCAGTCATTGTTGTTCTCGCCGGATTCACCGTTCCAGAGCGGCATGTCATATTGTTCGCGCAGCTTCAGGAAGGGTTCGATCGATTCCTGCGTCGTCGGCGTCCAGTATTTGTGGAAGCTGAGCGTCGTGTTGCGGTCATCGATCGGCAGCACGCCGGCATAATTGTTGCCCCAGCAATTGCCCTCAATAATAAGCATGTGGTTGGTGTCGATCGCGCGGATGGCGCGGATGGTGCGCTGATAGATGTCACGCAGTGGCCGGTTTTCGGTCTCGCGGCAGCCGCCTTTGTCTTTTTTGTCCTGAAAGCCCCAGTTCGGCTCGTTGAGCAGGTCGTAACCCGCGATTGTCGGCTCGTCCCTATAGCGACGGGCGATCTCGCTCCACAGCGCGATCATTATTGCCTGGTTCTCATCGCTGTGCCAGAGCGAGGACTTGTCCGGATCGCGGTCGGAAATGGCGATGTCGTGACCCTGGCCGCCGGGTGCCGCATGTAGATCGAGGATCAAATACATGTCGTTGGCTCTCAGCCAGCGGATCAGTGCATCGACCCGCCGAAAGCCCTCTTCGTTCCAGACAATGCTTTTTGACGTGCTGTTGCCTTTGATGAAGAGCCGCCAGTGCATCGGCAGGCGCACGCTGTTGAAGCCCCATTTGGCCATTGCGTCGATATCGGTTTTCGTCACGGCATTATCGAGCCAGGATCGATAGAATTGCTCGGTCCTTTTCTCGCCGATGATTTCGGAAATGCGGCGGCGAATGATGTGCTGCGCCTTCAGATTGGCAAGCCCCATCATGTAGCCTTCCTGCACCATCCAGCCGCCGAGGCCGAGACCGCGCAGGATCAGCGGATTGCCCTTGCCGTCGACGATCTGCTGATGATCGGCGCGAACGAATCCCTCGGCATGTGCCGGCGGCGCAAATGACCCCAGACAAATAATAGACAGGCTGGCGAGCAACAGCAGAAAATGCCTCATGAATCCCAACTCGCGTGAAACTTTGGCGCCATGTGGGCAAGGTAGCGCGCCGAGGGCCAAAGTCTCGTGACAACATCTACGCCGGTCGCTCCAATGGTGCGCCGAAGATGATCTCCTGATAGGCAGCAAGCAGGGCAGGTTCCTCAATGGAGCCGTGATGGTGAAGCTGACGCCAGACGCCGTCGATCCGGGTGAACCAGCGTGTCGTGCGAATGCGAAGCTCGATACTCCTGTCGGCCGTGACGCAACGTCCCCTCTCACGCCCGACGAACAGGTGCCAGTCATCGCCGCCCTGGCTGCTAAAATCGTGGAATGCGACCTGGACTTTCGCCTTTCCACCAAACAGCTTCGCATAGCCCTCGCGGATCGACGGCCATCCGCGCCGAATGCCTCCGATCGGATTGTCCATGCTTGGCTTGTCGCCATCGGCCCAGTTGGCAGCGAGTGCTTCCAGGTCGCCGGCATTGAAGGCGCGATAAAAGCCGATGAGCGCATCAAGGGCGCCGCCATCGCCCAACATGTTTTCGCGGCCGGTAATCTCGGTCAAGTGTTCTGTCATGTCCAATTCTCCTGCTGTTATGAATCATGATCCTGGGCGTGTTTCTGCGGAGTGCGGATAAACACCGCGACAGAGAGGTCGATCGCCAAAGCGAGAACCATTGCACCGGCTCCGACAAAGAAGAGCACGCCGTAGTTTCCGCCGGTTCGGGCAAAGACGAAGGAAAGTCCGTAGGCGGCTGCCGCCTGAAACAGGGCGAAGAATACGGTTGCCAGGCTCCAGGCGACTTTCTGTTGTGCCGGATGGTGTGGAAGCAGTTCTGCGATCCTTCCGAGCATTAGGGGAACCGTGCCGGTTACGAAGGCGCCGACGATCAGGCTCGAGGCAATAAGCCACGCCTGCCCGAGGCCAGAGGCGGGAATGGCGACCGCGACTGCCTCGAGAAGAAAGGCGAACCGCAGTGCTGCGGCGAAATCCGTGCGATCCGCGAGATGGCCGGCGAGAATCGGGCCGATGGTGGCGCCGAGGCCAAACAGCACCCAGTATTCCGCGCCGACCTGCAAGCCCTCTCCCAATCCGCGGGCAACGAAATCCACGAGGAAGATCATGTGCGGAACCCAGCCGGCGGCATTCAGTGCATATTCGATGTAGAGCGCACGCAGCGTCCAGCGTTTCGGGACATGCGTGGCATTATGGCTTGTGGCGGTGTGGCCGACGACATCGCGCGGCCATCCGGACCAGGCAATGATCGTGAGCAGCAGCGATAGGGCGCCGAGGCCAAGCCATGTTTCGCGCAGCCCCTGTTGCAGCAGCAGGGGAACCAATGTGCCCGATAGTGCGACGCCAGCACCGATGCCCATGAAGATTATACCGCTGGCAAGCCCTCGGCGAGACGGTGCGATCAGCGGCAGGACGGTCGGCGCCGCGAGTACCATCAGGGCGCCACCGGCAAGGCCGGCTGCGAAACGCCATGCGAAGAACCATAGAAAGCTGACAGGAAAGGCGCAGGCAAAGAAGGCTGCCGTTGCGGCAAGCATCATGATCCTGAGCGTCAGGACAGTGGAGGCACGCGCGGCGATCGTCCGCCCGAGCAATGCGCCGACCAGATAACCGGAAAGATTTGCGGCGCCGAGATAGGCGGCAGCCGAGGCTTCGAACCAGTGGGCATCGACGATGGCAGGCAGAAGCGGCGTATAGGCGAAGCGCGCAAGGCCGATGCCGATCAGGCAAGCACAGAATGCCGACAGGATGGCACGCCATGCCATCCGGGCATTCTGATGGTTCCGGTCGGTTTCATGCGCGGTAGTGTCGGTCATGGGAACTCTCTCAGCGATCTGTGCTTGAGAGAATACGCCGCGCGTTATATCATAAAAACTGAATTATTATGAGAGCAGTTATCTCAATTGGAGATAAGGCAAAGATGGACGTATCCGATCTCAGGGTTTTCGAAGCGGTATCGCGGCACGGCAGCATGAACCGGGCGGCACAGGAGCTGCACACGGTTCAATCGAATGTGACGGCGCGCATCCGGGCGCTGGAAGAGGAGCTGGGCGTCAGCCTGTTCCAGCGGCATGCAAGGGGCGTATCGACCACGCCGGCGGGACAACGAATTCTGCCATTTGTCGGTCGCATCACCAGGCTTCTGGCCGATGCCCGCACCGCCGCCAAGGATGATGGTGAGCCGGGCGGGACGCTTTCACTCGGCAGCCTGGAAACAACCACGGCGCTGCGATTGTCGCCGCTTCTCGGCCAATTCGCCAAGACCTATCCACAGGTACGTCTTGTCGTGACAACAGGTACGACCCGCCGGCTGATCGACGATGTCGTTTCATGCCGGGTCGAGGGTGCCTTCGTGGCGGGTCCCGTCAACCACCCCGATCTCGATCATGAGGTGATCTTTCAGGAAGAGCTTGTCCTCGTTACAACACCTGCCATTCGTAGAGTGGAAGATCTGGCCGGCATTGTCGATCTGAAGACTATCGTCTTCCAGATCGGATGTTCTTATCGGCAGCGGCTGGAGTCGCTTCTTGCCGATATGGGTATCGTCACGTCGAAGCCGCTGGAATTCGGTTCTCTCGACACGATCATAAGCTGCGTGTCGGCCGGCGTCGGCATCACTCTTCTGCCGAGAGGCGTCGTCGCTGCTGCTGTCCGGGAGGACAGGGTTGCAATCCACGAGCTCTCGCCGGAACGGTCGCTGGTGGATACGCTCTTCGTACGCCGATCGGACGCCTATACGACGAGCGCCATGACCGCGCTTCTCGATATGCTCGGTTCGACGCGTACGGCCTAGCTCGAAGCCATGATTTCCTGCCAGGCGCTATAGGCGGAAAGCACTGTTTCCATCTGCGCGGTATGGCCGGCGATGAATGCGTCGCCATAAATGGTCTCGTCTGGATATTCGGTGATCAAGGTCATAGGCACCGTATGGCGATCGTCGATACTGGCGAGGCAGGGGAAGCCGTTGATGATGCGGAAGCCTGTTTCGCCGGCGTGTATTTCATAGAGTGCGATCTGGCGGTCGTTGTAATCCAGCAGACCCGGTGTGGCGCCGAGGTGCCGGGTGACCTTGTCGAGAAGCTGCTCCGCCTGAGCGGCCCAGCCGGAATGATAGCGAGCAATCAGGAAAAAGCCTTTGGGCAGTGTCCACATGGCGAAATTGCGGGGAACGTAGCCGGAGAGCGGGCGCGTCCATTCATGGGTGGGGTAGCCGTGGAGATTGACGTGCAGCCGCGCGCCGCTCAGACTTTCCGCCTGGAAGCGGATTTTCTTTTCAAAGAGGTAGGGGCCGGCGGTCTCTTCGCTCCGATATTCGAGATCGTCGCCGAGCGCGGTATAGCGGGCGGCATGATACATGTGCCGCGGGCTGTCCTGGCGCAGGCGCTGATGAAGGGCGTAACCGTCGGGATTTTCGAGGGGCGAAATAGTGAAATGCGCGCCTTCGAGCTTGGCAAGCCGACGCGCGGCACGCAGAGCTCCCGCGCCGCCGGTTGTCTCGTTGGCGTGCTGTCCGCCGCTGATCATCACGGCTGCATCGCGGCCCTTGATATAGCGGGCTCTGACGGTGCGGCCGGAGCGAGTAAGGGCCTCAAACGCTTCGCCGCCAATCTTGTCAAGCTCGGCCTCGATCTGCTGTACGGCCACAGGTTCCGTTGCTGTCTCGATCTGCTGTTCGGCTCCATCCCAATAGCGAGACGTCAGCGGCTGCGTTTCCACTCGGACGAAAATATCGCCGGAGGAGGGCAGAATCTGCGGAACGATCTGCCCCGGCTTCAAACCGCGGTCGCCGAGCGGGCGGCCTGACTTTTTCTGGAAGAATTCGAGCAGCGAAAAATAGAAGTCCTCGTGCAGCGCCTCGCGAAGGCTCATGACTTCGTCGCCGATAGGCAAGGCCTCATCCAACGCCGGCAGGGCAACGCGAATGTTCAGTTCCTGGAAATAGGGTTCGGTTGCGCCCCAGTCGAAGTGCGTGACCGCGTTGATGGTCTCCTCGAAGAGCTGCTCATAGTCCGTGGCGAGCCGTTCGCCCGTCGCATTGCCGTTCCTCATGAGCCAGCCGGTCGGGGAGACGCTCGTTTCGCCGGCGGCATCAATATGGACGCGATTGGGCGCCAGCACCTTCAGCCGGCGCTCGCTGCCTGCAACGCTCTTCAAAAGAACGTCATAGTCAAAGTCGCTGTCGGCTCTTGCGACGAAGGTGATCGGGCGATTTCCGACCATGGCGGCAAGCGGATAGGCTTCCAGCCTGAAGCGGTTTTCCGGTGCATTGGGATGGACGGGATAGCGGACTTCGATCGCCTCCACATCCTGCAGATCGATCTCTTCGATGAAGGCGTTCACCAGCGGCTTGTAGGCGTTCCGAATACGCGCCCTTACGCCCTTTTCCTTGAGCGTGCGCTCGGCCTGCTGGCGGCTTTCCCTGTCATCGAAGGTCCAGGCCTCGAAATTCTGGCCGTTCGTGGCATCGGCGACGAGCCGTGCGAGCGTGCGCTCAAAGCTTCTTTCGAAAATCACAGTCATGATGTCACCTTGTCGTTCTGCCAGTCGGGTCGAGGCTGTCGCGCAGCCAGTCGCCCAGGAGATTGAGACCGAGCACGGTCAAAAGGATCGCGAGACCGGGGAAGAGGCTGACCCACCATGCCGTCTGCAGATAGGTGCGGCCATCGGCCAACATGCCGCCCCAACTCGGAATTGTCGGGTCGACACCCATGCCAAGGAAGGTCAGGCTGCTTTCCAGTAGGATGTTGTTGGCGATGTTCAGCGTCATCAGCACGATCACCGGCCCGACAAGGTTCGGCAGCAGATGCTGGAAGATGATACGCCAGTCTTTGACGCCGATGGCGCGTGCCGAGAGGATGAATTCCCGCTCGCGCAGGCTCAGCACCGAGCCGCGCACGAGGCGGGCATACTGCACCCATTGCGAGACGATCAGCAGGATGATGGTGTTGGTCAGGCTGCCGCCGACGATGGCGATAAACGTGATCGCCAGCAGGATGAAAGGCATGGCGAGCTGGATATCGGCAAAGCGCATGAGGATCATATCCCAGATGCCGCGATAATAGCCCGCGGCAAGCCCCACAAGCACGCCGAAAACAACGCCGCCGATCACGGAAATAAGGCCGACCGTCAGCGATATCTTGCCGCCCGCAACGACGCGGGCAAGCACGTCGCGTCCGAGCGGATCGGTGCCGAAGGGATGGGCGAGGCTGACAAAGGGTCTGGCAAGCCTGGCCATCAGGTCGATCTTTTCGGCCCCGCCGGGAAAGAGGACGTCTGAGAGCAGAACAGCAAGGCAGATGACGACCGTGAGCAACGTACCGAATATGAACTCGAAGCTCAGGAAACGCGAACGGCGTGAAATCGTGGCGGCCATCGGCTTACTCCGTGCGGATACGAGGATCGACGAGGCCGTAGGCGATGTCGACGAGGAGGTTGACGCCGACGATGAACAGCGCCAGCACGGTGATCACGCCCTGCAAGACCGGGTAGTCGCGGGCGCCGACGGCGTCGAATGCCAGGGTGCCGAGGCCAGGCCAGTTGAAGACACGCTCGATGACGACGATGCCGCCGAGCAGGCCGCCGAACTGGATGCCGAAATAGGTGATGAGCGGTATCGCGCAATTGCGCAGCGCGTGCTTGTAGAGCACCTTGCTTTCGCTGAGGCCCTTGGCGCGAGCGACCATGATATATTGCGACTGCAGCGTTTCCAGCATGGCAGTGCGCACCAGGCGCACATTCGTTGCCGTCAGGATGACGCCCATCGTCACCGCCGGCATGACGTAGCTCGAAATCCCGACCATGCCGCTCGGGGGCAGCCAGCCGAGCGTGATGGAAAACAACAGCACCATCATCAGCGCCAGCCAGAAATTTGGGAAGGAAAGGCCGAGCAGCGAGAGAACGCGAATGATCTGGTCTGCCGTCTTGCCGCGCGCCGTCGCAGCCTTGATCCCGAGCGGGATGGAGAGCGCAATCGAGACCACCATGGAGATGAAGGCAAGCAGCAGCGTCGCGGGCAGGGCGTTGGCAATCAGCTGGGAAACCGGCGTGCCGCCGGTGAAGCTGCGGCCGAAATTAAGTGTCAGCAGTCCCTTTAGGAAGCTGAAATACTGCACGAGGAAGGGCTGATCCGTGCCGAGGGCTGTGCGGATTCGGGCAAGATCCTCTTCCGTCATGCTGCCGCCACCCTGAAACATCATCACTGCAGGGTCGCCGGTGAGGCGGATGGCGAATGAGACGAGAAGAGTGATGGCGATCACGACGAAAATCGCCTGCAGCAATCGCTTGATGAGAAAACCGGCCACGTTCTTACCCTAAGAGCTTTCTGGGGACGCCGCCGACCGAGCCGACGGCGTCCTTCTGGATGTTTAGTCGACGGAGACTTCGTTCAGCTTGATGCGGGTATCGGGAGCGGGCACGAAGCCCTTGACCCGCTTGCTGACGCCGTAGATCGCGTTGCTATTGTAGAGCGGCAGTTCGAGCGCCTTCTCGGCGACATACTTGCCAATGTCCTTCAGCACCTTTTCGCGCTCGGCGCGCTCGGTGAGCGGGCGCTGCGATTCCAACAGCTTGTCCAGCGTCGTATCCTTTTCGTACGGATTCCACTTTTCGCCGGAGTGGTACATCGAATAAGCGGTGTTGTCGTAGTCGAAGGTCCAGCCGCCCCATTTCTGCTGGAACATCGCGCCGGTCTTGCCCTGCGGGATGATGTCGTTCAGCAGAACGTTGGTTTCATACGGCTTGATGGTGGCGGTGAGGCCGACCATCTGCAGATAGCTTGCCACGACCTGCGCCACCTCGTTCATCGTCGCGTCGTTGCCACGAATGTCGATCTGCAATGCCGCGCCCGGCTTCACGCCGGCCTCGGCAAGCAGCTTCTTGGCGCCTGCCGGATCATAGGGAAGCGGCTTCAGGTCGGGATCGTAGCCGAAGGACAGGGAGTTCTGGAAGCTGACGATTTCGGTTCCCTGTCCAGCGAGGATCGACTTGACGATCGTGTCGCGGTCGACGGCCATGATGATCGCCTTGCGCACGCGCGGATCGGTCGTGATGCCGTCGCGGGTGTTGAAGCGCAGCGCATCGACGGTCGGGCCGGGAACACTGGCGATTTCCAGCTTGGAATCGCCCTGGATGACCGGCAGCATGCCGATCGGAATGGTCGGCGGGATGACGATATCGACGCGGCCGGCCTGAAGCTCGGCAACGGCCGTCGCCGGCTCGCTGATGAAGCGGTATTCAAGCTCGGAAAGTTTCGGTGCGCCGCCCCAATAATCCGGATTGGCTTCGAGCTTGATGTTCACCTTCGGCGTATAGGAGACGAACTTGAAGGCGCCGGTACCGACCGGGTTGAGGTTGAAATAATCCTCGCCCTTTTCCTTGATGTATTTCGGCGGAACGATCATCGCGCCATAGCCGGCAAGCTTCGTCAGGAGCACGGGGTCAGGCGTCTTCAGCTTCATGTCGATCGTGTAGTCGTCGATGATGTCGATGCTTTCGATCGCGGTGTAGTTCGAGCGCTGCGGTCCCTTGGCACCTTGTTCGCCGAGCAGGCGGTCGAAGGTGAATTTCACTGCTTCGGCATTGAAGGGCTCGCCGTCATGGAACTTCACGTTATGACGCAGCTTGAAGCGGATGCGCTTGCCCTGATCCAGCTCTTCCCAGAATTCGGCAAGGCCCGGAACCAGCTTGAGATCGGGGCCACGATAGGTGAGGCCATCGAAGATGTTGGTCGAAACGGCAGCCCATGCCACCAGGAAGGTGTCGATCGGATCCCAGCTGCCCGGATCTTGCGACGATGATACCGTCAGCTTGCCCGCGGCCAGCGCCGGCGAGGCGGTGATGGCGACGCTCGACATGACGAGTGCGGTCAGAGCGGTCTTCAATCCCCATTTCATTCTTTTCATTGAACCTGTTTCCTCTTCAGATCGATATTACGGTTTGCTGTCGTTTAGGCGCTCTTGGCGATGAAATGGCCTGAAGTGATTTCCTCGTGAGCCAGGATCGGCGGTTCGTCGCCGACGCGGCGGACGGGATTGGGGATCTCACCTTCCAGCAGGGCAGTTCGGCGCTCCTGTGTCGGATCGGCGATCGGCACGGCCGAGATCAGGCGCTGCGTATAGGCGTGCATCGGCGTTTCGAAGACCTGGCGGCGACTGCCGATCTCCATGATCTGGCCGAGATAGAGCACGGCGACGCGGTGGCTGATCTTTTCCACTACGGCCATGTCATGGCTGATGAACAGATAGGCGAGCCCCCGTTCGGCCTGGAGATCCATCAATAGGTTGATGATCTGCGCCTGGATCGACACATCCAGAGCGGAAAGCGCCTCGTCAGCGATGATGAGTTTCGGATTGGATGCGAGCGCGCGGGCGATGCAGACGCGCTGACGCTGGCCGCCGGAGAATTCGTGCGGATAGCGATCGGCATGGGCAGATGTCAGGCCGACGCGCTCCAGAAGCTCATCCACCCTGCGGCGCACCTCTTTCGATCCGGAAATGATGCCGTGGGTATTGATCGGTTCGGCAATGGAGAATCCCACAGTCTTGCGCGGGTCGAGCGAGGCGAAGGGATCCTGGAAGATATACTGCACGTCGCGGCGAAGCCGGAAGCGTTCGAGCTGCGACATGGCGGCAAAGCTCTTGCCATTGAAGGTGATTTCGCCCGAACGTGCCTTCTGCAATTGCTGGATCGTGCGGCCGATCGTCGATTTGCCGGAGCCGGATTCGCCGACGAGGGCCAGCGTCTCGCCGGGATGAATATCGAAAGCGACCTTCTGGACGGCGCTGCAGCGATGCGTGACCTGGCCGAATATGTTCTTCTTGATATCGAAGCGCACGAAGAGATCGCGCACCGACAGGAGCGGCTGCTGGTCGTAGCGGGCGGTGTTCTGTACACGCTCCTCGCCGACGATTTTGGGCTCGCCGCCATCGAGCACGGTCAGCGGCATGCGTTTCGGAAAATCCTGGCCGGTCATGCTGCCAAGTTTGGGGACTGCGGCGAGGAGCGCCTTCGTATAAGGGTGCTGCGGATTGGCGAATATCTTGCGAACCGGGCCTTCCTCGACCTTCTTGCCCTTCCACATGACCACGACATCATCAGCCATCTCGGCAACCACGCCCATGTCGTGGGTGATGAAGATCATACCCATGCCGAGATCCTTCTGCAGATCACGCATGATGTTGAGAATCTGCGCCTGGATCGTCACGTCGAGCGCCGTCGTCGGCTCGTCTGCGATCAAGAGCTTCGGACGGCAGGCAAGCGCCATGGCGATCATGACGCGCTGGCGCATGCCGCCGGAAAGCTGATGTGGATAGCGGTTCAAAAGGGCGGCCGCATCCGGCAGGCGTACCATCTCCAGAAGGCGACGGGCTTCTGCCATGGCGGCGGATTTGCCGAGTTTCTCATGAAGAAGAAGGACCTCGCAGATCTGGTCACCGATGGTGAAGACGGGATTGAGCGAGGTCATCGGCTCCTGGAAGATCATGGCGATCTCCTTGCCGCGAACTGCGCGCATGTCCTTCTGCGAGAGCTTGAGCAGGTCCTTGCCATTGAAGAGGATGCTGCCCGTCTCGAAGCGCGCGCCCATCATGTCGGCAAGGCGCATGACCGAAAGCGAGGTCACCGATTTGCCGGAGCCGGATTCGCCGACGACTGCGAGCGTTCTGCCTGGCTCGACCGAAAATGAAAGCTCTTCTACCACGCGGTTTTCGCCGAACCGCACAGTCAGATCCGCTACGGACAGAAGCGGTTTATTGTCGCTTGCGGCCTTGGTCATGCGCTTACCTCGGTATTGGGCACGTCGTTCATGGCATCCGGGATGATGGCCATATTGCTCTTTGCATCGATGATGCAAACGCATTCGCTGGGATCGCTACCAAAATCGGACCGCAGCATACTCATGCCGACACTCGTTGCAGCCTGGCAAAAGCAGGCGATGTTTTTCTAAGAAACAGGCGTCTCATGAACATCTGTATCTGCGTTCCCATTATATTTGTTAGAGCTTGAGATAGCATCAAACGACAATCTGGTCTATATTGTTCAACAATTTTCATATTGGCAATCAAAATGAGGACAAATCTGCGCAAAATCGCCCGAGGGACTTGCCGTTGAAACAGGCCGACAGCCTCAGACGAGCACAGAATAGCAACCCGCTTTCCGGCAAGTGGCTGATATAGGCGGACGTTGGAGACGATTGGGCGCAGATGCCGGGAGAGCGAATGAAGCAGACAAATCTTGCCAGCATCGAGCCGGCAGTCGTCGCGGAAGCAGGGCAGACCGTTGCAGAACTGACCGCCGCCCGCATCCGAGAGCGCGTGATCAGCGGCACGCTCTCACCCGGCAGCCATTTATCGGAGGCGGCTCTTTGCGAGGAGTTGCAGGTCTCGCGCAATACGCTGCGCGAGGTTTTCCGGCTGCTGACGAAAGAGGGCGTGCTGCGCCACGAGGCCAATCGCGGCGTCTTCGTTTCCACGCCGAGCATTTCGACGATCATGGATATCTTCCAGATTCGTCGTCTGATCGAGTGCTCGGCACTCGCCAATGCACATCACCGCCACCCAAGCGTCGACAAGATGCGTGCCGCCATCGATGCCGCCGTCCAGCATCGTCAGCGTGGCGAATGGCTGGAGGTCGGCAGCGCCGATATCGCCTTTCATGCCGCGATTGTCGAGCTTGCCGACAGTCCCAGGCTTTCGGCCTTCTATGCGCAGATCTCGCTGGAGCTGCGCCTCGTCTTTGGGCTGATCCGCGATCCCGAATATCTGCACGCTCCCTATGTCGGCCAGAACGCGACCATTCTTGCGCATCTGGAGGAGGGGGCTCCGGCGAGCGCCGCCGACGCACTGGAGAAATACCTGTTCCAGGCCGAACGCTTCATTCTGGCCGCCTATTCGCGAGCGATGCCTGGCTGAACGCCCAGTTGTCCCGATTGATATGATGAATAATGTGGACAATCCACGTCGGAAGGGTGCAAGCGCAATGCAACCATTTGCGTCTCGATCAGCTTTGACGGATGGATATCCAGCGCCTCGGATGAAGGCGTGATTTGCAACATCCTCGATCCCGCTAATGACCCGCCTTCTTCCCGACGTTTTTCGCGACCCGACCATACGGGTGAGCATGCTTGCCATTTTTGCCTTTGGTTTTGCCGGCGCCGCGACGTCGCCCTATCAATCGGTCGTCGGCATCCGCGAGCTCGGCCTCAGCAACGGGCTCTATTCGACGCTGATCTTCTGCGCGGCGGCGGTGAATGTCGTCGTCAGTATTCTACTTGGAAATCTGGCGGACAGGCTCGGCCAATATAAAATGATGATGCTGACGGTCGCCACTTTCGGCGTGCTGGGCTATGGCGCCGTCTATATCGTGCCGGCGCAGGCGACTTTCGTGCTCAGCGCCTTGTTCTTCCTGCCGATCTATGGCTCGCTCAACTCGCTGCTCTTTGCCAATGTCCGCGTTGCGACGAGGGGAATGGAGCGCAACGATATCGCCACGGTCAATTCGGGCGTGCGGGCGATGATCTCCCTTTCCTGGGTACTGGTTCCCGGCATAACCGGAGCATTGCTTGCCAATTCGGCGAGCATGCTTCCGGCCTATCTGTTCGCAGGTCTCGCCTGCGTCGCCTGTTTTGGATTGATCGCGATTTTCCTGCCGCGCCAGGATGGCATAGACAAGGCGGCGGCACATCACCTTTCCTATCTTGCCGCGCTTGGCGAGGTCATTTCGCCGCCGGTCTTTCTGCGCCTTATCGCCGTCGCGCTGATCAGCAGCACGCTGCATGTCAACGGCGCCATCCTGCCACTTATTGTCACCGGTGCGGCACACGGAACCGTGGCGGACATCGGCATTTTGGTTGGGATAGTCGCCCTTCTCGAAATCATCTTCATCGTCGTTTGGGGACGTGCGCAGCGGATTATGAGCCACGTCGTGGCGCTGGCGATCGGTACCGTGATCTATATCATCTATCTGGTCCTGCTCGGATTGGCGTCGGCGCCCTGGCATGTCTATGCGCTGACCCTCATCAGCGGGATCGGGGCGGCTGCCCTGATCAGTATTCCGATCACCTATCTGCAGGATCTGATTGCCGAGCGCCCGGGTTTGGGCAGCGCCTTGATCTCGGTCAATATCTTTCTAAGCGCAGGGCTTAGCGCCCTTCTTTTCGCAATCGGCACGGCCGTCAGCAATTATTCCGGAACGGCGCTTATCGGGGCCGCTGCCGGTTTGCTGGGGCTTGCCTTGCTGCTCTTCTTCGAAAGAGCGAAGCTGCATGGCTGGTGATCGTTCGTCTACTGAAATTGATTGACGAGGCATCGAGTATTGCCTAAGTGATAAAGTCATCTGATGATTTGATGAAAATTCAGCCATGCGCGCTCTGACAAAAATGACGCTCGCGGATACCGCCGTTGAAGCAATCCGCAACGAAATCACCGCCCGACGTTGGCTGGTCGGGGAAAAGCTGCCGAACGAAGCCTCCCTTTCATCCATGCTGTCGGTCAGCCGCGGTACGATCCGCGAGGCGGTGAGGGTGCTGGTGTCGCAGGGTTATCTCGAAACTCGGCAGGGATCCGGGACCTATGTTCGGTCTAACAGGGATGTCAGTCTCCCCCTGGATATGGCGCGTCGCGCTGGATTGAGGGATCAGTTCGAGGCCCGGCTTGCGCTGGAGGTCGAGGCCGCGCGGCTTGCCGCGCTGCGCCACTCACCGGACGTTGTTTCCCAGTTGCGCGCCTTGCTGGTTGCTCGCGGCAATTATACGGGCGGCGATAAGGCCGCATTCGTCGAGCGCGATCTTGCCTTTCACAGGGCGGTCGTTGCTGCCTCGCAGAACAGGGCCATGATCGAAATCTACGAGTTCTTCTCTTTCTCGATTGCCGAAACCATCGAGGCGACGCTCGGCGAGGATATTCCCGAGCCGGATATGCAGGCGCATATCGCCATCGTCGATGCCATCGAAAGCGGCAGTCCCGAAGCGGCCGACAGAGCCGTGCGCCACTTCATGGCCCCCATCGTCGCTACTCTTGATCGGTTGCTTATGTCATGACCATGCCGTCGCAAAATCCCGCCTCGGTCGAATTGATCGATGCCGAGGCCGATGAAATTCCAGCACCGCTGCCGCATGGAGGCAAATCGCCGATCGGCAGGTTTCTGCTGGGTGCGAGCCTTGTGCTCATCGCTTTCAATTTGAGGCCGGTCTTTTCCAGCGCATCGACACTTTTGCCGGAGATACGGGCCGGACTTGGTCTCTCCGCCTTCGGCACCAGCATTCTCACGACCTTGCCCGTCATCTGCATGGGACTGTTTTCACCACTTGCGCCAAGGCTCGCACAACGCATGGGCACCGAGCGTGTTCTGCTCGGCGTCGTTTTCCTTCTTGCACTCGGTACGACGCTACGGGGCTTTTCCTCGATATCGCTGCTGTTCTTGGGAACGGGCTTGGCCGGTGCCTGCATTGCGATCGGCAATGTGCTGCTGCCGGGCGTCGTCAAGCGCGACTTCCCCGACAGGGCGGCGCTGATGACGGGTTGCTATACGATGGCGCTATGCGCGGGTGCTGCGAGTGCGGCCGGGTTCACCCTTCCCGTCGAACATGCTCTCGGCGGTTCGCTGGGCGGCGCGCTCGCCATCTGGGCCCTGCCTGCCTTCGCAGTCGGACTTCTCTGGTTGCCGCAGGTGATCAGAGCGCACAGCCAGGCGCGGCGCACCGGCTTTCGCGTGACTGGTTTATGGCGTGACCGCATTGCCTGGCAGGTGACGCTTTTCATGGGGCTGCAATCGGCGCTCGCCTACTGCATCTTCGGCTGGCTCGTGCCCATTCTGCGCGAGCGTGGTCTCGACGGCGTGACGGCTGGCGTCATCGTGTCGGTCTCGGTCATGGTGCAGGCGGCCGCCTGTCTGGTGGCCCCACATATCGCCGTTAAGGGTAAGGATCAGCGCGCCATCAACGTCAGCCTCTGCGCGATCGCAGTCATCGCCTTGCTGGGTCTGCTTTTCGCTCCGCTTTGGACAGTCTGGTTCTGGGCCGTACTTCAGGGCATCGGTCAGGGTGGATTGATCGCGGTGGCGCTGACGGTCATTGTGTTGCGTTCGCCCGACGCGCATGTGGCGGCGCATCTCTCCGGCATGGCGCAATTCGTCGGCTATTTGCTCGCTGCAATTGGCCCCCTCGTCGTCGGCATGATTCATGGCTGGACGGGAAGCTTTGCCTGGTGCGCAGTGTTGTTCGTGCTGCTCGGTCTCGGGGCTGCGATCAACGGCTGGTTTGCCGGCCGCGCGATCACCGTCAATACGAGGACAATCGAAACCCCATGATGGAATAAGTGCTTGTCGCTTGCAGAGTGATGGGTGAGGGCGCGGAAGCGCCGGGGCAGATCACATATGGGGTCGCCGGCAGAGGGCGGTTCTATCGATGCGCCAGCAGCCGGGATGAATTTGCTCACGCAAGAGCGATCGCTCATTAAAAAACGCAGTGCACGCTCACGGCGCCTGGCGAAGCGCCCGGGGATTATCCGATCTTGCGTTGCCGGCGGGGCGGCTCAACCACCGGAGGAATCTCGGTCGCGCCC
Organism: Rhizobium tropici CIAT 899; assembly: GCF_000330885.1. Lineage (NCBI taxonomy): Bacteria > Pseudomonadati > Pseudomonadota > Alphaproteobacteria > Hyphomicrobiales > Rhizobiaceae > Martinezella > Martinezella tropici. The sequence goes on from NC_020062.1 coordinate 817,815, forward strand.
TTGGCGTGGCCAAGGAGAGCCTTCTTGGCCAGCGTCGATCTTGCGGCGGCATAGGAGGCACACACCATTGGATAATCCGCAGGCAAGCCCCATTTCCTTCGGTATTCTTCGGGCGTGAGACCATACTTGCTGTTCAAGTGCCGTTTTAGGGATTTGTATTTCCCACCGTCTTCCAGGCACACAAGATAATGATCCGTGATGGATTTCTTGATCGGGACCGCTGGCTTCTGAGACTTTTCCATCGGCGCTGTCGACGGCACAAGTTGCTGAGAGCCTGCGAGTGCGGAATAAGTTTCCGCAATGAGCCTCGACAAATCTTTCATCGCGAGCGTATTGTTAAGGACGTAGGCGGAGACGATCTTGCCCGTCAGCTCAAGAAACCTTTCGCCAGCGACAGTATTTCCTGTTTTCATTTCCCGCCTCCCACGATTACTTTAATTATTTATGCAATATGGTTTCGGCTTTCAATGGAAGATTGAGCGATTTTGGAGATTATTTTTTAGGGTTATTGTTATAGTAAATATGAGGGGCTTAGGATCTGCAAATTGTTATTTGCTCTGCATGGGCGTTCTCGAACTCACGGTCTCTGCTGCTTGACCGAAAGTCGATAGATTTCCACGAGGTAAGCCATATCGTGCTTTGGCTCTGCCGGAGTCGAATGTTAGTTGCCGGGGGATAGACTATATTGTCGATGAAATGGCAGGACGTGATGTTCGGTAAGCGGCGCCATGACGATATCAGGCGGATTTTGTGGTGAAATCCAGCGAATCTCCTCGATCTCGGCCGTTGCTCCGATTTCGGCATCGCCCACGTGCAGCCGGAATATATCCGCAATGACGGTATGGTCCGGCTCGTTGGCGGCCGGCGCCTGGAAGCGGCCGATGAAAGTCAAATCGCTTGTGTTTACCGTGAGGCCGAGCTCTTCGAAAGCTCTCTGACAACGGCTGCCTCTGCCGTTTCCCGCGGCTCGATCTTGCCTCCCGGTTGCATGAAGGCAATCGTGCCGCGCTTGCGCACAAGCAGCGTTTTTCCATCCGGGCGTAGTACCAAGGCCGCCGCTATCCGTATCGTTTTCGCCATGCCGTGATCTGAGCGGATTCGCCGGTAAGTTTCAACGCTCATAATGTCTGCGCATGGTGCCTTACGATAGCCGTTTGGCGCCCGGCAACGTTCATCGTTACGATGCTGTCAGATGCTGCGGGAAAAATGCGACGATCGCAGTACCGAACTACTTGTGGGATGCGCCGCGTTGCTACCTTGCATAAACAGATAGCTTGTTATATTCTTTCTATAAAGTTGAGGCGTTCATGACCGACTCGATCCAAGTTCAATTGCGGAAGGGCGTGCTCGATCTTTGCGTCCTGGCCGTACTCTCCCGGGGCGAAAGCTACGGCTATGAAATTGCGAGCACACTTGTCGCGGCGGTCGGCATGGGTGAAGGAACGATCTACCCGCTGATGCGCAGGATGCAGAATGACGGCTTGGTCGCGACCCGCATCGTCGAGTCGAGCAACGGGCCGCCGCGTAAATATTATCGGCTCACGCCGCTGGGGCGTTCGATTTTCGAAGCGCATCGCCGCGATTGGCTGACGTTAGCAGGCTCCGTCGACAAGCTACTTGAGGATTTACCATGAGCAGGGAAGCCTTTTTGCGCACGCTGAGATTGGGGCTTGCAGGCCTGCCTCCGCACGAGATCGATGATATCGTGGCCGACTATTCTGCCCATTTCTCCGAATCCGAGGCGTCAGGCCGAAGCGAGGAGGAGGTTTGCTCCGCGCTCGGCGATCCCGCCAGGGTCGCAAGGGAATTGCGTGCAGATGTCGGGCTGCGTCGTTTCGAGGCGCAGTGGAGCGTACCGAACCTCTTGGCCGCCATGATGGCTCTGGCGGGCCTTGCCGTCGTCGATATCTTCTTCCTGCTACCTTTGCTGTTTGCGGCGATTTTCGTGACGCTCGGCCTTGCGATCGCTTTGGTAGCCGTTGGCGCCGTCGGTCTGAAGATTGTCGTGACGACCGTGCTGTTTCACGTCGGCTTGCCCTCCGTCGGCATGCTGGCTCGTCTGCTTGTTGGCGCCGGGCTGGTGAGTTGCTTCGTGGGCGGCGGGGCCTTGCTGCTGATGGGGTTGAGTTTGGGTATCCGCATGCTTGGGCAATATGCCCGCCTGCATTTCCGCTTGGCGCAGGTAGACGAAAGCCGCGCTTGAACGCTGGGCCGCGAATCCTTGGAGGAAATGAACAATGAACGGGAAATTGGCGACTATCGCGACGACCGGACTGATTTGTGCATTCGTCTTTCTTGCGCTCGGCATCGGGCTTTCGGGGCCGGATTGGGCCAATGCAGGGCATTGGTGGGGTGGCACGCAATCCAGTTGCGGATCTGCCGCATCCGGTGGACAGCAGGTTATCCTGCCTTTCAGCTCCAATGGCAGCCTGACGATCGATATTCCGGCCTCTGTACACTATCAGCCGGGCGGAAGGGCGGAGGCCGTCATAACCGGCGATCCAGCGCTGCTCAATCATGTGCGGCTGGAGGGCGGAAGGCTGAGCATGGATTGCAATCCGGGTTGGTCCAATTCCAAATTCGACGTCAGCCTGTCAGGACCGCTCGTCACTGATTGGAGAGTACGGGGCAGCGGCGATCTCGCTCTGTCGCAGCTCGATCAATCAGACCTGCGCCTGAGGATATCCGGAAGCGGCAGCGTCACGGCCACGGGAAGCGCGCGCTCGGTCGATCTCGATGTATCCGGTTCGGGCACCGCGCGCCTAAAGGACCTGGCCGCTCAATCCGCGAAGATCAGAATTCAGGGCAGTGGCGACGCGGAAGTCGCCGCTGCTGCGGATGCTGATGTTTCGATCAGCGGAAGTGGCAATATCGAACTCTACGGGCATCCGGTGCTGCGGCGTTCCGAGATCAGAGGCAGCGGCCGCCTGGTTGAGGTGCCATGAGGTCAGTGCGACGAAACTTCTCGTGATAGCTTTGACCTCTTATAGGGCCCGTATTCAGCGCTCACCTTGCTTTGGGTGATTCTCATGTTAATCAGTGAGAATCGTAATCGAAGCGAATATGCCGAATGCAGAGCAAAACAGACGCTAATGCCAAGCCACGCCCGGAGCCTGACACGAGAAAGGCACAATCAAAGAGACTGCTGAGCGACCGCCGCCGTTCTCTGGCGATCGGACTTCTGCGCGCCCGTGAAGCGGTCATGAGCCATTTCCGACCGATCCTGGTGGCGCATGATGTGACCGAGCAGCAATGGCGTGTCATTCGCGTTCTCTATGAAGGCGGAAAGCTCGATGCCACGGAACTCGCAGACAAGGCATCCATTCTTGCCCCGAGCCTGACGCGCATGATCCGTTCGCTCGAAGAGCGCGGCTTTATCACCAAGCATAAGGATGATGCCGACGGCCGCAGGGTATTGTTGCAGATCACGGCGGCCGGGGAGGCGGTTGTCGAGGACGTTATGCCGGAAAGCCTGAAGGTCTATGCAGATATCGATGCCCGGTTCGGTGTGGAGCGCGTCGAGAAGCTTCTCGATATGCTGGATGAACTGGCGGCATTGAAATTGGAGAATGGCTCGGTCGGCGAGGAGTGATGGGCCGCTTCGGTTTTATTGATCCGCAAAATACGCAATAGGCGAACGACGACCGCCGTGGCCCCTGCTGTTAATAGACCTTGACGTCCTCAGGCGGCTTGGCTGCATCCGCCTTCTTGAAATCGTCAAGAAGCTTGATGGTAGCATTGGCAAGCAGTGTGACGTCGTTGCCGATCGCGACGAAGGTCGCGCCGAGCTCCAGATAGCGTTTTGCCAGAGAGAGATCGCCGATCAAGATGCCTGCCGCCTTGCCATGCGACTGGATTTTTGCGAGCGCCTTTTCGACTTCTGCCTGCACTTCAGGGGCACCCGGCTTGCCGAGATAACCCATGTCTGCGGCGAGATCGGATGGTCCGATAAAGACGCCGTCGACGCCTTCCGTCGAGGCGATGTCGTCGAGCGCCGCAAGTCCGGCGTGGCTTTCCACCTGCAGAAGCAGGCAGATCTCGTCATTGGCCGTCGCAAGGTAGTCCGGAATGCGGTTAAAGGCGGAGGCGCGGGCGAGGGCTGCGCCGACGCCGCGTACGCCATGCGGTGGGTATCGCACCGCCTTGACCATGGTCTCGGCCATCTCCTTGCTGTCGACCATCGGGATGAGCAAGGTCTGCGCGCCGATGTCGAGCATCTGCTTGATGATCCAGGTTTCGCCGATCGGCGGACGGATCACCGCATGGCTGGGCGTGCCTTTCATCGCCTGCAGTTGCGAGACGAGAAGCGGCACGTCGTTCGGGGCATGCTCGGCATCGAGCAGCAACCAGTCGTAGCCGGCGCCCGCGCAGATTTCGACCGTGTAGGCATTGGCGAGCGCCTGCCAGAGGCCGATCTGCGCCCGACCTTCCTTCAGAGCCTGTTTGAAGAGATTTTTAGGCGCCGGCATACTTCACTCCTTCATGCGAAAAACAGGCTGACCGATCCGTAGGGGCCGAAATCGGCATTGATCGTATCGCCATGCCGCGCCTCGATCGGGCGGATGAAAGACCCGGCGAGCACGATCTGACCGGCTTCGATGCCGTCGCCATATTGCGACAGGCGATTGGCAAGCCAGGCGATCCCGCGCGCGGGCTGGTTGAGCACACCGGCGCCAAGCCCGGTTTCCTCCACTTCGGCATTGCGGCTGACGATCGCGCCCATCCAGCGCATGTCGATCTCACCCGGCCGCACAGCACGGCCGCCGGTGACGATGCCGGCATTGGCGGCATTGTCGGAAATAGTGTCGACGATGGTGCGCGCCGTCTTCGTCTCCGGATCGACGCGAAGGATGCGTGTGTCAAGGATCTCGAGGGCTGGCGTCACATAGTCGGTGGCATTCAGCACATCGAAGATCGAGATATCAGGCCCCTTGAGCGGCGCCTTCATGACGAAAGCGATCTCGGCTTCGATACGCGGCTGGATGAAGCGGTCGGCCGGCACTGTCGCGCCATCTTCGAAGACCATATCGTCAAAGAGCACCCCGGAATCGGGGATGTTGATGTTCAGCGCATATTGCATCGCTTTCGACGTCAGCCCGATCTTCCAGCCGATGGGTTTGCGGCCACTCGCGATCTTCTTCTGCACCCAGGCGCTCTGGACGGCATAGGAATCATCCATGGTCATCTGGGGATACTTGAGCGAAAGGAGCCCTGTCTGGACGCGCGTCCGCTCGGCCTGATCGAGGTTTTCGGCCGCGGCCTGGATTTCATCTTGCGACAGCATCAGCGCACCTCATCGGCGATGGTGTTTCTCAGGATGCCAAGGCCATCGGCCTCGACTTCGACGACATCGCCGGGCTTCAGCCAGATCGGCGGATCGAAGCGGGCGCCGGCACCGGTCGGCGTGCCCGTGACGATCACGTCGCCGGGCACGAGCGTTGTGAAGGTGGAGATATAGTTGATGATCTTGCGGAAAGAGAAGATCATCCGGCTGGTACGGTCGCTCTGGCGCACTTCGCCATTGACGCGCGTCGTGAGCGCAATGTCGTCGAGCTGCGCTGCATCGGTGAAGGGGATCAGCCAGGGGCCGATCCCGCCGGTATTGTCGAAGTTCTTGCCCTGGGTGACGTTGAATTTTGCGTGCCGCACCCAGTCGCGGATCGTGCCCTCGTTGCAGAGCGACAGGGCCGCGATATGGGAGAAGGCATCGGCTTCGGCAATCCGGCGGCCACCCTTGCCGATGACGATGACGACCTCGCCTTCATAGTCGAGCTGCGGGCTTTCCGGCGGCCGGATCAAGGGCTGTTCGTGCCCTGTAAACGACCGCGGAAAGCGGATGAAGAGAGAGGGATTGGAGGGGGCGGCCTGCCCATCCTTGTATTCCTCATTGCGGTCGGGGAAATTGACCCCGACGCAAATGATCTTTTCCGGCGACGGAATGGGAATCTCGAAGCGGATGTCGTCAAGTGCGAAATCCGGCTTCAATGATTTGGCTTCTTCTGCGAGCCGAGCGAGGCGACCGGCCTCGATCACCTCCCGCAGCGTCGGCCAAGTCGCGCCGTGGCGCGCGGAGAGGTCGACGACACCGTTGCCGACCGCAAGTCCATAGCCATGACGGCCGTTTCTCGAAAAGGACAGGAATCTGGGATGGGTCATGCTTTCACGGCCTTCTCTTGACCTCAGACGACGCCGCCGAGGCAGACATATTTGATTTCGGTGAATTCCTCGATGCCGTAGCGCGAACCTTCGCGACCGAGGCCGGAGAGCTTGACGCCGCCGAAGGGCGCTTCGGCCGTCGAGATCAGGCCGGTATTGACGCCAACCATGCCGTATTCCAGGGCTTCGGCAACGCGGAAGACGCGGGCGAGGTCCTTGGCATAGAAATAGGAAGCAAGGCCGAACTCGGTGTCGTTGGCCTGGGCGATGACGTCGGCCTCGTCCTTGAAGCGGAAGAGGGGAGCCACCGGCCCAAAGGTCTCTTCCTTCGCGACGGCCATGGCAGGCGTGACATCGGCAAGTACGGTTGCCTCATAGAAGCGCCCGCCGAGCTGATGGCGATGCCCACCGGCAATGACACGGCCGCCCTTGGAAAGCGCATCGGCGACATGCTCTTCGACCTTGGCAAGGGCCGCCTCGTCGATCAGCGGGCCGAGATTAATGCCTTCGTCGAAGCCATTGCCGGTCTTAAGCCCGCCGACCGCCTTCGAGAGCTTCTCGGTAAAGGCGTCGTAGACGCCCTCCTGCACGTAGAGCCTGTTTGCGCAGACGCAGGTTTGGCCATTGTTGCGGAACTTGGCGATCAGCGCGCCTTCGACGGCGGCATCGAGATCGGCATCGTCGAACACGATGAAAGGCGCATTGCCGCCAAGCTCCAGGCCGAGTTTCTTGATGGTCGGCGCGCTCTGCTTGTAAAGTTCCGCACCGACCTCTGTCGAGCCGGTGAAGGTGAGCTTGCGCACGACCGGGCTTGCGGTCATCTCGCCGCCGATGGCACGGGCCGAGCCTGTCAGCACACTGAAGAGGCCCTTGGGCAGGCCGGCACGTTCGGCCAGGATCGCGATCGCAATTGCCGAAAACGGTGTCTGCGAGGCCGGCTTCAGCACCATGGCGCAGCCGGCTGCAAAGGCCGGACCGGCCTTGCGGGTGATCATCGCATTCGGGAAGTTCCAGGGCGTGATCGCCGCGACGACGCCAATCGGCTGCTTCATGATCAGAATGCGCTTGTCTTTCTGGTGGCCGGGAATGATGTCGCCATAGACGCGCCGGGCTTCTTCCGCAAACCATTCGATGAAGCTCGCGCCATAGGCGATTTCACCCTTGGCTTCGGGCAGCGGCTTGCCCTGTTCGGCTGTCAGGATGCGTCCGAGGTCATCCTGGTTTTCCATCATCAGCTCGAACCAGCGGCGCAAGATGCCGGAGCGTTCCTTGGCCGTGCGGGCCGCCCATTCCCTCTGCGCGACTTCGGCTGCGGCAATCGCCTTTTTGGTCTCGGCAGCACCTAGATTGGGAACGAGGCCGATGATTTCGCCCGTTGCGGGATTGTCGACCTTGATCGCATTGGATGGATCGGCCTCGATCCACTCTCCGCCGACCAATGCGGCCTGCCGGAACAATGTTGCGTCTTTCAATTTCATGACTGCCTCCTCGCGCTTTCGAACGTTGGTGAGAGCGGGCGTTTTCCACCCGCTCTCAAGGGTAACGCTTAAGGAGCGATAATCGGCTGTGCCTTCAGATCAGGCTCGGCCACTTCCGCACCGGCAAACAGGCTACCATGTTCGAACCAGGATTTGGGAGCGGGTGCGCCCCACAATGTCTGGCGCTGCGGATCCTTGAGATCCCATTTGATCGGTTCCAGATCGGGATCGACGGTCTGGTAGTCCGAGCAATAGATCTCGATGCGGTGGCCGTCGGGATCGAGAATATAGAGGAAGAAGGCGTTGGAGATGCCGTGGCGGCCCGGGCCGCGCTCGATATTGGTGACCCAACCTGTTGTTGCCATCAGATCGAGCAGATCGATGATGTTGAGCGGCGTCGGCACCCAGAAGGCGGTGTGGTGCAGGCGCGGGCCGCGGCCATTGGTGAAGGCGATGTCGTGGACGCCGCCCTTGCGATGCGTCCAGGCCGCCCAGAGACGGCCGGTTTCTTCGTCCTCAGTATATTCGGTGACGCGGAAGCCGAGCTCGTTGTAGAAAGCGACGCTTTCGTCAACATTGGTCGAGAAGCAGTTGAAGTGGTCGATGCGCAGCGGCTTCACGCCCTTGTAAAGCGCGTATTTCTGATGGATCGGCGGCAGGCGGTCCATCTTCGAATAGAACTCAAGCGGGATGCCGTGCGGGTCGCGGGTGCGGAAGGTCCGTGCCTGGTAGGGACGTTCGACCCATTCAACCGGCAGGTCCTTGTCCTTGAAGAAATGCGCCGCCTTGTCGAGATCCTCGTCACTGAAGACCTTGAAGCCGAGATCGCGGGCTTCGGCCTTATCGGACTTTTTCAGCACGATGCAATGATGGCCGCGCTCTTCCATCGCACGCAGGTAGATCGTGTCGGCCGTCTCGTCCGTCACCTGAAGGCCGAGCGTGTCGACATAGAAGGCGCGCGACTTGGCAAGATCGGTGACGCCGAACTCGATGTGGCTGAGGCGCACGATGTTGAAGGGCGGATAGAGATTGGGTTTCGGCAGGGGCATTTGTTCCTCCTCTTATGCGTATTTATGTGCGTTGGCGGCTCAGCCGCCGAGTTTCTGGATCGCGTGCGGCTTGGTGGCGAAGGCGACGTTCTTGGTTTCCATGTAAAAATCGAAGGACCAGTCGCCGCCGTCGCGGCCGATGCCGGAGCTCTTGACCCCGCCGAAGGGCGTGGGCAGGTGACGGACGTTTTCCGAATTGACCCAGATCATGCCGGCTTCGAGATGATCGGTGAAACGGAACGCGCGAGTGACGTCGGAGGTCCAGAGATAGCCGGTCAGGCCGTATTGCACGTCATTGGCCAGTGCCAGCGCGTCGGCTTCATCCTTGAAGGGAATGGCGGTCAGCACGGGACCGAAGATTTCTTCCTGCGCAATGCGCATCTGGTTGTTGGCACCGGTGAAGAGTGTGGGCGAGACGTAGCAGCCACCGCCCGGGCCGTTGACCTTCTCGCCGCCGGCGGCAAGCGTGGCACCTTCCGAACGGCCGATCTGAATGTATTCCAGCACCTTCTTTTCATGCACGGGATGGACGAGCGGGCCGACGACCGTTTCAGGATCGAGGGGATGGCCGACCTTGATGCGCTTGGCCTTTTCGGCGACGATCGCGGTGAATTTGTCGTAGACGCTTTCCTCGACCAGCAGGCGCGAGGACGAGGTGCAGCGCTCGCCGTTTAGCGAATAGATCATGAAGACGGCGGCATCGGCGGCGCGCTCGAGATCGGCATCGGCAAAGACGATGACCGGGTTCTTGCCGCCAAGCTCGAAATGCACCCGCTTCAGCGTATCTGCCCCCTGCTTCATGATCATCGAGCCGGTGCGGCTTTCGCCGACAAAACCGATCGCCTTGATCAGGGGATGTTCCGTCAGCGCACGACCGGCATCTTCGCCCATACCGTTGACGAGGTTCCAAACACCCTTCGGCAGGCCGGCTTCCTCGGCAATTTCGACAAGCAGGCGGGCCGTCAGCGGCGAGAATTCTGCCGGCTTGTGGACGATGGTGCAACCGGCGGCAAGCGCCGGCGCGATCTTCCAGGTCGACAGCATGAAGGGCGTATTCCAGGGCGTGATGATGCCGACCGGGCCGATCGGAACGCGCGTTGTCAGGTTCACCTGGCCGTCGGCGCGGATCGCCTTGCCGTCACGCGCTTCTGGTGCGCGGTCGGCGAAGAAACGGAAGTTTTCCGCGCCGCGCAGGGCGGCCTTGGCCATGAACTTCAGCGACTGTCCGGTGTCCATGCACTCGACAAAAGCGATCTCTTCGGCGCGGGCGACGATCGCGTCGGCAATCTTGTGAAGGAGTTTCTTGCGCGCGTCACCGGGCATCGCAGCCCATTCAGCAAAGGCGGCTTTTGCGGCCTTTGCGGCGCGATCGATATCGGCAGCCTTACCGTGAGCAACGGTTGCGAGCGGCTTCAGATCAACGGGGGATATGGTCTCGAATGTGGAGCCATCATCGGCACGCACATCCTCGCCATTGACGTGGTTCAGTACGCCGTTATCCTTGAATCGGGCGAGAAAGCCTTCGGCCTTTGCGATGTTTTCCTGCAGTTTGGACATCGTCTATTCCTTTGGTGTTATGTCGTCCCACGAAGGGAATGTCATTTGCCGCGCAGCCGCGGATGAATGGCGTTCTTTTTCCAGCTCAGCTCCGCATCGATCTCGCGGATCTCCAGCGAAAGCGCGAAATGCGGCGTCTCGAATAGGGGGGCGAGAACGTCGATCGCGGCGGCAAAGATTGCTTCGCCGGTGCGCTTCTTCTCTTCGTCCGTGCGGCCCTTGCCGATGCGGAAGTTCAGATCGACGAAGGCGTTTTCCGGCAGCTTGTCGGCGATGGCGTAGTGATCGGCGCGAAAGGCGCGCACCCGCACGGCACCGATCTCGAAAAGGCCGGTGTCCAGAACCGTCTTCAGCAGCCGTTTGCAGAGCGCGCCGATATCGGCGCGGCCCTCCAGATTGGCCGAATATTCGATGGCGAGATGTGGCATTGAGTCCTCCCGATCTCTTATTTATTTAACACGTTAACAATTGTGTCGAGGATGTCAAGCGGCTGCCTTGAGCATTCTTGCCATATCGAGGCTTTCATCGACGTAACGCGACAGACGCTCGGCGCTGTCCGGAATTTCCGGGCGTTCGGCGAGCCATCCGATATATGTAAGGCTCCGCAGCAGCATGAATAGAGGCAGGCTCGCCAGCGTTGCGTCGGAGAGCACCCGTCGACTGCGATAGCCTGATATCAATGCTTTCTCGATTGCGGGATAGGCGGGTTCGCTGCGGTTCTTGAGCAGAGTCGTCGCGAGATCGAACAGGCGGAAGCCATGCCCCGCATCGTCGAAATCGATGAAAGCGACATTGCCGTCAGTTCCTGTCAGGAAGATGTTTTCCCGCACGAGGTCGGCATGGATCAGCCCGCAATCGAGAGTTTGACTGTTCGCGTTCGCAAGGGCGTGGCGTAGCTCGTCGCGCAAAGCCGAGAGCGCGATGATGCTGTCGGATGGAAGGCCTCGGCAATCCCAGAAGCGGCCCCAGAGCGGCTTTTCGCCGAGCAGCCCATTGATGTCCCAAACCGGGCGGCGAAAACGTTCCGGTGGTTCCCACGCATCGGCAAGCGCGTGCATGGTGGCCATGTTCTGCCCGATACGGAAGAAGATTGCTTCCTGCAACTCGACAGACTGCGATAGCGGCACGCCACTTTGGCCAAGCGGCACACCATCGATCCAGCTCACCACATCGGCATGCTGCTCGGCAAAATGCCTGTTGGCCGGCAGTCGGACGAGGCTCTGCTTTCTGCTTGTCGGCACAGGGCTCGGCACATCCAGGCCGCCGAGCTTGAGGGCGGCCATGAAGTGCAGCTCCGAGCGCAGGCTCGTTTCATCATGATAGCCCGGGCGATGCAGCCGGAGCGCGGCGAATTGCCCGTCTTCCAATGTAATGCGGAAGACGGCGTTCTCCCGATATTTCATCAGCATGGGCTCGTGCGCCCGCACGGACCAATTGTCGAGCGCCTCAAGCGCCCGCTTCTGCAAGGCGTCGTGGATGTTTTGCGGCAACTGATCAGCCATATCGCCTCACAGGCCAGACAGGACGTCGTCGAAGATCGACAACATGTAGTCGGCATTTTCCCGCGTGAACGGCATGGGCGGGCGGATCTTCGTGGCGCATTGGTGAATGCCGATCTTGCCCATCAGCACGCCGCGTTCGCGCATTTCGTTGACGATGCGGGTCGCCTCAGCGGTTGCCGGCTCCTTCGTTTGCCTGTCGAGCACGAATTCCGTACCCATGAAGAGGCCGCTGCCGCGCACGTCGCCGATGATCGAATGTTTCTCGGCCAGCCGCTGGAAGGCATGGCGGGTGTATTCGCCGACATTGCGGGCATTCTCGATGAGGTTTTCGTCCCCGATGACATCGAGCACGGCCATGGCAGCCGCGCAGGAGACCGGATTGCCGCCGAAGGTATTGAAATAGCGGAACGCCTTGCGAAAGGCGTTTATCGTGTCGAGATTGGCAATCACGCCGCCAACAGGGTGGCCGTTCGCCATCGGCTTGCCGAGTGTCACGATATCGGGAACGATGCCGGCGTGCTGGTGACCCCACATATGCGTGCCGGTACGGCCAAAACCGGGCTGCACCTCGTCGGTAATCACGAGGCCGCCGGCTTTGCGTACGGCTGTGACCGTCTTGTCGAGAAAGCCCGGCGGCAGATCCGGAAAGCCTTCATTGGCAAAGAACGGATCGATGATGATCGCCGAGAATCCGTGAGGTGTGTCTTGAAGCGAGGCGATCGCCCTCTCGACTTCGGCCGCGAAGGCCGTAGCAAAGGCCTCTCCGCCCTCGCCATCGAGCGGACGGTAGCTGTCGGGAGCCGGCACATGGCGGACATGGCCGCCGAAACCGCCAACCGGCGGCATACGGGTCGAGAGCTGCGATACCGCGGTCGTATTGCCATGATAGGTGTGGTTCGTGGCGATGACGCCGGTCTTGCCGGTCACAGCCTGCGCCATGCGCAGGGCCACGTCGTTCGCCTCGCTGCCGGTGCAGGTCAGGATCGCAGCATTGAGGCTTTTGTCGAAGGTTGCAGTCAGCCGCTCGACATAGTCGAGAATGCTTTCATGCAGGTAGCGGGTATGCGTGTTCAGCGTCGAAGCCTGCCGCGCGATCGCTTCCACCACACGGGGGTGGCAATGGCCGACATGCGGCACATTGTTGTAGCAATCGAGATATTTACGGCCGTCGGCATCCCATAGCCAAACGCCTTCCCCCCGCACGAGATGCACGGGGTCGTCATAGAAGAGCGACATGTTGCGGCCTAAAAGTCGTTCACGGCGCGCGATAAGGGCGGCATTGTCGGACATGGTTAGCCCCTTGCGGCGGTGAGACCTGCGTCGAGCGCGGTCAGCATGGTCTGGACATTCTCGGCGGTCACGATCAGCGGCGGCGACATGATGACGTTGGCGCCCGAGGTGCGCACGAGAACGCCGGCGTCGTAGGTCGCGTCCTGCACCTTCTGGATCACATCCTTGGCGGCGCCACTCTTTTTGGCACGGTCGCTGACGAGCTCGAGGGCGCACATCAGGCCTTTGCCGCGAACGTCGCCCACCAGTTCATGCTTGTCCTGCAGCTTCTTCAGGCCGGCGAGCAGTTCTTCACCACGCGCGGCAGCGTTATCCGCGACGTTGAGCCGCTTGGTTTCCTTCAAGGTGGCAAGGGCTGCTGCGGCGCCAACCGGATGGCCGGAATAGGTGTAGCCGTGACCGATGCTTCCGACCGCGCTCTTGTTGCTTTCGAAGACCTGAGCGACCTTGTCGGAGATCATCACGGCTCCGAAGGGGAAATAGCCGTTGGTGATCGCCTTGGCCGTCGACATCATGTCCGGCTGTACGCCCCAGAGGCGCGATCCGGTCCACGCGCCGGTGCGGCCGAAAGCGGTGATGACCTCGTCGGCGATCAAGAGAATGCCGTGACGGTCGCAGATTTCACGCATCAACGGCAGGAAGGTTTCGTGCGGGACGATGACGCCGCCGGCGCCGAGCACCGGTTCGACGATCAGCGCGGCAATGGTATCGGCTCCCTGGAAGGCAATCTCGTCCTCGAAGAGCCTGCCGATGGCAGCCGCAATCTCGGCGCCATCGGTGGTGTTGAATGGGTTGCGATAGGGGAAGGGCGCGGGCAGATGGATGACGCCCGGGAGCAGCGGTTCGTAATTGCGGCGGAAATTCTGGTTGCCGTTGACGGAAGCGCCGCCAAAATGCGTGCCGTGATAGCCCTTCTTCAGCGCAAAGAATTTGGTGCGCTCGGGCTGGCCGTTGACCTTGTGGTATTGCCGAGCCAGCCGCAGGCAGGTCTCGACCGAATCCGAGCCGCCCGAGGTGAAGAAGGAACGGCTGAGGCCATCCGGCTTGAACCATTCGGCAAGCTCGTAGGACAGTTCGATCAGCGGCGAGTTGGTCGTGCCGCGGAAAGTCGAATAATAGGGCAGATCGTCGAGCTGGTCGCGGATCGCCTTCTTCACCGGCTCGCAGGAGTAGCCGAGATTGACGTTCCAGAGGCCGCCGACGGCATCAAGTACCTTCTGGCCGTGAATATCGACTATTTCGACGCCTTCGCCGGAATTGATGATGCGAGGCGGATTGGCCTGCATCTCGGCTGGATGGGCCATCGGGTGCCACAGGTGGCGTGCGTTATTTTCGATGATGAAATTGGTCTCACGCATGTCAAATTCCTCTTGTTCAGAGCCCCAGCATCGCAAGTGCGCGGGCATAGCTTTCGGCAGGGCGGGTCACGTCGAAATGCACGTGAGGCAGGTTCACGGCTTCGGCACCCTCGATGTTCTTCCTCTGGTCGTCGACGAAGACGCAGGCCTCGCGTGCCAAATTGAGCTCGGCAAGAACGAGCTCGTAGGCGCGGAGATCGGGTTTCAGGATCTTCGTATAGGTCGCATCGACGATGACGTCGAAAAGCTCGATCAGCGGAAAACGTTGGCGGAATTCGACGCCATAGAAGAGGTCGAGCTCGTTCGACAGGATCGCCAGCTTCAGGCCGGCTTCTTTCGCACGCAGGATAGCGTCGCGGGCTTCCGGGCGCAGAACCAGCTCCGGTTCGGCTCCGCGCGCCCGGCGCACGAAGGTCTGCATGTCCGTCCAGTTTTCGCCGACCATCTTGCCGACTTCGCCGGCCCGCGTGAGCCAATAGTCGCGTTCTGTAATCTCGCGGTTCTGCATTGCGACCCAAAGCGGGTCTGTCGCCGTGTCGAACGGCCCGAGCCAGGTCAGCGATCCCGGGGGAAGGCCAAGCGTGCGCTCGGTGATGTCATGGGTTTCGAACAGCGTGCGGGTAACGACGCCGCCAAAATCGAGGATAAGTGCGCGATCTTGGGTCATGGCCGTCCCTCCGGAATGACGCCTTCGGCGACCCATCGATCGAAGATGGCAAGGGCGGCGGCAGAGAAGGCGGGCGCATTGATATGGGCGTCAACTTCGTGAAGAGCGACAGAGGGCGGAACGGCGCGGCGCATCTCATCGATGAATGCGTCAAGGCCTTCCGGATCATGGAGGGGCTCATCCGGCTTGTCCCATTCCTGCAATCCTTCGGTCGGCAGCAGGAAGGCGACTTTCGCTTCTGCGCGTTGCAATTTCCGTCCGATCAGCCGCGCGACTTCACGCCGGCCTTCAGGCGAGGTCGTCACCGATCCGATCAGCCGGTTATGAGCGTGGTAGGGTCGATCCGCGAAGATTGTGGGCAAGTCCTGCCACGCCTGGAGATCGACCATATCGACGGCACCGGGTGCGACGATCTGCGGAATGCCGGCCCGCCCTGCGTTTTCCAAACGATCGGGTCCAGAGGTGACGACGCTGCTATAATGATGATTGCTGACTTCCTGGATGCAGAAATCGAAGACGGCGGCAAAGTCTCCCTTCGCAGCGATTGCTTCATAGGCGCGCCCGCCCATGCCGGTGGAATGGAATACGGCGACGTCATAGCCGCGCTTTTCCAGCTCGGGCCGCAGATATTTCATATATTTGAGGCAGGACGAGCCGAGCGAGGTCATGCCGACGAGGGGTCGTTCTCGATCGGGCTTGGTGCCGTGCTTGGCAGCGCCGACGACCGCGCCGCAGGCTTGCGAGAGCACGGAGCGGCAGATGCTGTTAAGGCCGTAGAGACCGCCAGCCCACAGAATCATCATCAGATCGGGGGCAATGCGTTCGGGCGGAATGAGGTGGGAGTAGGCAATGGTCGAGACCACGAATTTGGGGACGCCGAGCGGCAGGATGGCGGCCACATCGAGCGCCAGGTCCGTTCCCATGGAGCCGCCGAGCACGATGATGCCGTCGATGAGCCCGTCTTCATAGAGGCGGAGGGTCAGGACCGACGCACCCTTCGCCATAGCCGCCATGGCGCTGTTTTCATCGCCGCTTTCGGCAATCGCCGCAATCGTGGTTCCGGCAGCCTCGGCAATGTCGTGCTTGGAATAATCAGGATTATAGGGCGGATCGCTGAGAATGCTGACATCCATCATCACCGGGCGGCCGCCCGCTTCGGAGATGACGGATGCCATAAACTGCAGTTCGTCGCATTTGGTGTCACCGGTTCCGATGACGAGTATCCGTGGTGAGGGAGCCTCCGGGCTCATCAATCCGTCCTCTTGGGTTTCGCAATGGTTTCCGTGGGTCTTTCCGACCCGTAGTATTTTTCTGAGATAGCGTTGGCTGCAGCAGCTGTCTGCGCGCCGAATTCGTGAATGGCGGCCGTGTTGGTGCGCGAGAGCGGAGCGGCGATCGCCACACAGCCAATCGGTCGGCCGGCTGGGGTGCGCACGGGTGCCGCCGTGCTGATGACGCCGGCCTCCAGGCCCTGGTCAATGATGGAAAAACCTCGTGCTGCGGTTTCAGCGAGCATCTTACGCAGCAATTGGGGATCGGTGACGGTGTGATCGGTAAATTTCTCAATCGGCTTTTTAAGCGCTGCGTCGATTTCTGCCTGTGGACAGAAGGCCAGAAAGGCGAGGCCCGATGCCGTCGCATGGAAGGGAAGGAGGCTGCCGACATCGACGATGATGCGGTGCGCGCGTGCCGAATCCTCGACGTGAATGGTCGAGAGCTGTCCGCCTGAAAACTCCGAGAGATGAACGGTCTCGGTCGAGGCTTCGGCAAGCGCCTTGATGAAAGGAATTGCGATCCGCAGGAAGGGAAAGCGCGCTTCCCGGATGCGAGCGAGGCGGACCGGCGCCGAGCCGATGCGGTAGCGGCGCGTGTCCTGATCCTGCTCGACGAAGCTGTGTTTTTCCAGCTCCACGAGAAAGCGTCGTGCCGTTGCCTTGTCCAGCGCGCACAGGCGAGCGATGTCGGTCAGACCCGCCTCCTTGTCCAGCCGTGACAGGGTGTCAAGCAATGCCAGCGCCTTTCCGATCGTGCTCATTGTTCCTCCTCTTGGGTTGGTCAGGTTCTGATTCTGTGCGTTCCAGCCTCGGCTTCCGTCAAATCAGCTTGCTGACCCTGCACCACGGCACGATAGCAGTGACCCAAGATACTTAACATGCGAAATAACTTGACAGAGGCCGGCAATGTTTGCAAGTCTATATTTGAAGCTGTGGTTCAAATAATGAACCATAAGCGCTGACGACGGCTAAATCAACAAAAGCATAAGCCCGCTCGTCAGTCCGGTTTTTGGTGGAGGTCGCACGCGTGCAATCGCAGCGATGATCGGATGTTCTTAAACAAGGGGAACGAACGCAGATGAACACGCAAAATTCGCAAGGTGCGGCTGAAAACCAGCTGCGCAAAAACAGTCTCGGCGTCGGTGCCGTGACCTTCCTCGTCGTTTCGGCTGCCGCGCCGCTGACGGCTGTTGCCGGCGGCGTGCCGCTTTCGATGATGCTCGGCAACGGGCCGGGTATTCCGCTCACCTTCCTACTGGTGACGGCTATTCTGTTGCTGTTTGCAGTCGGCTACGTCGCCATGGCGCGTCATATTCGCAATGCTGGTGCCTTCTATGCCTATACGGCGCAGGGCCTTGGCGGTCTCATGGGCGGTGCCGCCGCGCTCATTGCCATTCTCGCCTATAATGCCATGCAGGTCGGCGTTCTCGGGCTTTTCGGTGCCGCGACCAAGGGCTTCTTCGCCGAGCAGCTCGGTCTCGATCTTCCGTGGTGGGTCTGGAGCTTCATCGGCATCGCCTTCGTTGCCGTCTTCGGCTATCGGCGCGTCGATCTGTCGGCCAAGGTGCTGACCGTGCTTGTCATTCTCGAATATCTCGTCGTGCTCGTCATCGACGCCGCGATCTTCGCCAAAGGTGGCGATGCCGGCCTCTCGGCATCGCCTTTCACGCCGACCGCCTTTTGGAGCGGAACGCCGGCCATCGGCCTCCTGTTCTGCTTTGCCGCCTTCATCGGCTTCGAAGCGACGACCATCTATAGCGAAGAGGCCCGTGAGCCGGAAAAGACCGTGCCGCGCGCCACCTATATCTCCGTTCTCATCATCGGCCTTTTCTATATGCTGACCTCCTGGCTGATGGTGACGGGCGCCGGCGTCGACAAGCTCGTGCCGACCCTGCAGGGCCTCGCCGATCCCACCACCTTCCTCTTCGGCCTTGCCGAGCGCTATGTCGGCCATTGGATTACCGTCGTGATGAGCGTGCTCTTCATCACCAGCCTGTTTGCCGGCATTCTTGCCTTCCACAACGGCGTGGCGCGCTACATGTATGTCGCCGGCCGCGAAGGCCTGCTGCCGAAGTCGGTCGGCGTCACGCATCCGGTCTTCCAGAGCCCGCATGTCGGCTCGATCATTCAGACCGTTATTGCTATTCTGGTGATCGCGCTTTTCGCGGTGACAGGCCAGGATCCAGTGCTGGCGCTCTTCTCCTGGCTCACCAATGTTGCGACGCTGGCGATCATCCTACTGATGGCCTTCACCGCCTTCTCGATCGTGGTGTTCTTCAGCCGCAATCCGGGGTTCGAGAGCAATGTGCTCGTTATCAAGGTGCTTCCGATCGTGACGGGACTCATTCTGCTCGCACTCGTCTATTATATCTCGGCGAATTTCGGCGCGATTGCCGGCGCCAATGGCGTGCTTGCGGTGGTCTTGCCGGGCCTGGTGCTGATTGCCGGCATCATCGGCTTTATCGCGGCGGCTCGCCTGAAGTCGTCCGATGCGGCAGGCTATGCCCGCCTCGGCGCCGGCCAGGAAGCCTGAACCAGTTCCAATCACGGTGGCGGGAAAACCCGCCACCCTCTCTGTGAGACAATGAGATGCAGGAAAAGATCGACCAGCTCCGGACTTTATCCGTTTCGCCGCAGGCATTGTTCATCGCAGGCGCCTGGCGCCAGCCGATCAGCGGCGCTGCGATGGACGTCACTTCGCCGATCGACGGAACAAAGCTGACCACCATTGCCGATGCCGGCACTGATGATGTCGATCTGGCCGTCAAGGCTGCACGCCATTCCTTCGAAAAGGGCAGTTGGTCGAAGGCGGCGCCGGCCGAACGCAAGAAGGTGTTGCTGAAAATTGCCGAACTGATCGAGAAGAACGCGCTTGAACTCGCCGTACTCGGCGTGCGTGACAACGGCACGGAAATTTCGATGGCGCTAAAGGCCGAGCCCGGCAGCGCCGCCGGCACGTTCCGTTACTATGCCGAGGCGGTCGACAAGGTCTATGGCCAGATCGCGCCGACGGCTCAGAATATTCTCGGTCTCGTCCATCGCGAGGCCATCGGCGTCGTTGCCGCTATCGTGCCGTGGAATTTCCCGATGATGATCGGCGCCTGGAAGATCGCGCCGGCGCTTGCTGCCGGCAATTCCGTCGTGCTGAAGCCCGCCGAGGGCGCGTCGCTGACGCTGCTGAAGCTTGCCGAAATTTGCGCCGAGGCCGGATTGCCCGAAGGCGTGCTCAACGTCGTGACCGGGCGCGGTGCGGTCTGCGGCGAGGCACTGGGGCTGCACATGGATATCGATGTCCTCGCCTTCACCGGTTCCGGCCCCGTCGGACGGCGGCTCCTGGAATATTCGGCGCGCTCGAATCTGAAGCGTGTCTACCTGGAGCTTGGCGGCAAGTCGCCGAACATCGTCTTTGCCGATGCGCCCGATCTCGATCAGGCGGCCAAGGTTTCCGCCTATGGCATTTTTCGCAATTCCGGCCAGGTCTGTGTCGCCGGTTCCCGGCTGCTTGTGGAGAAGTCGATTCATAAGGCCTTCTCCGAGAAAGTGACCGGCATTGCCGAAAGCATGAAAGTTGGCGATCCCCTGCAGCTTTCGACGGAAGCCGGAGCTATCTCCAGCGAGGTCCAGCTGAGAAAAGACCTTGGCTATGTCTCGCAGGCGGTATCGGAGGGTGCATCGCTGCGCACCGGTGGTTCGCGTATTCTTGAGGAGACGGGCGGCTATTACATGCGGCCGACCGTATTCGATGCGACGCCGTCGATGACGCTGGCGCGGGAAGAGGTCTTCGGCCCGATCCTGTCGATCATCCCCTTCGAAACGGAGGCCGAGGCACTTGAGATCGCCAATGCCACTGAATACGGCCTTGCCTCGGCCGTCTGGACGTCGAACATGTCGTGCGCCCATCGGATGGTGCGGGGCATCCGCGCCGGCGTGGTGCATGTCAACACCTATGGCGGCAGCGATAACAGCGTGCCGCTCGGCGGCGTCAAGCAATCCGGCAATGGTCATGACAAGTCGCTGCATGCGCTCGACAAATATGTCGATCTGAAGACGGCTTGGATTCAGCTCTGACGGATTGCTTGCTCATGCAAACAGGGTGCCGCGTTATCGCGGGCACCCTGTTTTCGTTTCTCGTGATCGCCAGCCATTCCATGCGGCACTCAGCCGCCGAAGCTGCCCGTCTGGGTCGGCACATGCACATAGTTGCGGTCAAAATAGAGCAGGGCATGCCCATCCTTGCGGCTGCGGATATCCATGACTTCACCGATGAAGATATGGTGCGTGCCGACCAGGCGCGCTTCCGTCAGACGGCAATCGAAGGAGACGATCGCATCGGAAAGCGCCTGGCTGCCGGAGCGGAAGTTGATCCATTCCGCCGCGGCATAGCGCTCCTCCATGTCGGCGCGTTGGCCGGCGAAATAGCCGGCCAGTTCCTTGTGCTCCTGCGTCAGGACATTGACGCAGAAGCGACGATTATCAAGGAAGAGGCTTGTTTGCGCCGAGCGGCTGTTCATGCAGACCAGCAGCGTCGGCGGCTCGTCGGTGACGCTGCACATGGCGGTCGCGGTAAAGCCGCCGCGGCCGGCAGGGCCGTTGGTGGTGATCACGTTGACCGGCGCGCAAACCCTGGCCATGGCGTTGCGAAATTCGGTTTTCGAGAGTTGCTCCTCCATGGCAACGTCCTCACTCGGCAGCGCTGCGGACTGGGGAGGTGTCACCGAGGGGTGGCAGCCACGTATCTCCGGTCCAGCCGTTCTCGTCGTAATCGCTCATGCACTGATCGACGAGCGCTTCCATTTCCTTCAGCCGCCCGCCGCGCTCGGCGCCCTTCAGCACCTGCAGACGGACTTCCTCCGGCGCGCCGGCATAGTTGAGCTCATAGAGGGCATGGCGTCCGCCGAATTCGGTGCCCGTTGCGTCCCACAGCAGCTTCATGATCTTGATGCGCTCGATATGGCCCATATCGTTGGAACCGCGCACATATTGCGCGAGGTAGCGGTCGATCTCCGGATTGCCGAAATCCTTGGCCGAGGAAGGCAGGTAGATCAGCCCCGAAGCGATGACCCTGCGTACGGTTTCGATGACGCGCGGATAGGCCTCCGACATGAAGGTGCGATAGGAGAGGGCTGCTTCCATGTTCGGCAGCACCGCGCCATTGGCCCAAGGCTGCGGATTATAGGCCATGGCGTTGGAAAACGACCAGAACATGTGGCGAAGCGCGATGATTTCGCCGAGTGCCGCCTGGTTGCCGCGGAAGGCATCGCCGCCGGTCGCGCGCAGCGCCTTGGCGAGCAGCCCGGCGATGAAGTCGAGCTTCACGGCAAAACGGGTGCAGCCCTGGAAGCAATAGCCATGCATGAAGCCCGAGGCCGGATGAAAGGAGAGTATCTTGGCCGCATCGCGCAGCACGAGCACGTCCTCCCAGGGCACGAAGACATTATCGAGCACCAGGATCGCGTCGTTCTCGTCAAAGCGAGAAGACAACGGATAGTCGAAGGGATGTCCCACGGTATTGGCGGTCTGCTCGTAGGAGACGCGGCAGAACATCTTGATGCCAGGGGCATTCATCGGAACGATGAACATGACCGACAGAGACGGGTCTTCCGTGACCGTCGCCGAGCTCTGGGCAAGGAAATTATAGTGGGTCAACGCCGAAGACGTCGCTACCACCTTGGCACCGGAGACGTAGATGCCGGCATCGGTCTCCTTGGTGATGTGGACGAAAACGTCCTTAACGGCATCGGCCGGCTTGTGACGGTCGATCGGCGGATTGACGATCGCGTGGTTCATGAAGAGCACGGATTCCTGCGCCCGCTTATGCCAGGAAAGCGCATTGTCCTTGAACGGCCCATACCAGTCGGCATTGGCGCCGAGCGTGTTCATGAGGGCCGCCTTGTAATCGGCGGTGCGGCCCATCCAGCCATAGGACATGCGCGCCCAATCGGCGATGGCGCCTTGCTGGGCGACAAGCTCGGCGGAGGATTTTGCTACCCGGAAGTATTTGTGGGTATAGCCGCCTGAACCGGTATCGGTCGGGGATGTCAGACGATCCTTGGTCTTTTCATCGTGCAGCGCGTCGTACATGCGGGCGAGCGAGCGGACGGAATTGCGCATGGCTGGATGCGCAGTTACATCGGCGATGCGCTCGCCATTGATATAGACTTCGCGGCCGTCGCGCAGGCTTTCCAGATATTCGGCGCCGGTAAATGGGCGGGTCTTGTCGCTGCGGTGATCTTCAGCTCGCATCTCGTATTCCTCCCTTGAGATCATGGCTGACGCTACGTCCGGAGCCTTGCCGCGACCATGGACAAAGAGGGCAATTCGCTGGTACTTTTTCCGGCATGTCGCAGAAGAACGAAATCCCGAATTTCTTTGTCTATGGCGTGCCGAGCCGGGCGCTGGATGTCGGATTCCTGCATGTGGAAACGGTCATGGACCGAAAAACACTGCATTTTGGGCATGTCGCATCCCATAAACACCCGCTGATGGGGCAGATCACCTATTGGTACAAGGGCGGTGGTCGCTACAGGATCGAGGATCGGACTTGGAATTTTTCCGCTCCGACGATCAGTTTCGTGCCGAGCAACATCATTCATGGATTCGATGTCGATGATCAGTCCGATGCCATCGTCCTTTCGATATCGGACGATACCTTAAAGGCTTTGGCACCCCAGGTGGATCTAAGCCTTGATGTGCCCACCTTTCTGACAGCGCGGCCGGACGATCCTTCCTGGCAAAAGCTCGACACGCTGCTGCAGATGGTGAGTGCGGAATATCGCGAGCGTAGCGGCCAGAGTGAAAAGGTCATGTTGGGTCTGATCGGCGTTGTACTGTCGCTGATGAGCCGGCTTGGCGGCAGCGCGGCGCTGCCTTCGGCTTCGCCGACCGTGGCGCTCGCGCTCGCGTTGCGGAGCGCCATCGACCGGCATTACAAGAGCGATTGGCCGGTCGGCACCTATGTCGACCTGCTCGCCACGACGCCGCATCTGCTCGATAAGGCGGCGCGCGAGGTGTTTGGACACAGCGTAAAGGAGATGCTTTTGGACCGGCGGCTGCTGGAAGCCAAGCGCCTCTTGATGTTCACCATCCGCTCCGTCGAGGATATCGGCCGCGAAGTGGGTTTTGAAGACCCCGCCTATTTCTCGCGCTTCTTTCGCAAGCGGATGGGGGAGGCGCCGGCGGCCTGGCGGCGCCGGAATTTGGAACGGGAGCCATCGGGTAATGATGCGGCGTAACACGGGCGGGTCGCAGCGACATGTTCGAGATATCTTGATCGATCAGCTTCTCCGATAGCGGGCGCGGAATTCGCGCGGCGTGCAGTTTTCGCGCTCATGGAATAGTCGGGAGAAATAGAACGGATCATCGAACCCGACTTTCGAGGCGATGATCTCGATCTTGTCGTCCGTCATCGTCAGCAACTCCTTGGCACGGTCCATGCGCACACGAAGCTGAAAGCCCTTTGGCGGAAGCCCGACTTCCGCCGTGATTTTCCGCCGTAGCGTTGCGGATGACATGCCGTATTCAGCGGCAAAAGCTGCCATATCAAGGGATTGTGTCGCTCTTTGGCGAAGCGCCTCGATGATTTCCCCGATATCCGAGCCTTGCTGAGGGGAGGGAACGGCCTGGCTCGCCTGCCGTGCGGCCAGAATGACCATCTGATGAAGAGCGGCGGCGGCGGCTGCTCTCGACAGGTTGGTATCCTCGATGAGATCGTCTTGGATCGTGCCGAAAAGACGCTGCACGCTGTCGAGATTACGTAGGGTAATGAGCGGATTCTGCTCGCTGATGAGGCGAAGGCGCAGAAAGTCGCGCACGAGAGAGCCTTCGAAAAGCGCCCATCGTTCGCTCCAACCTTCAGCATCAGGGCCGTACGAATGCTGGCGGTTCGGGAAGAGCCAGAAGAGCGCCGGGCCTTTCACGCTTCTGCGGCCGGCGGCATCCGTTTCGAGAAAGCCCTGGCCGCTCTCGACGAGAACCACCGCATAGCTCGGCAGCTTCCGCGCGGTGACGGCATGCATGGCGTGTTGCCTGCCGCTGCCGGTGACCGACAGTCCTCCCGTGGCTGCAAGCGGTGAGCGGTAGATGGCATGTTTTGCCGGCTTCATGGTGAGCGAAAAGTCCAGTATCACTTTCGTCCATGTAGTGAACCATCGCTGACAGCTAGATTCAATGGGCAATCAGTTCAAACCATAGGCGAGTGAAATGTCGATTCCCATGCAGGCCGTGCCCTCCGGCGAGAATGCACTCAACCTTGTTGCCAATGGAAAGATTCTCTCTACTGCGGCTCATCGGCTCGGCTATCTCACCCCGACCGATCCAGGCATCGGTATGGAGCCAATCCGTCGGCTTTACGAGGAGAACGGCTATGTATGGCTCAAGGGTTTCCTGCCGCGTAGGGACGTGATCGATTTTCGCGGCTGGGTCTTCGGCCATATGGCGAAGACAGGGCTGATTGCGGAAGGAACGGACCCGAGGGATGGAATCGCCTCGGCGGCGGAAGGCCGGGATGTCGATCGTTGCCTGATGTCGCTCGTGCGCTCGGTCGCCTATGAGGGCTTTTGCGCCCAGCCGCGTCTTTCGCGCTTCATGGACGAATTCCTCTCGGGCATCTCCTATCTGCACAAGCGCAAGATCATGCGCCATGTGCGGCCGGGAACGACGACGGCGACGCCAGCCCATTACGATCTGGTCTATCTTCGCGGCGGCACCAGCCGGATCGTGACGGCATGGATACCGATCGGGGATATCCCGATCGAAATGAGCGGTCTGACCTATTTGGAAGGATCGCACGCCATCGGTGCCCGAATGGAGCACGAGTTCAGCGAAAAGAACAAGGATCTCAGTCCTGAGGAACGCGTGAGCGCCTATAATCGAAACATGACGGAGGGTGGCTGGGTCTCGAAGGATCTGCCGGATATGGCGGAACGCTTCGATACGCGCTGGCTGGTCGCCGACTATGAGGCAGGCGACGTCATGCTCCATTCACCGTTCATGATCCACGCCTCGACCACCAATCAGGACAGGCAGCACAGATTGCGCCTTTCCACCGACATTCGCTATCAGAACGTCGAGGACGAGATCGATGCGCGATGGAACAACCACTGGACGCTCGGCGACATGCTGTGAGTCAGGTTTGATCCTGTTGCAGGCTCGTTCGAAGCGTGCCCCAATTGTCATCCTTTAGCACGCGTTCGATTTCCTCGACCCGATCGCGACGGCGCTTCAGCCGTTTGCCGATGCGGCCAAACCAGCGTTTGCGCTTGGTCGCCTCGCGGCTTGCCTGTAGCTGCTCGATGAAGACTTCGCCGACGGACCCATTTTCGAGCCGGTCGAATATCCAGCAGAAGGCGGCAGGCAGTTTCGCCACCTTGAATTGCGGCTTCGTGCTTGCCGCATCCTCGGTGATGATTTCCTCCAGAACGACCTGATCCCACACGTCGGGCTTGGCAAGGCATCCTTCCCGCCAGCGCTCGATGAGCTGCGCCGCGCCAGGCGTATCGTTGATGAGAATGGTCGCGCTGATAAGGCGTTCATCGCCTTCATAATAGACGGCAATATCGCATTCGAGCTTACGAAGCTCCGGCCAGGGATTGCGGTGGAAGACGGCATCGACGTCGACATAGAGCAAAGGCCCGCGCAGCCTTGCCCTTTCCTGAAGCAGGAAACCTGGTTTCAGCCCGGCATTCAATACCCAGCTGCCGGCGCTGGGGACTGCCGTTGCAGAGACCTTCAGCCCGATCCGCTCCGCTGAATGGGCCATACGTTCCTTTTCCTGTTCGTAAAAACTGCCCTCGGTAAAAAATGCCACAATCGGGCCGTCGGCGCTGGTTGCCTTGGATGTGCGTTCGGCCAGATCCCGTGTGGCTGGGAAGGGGACAATCAATGCACGCTGCTGCGGACTCCAGGGGCGAATTTTATTGAGGATATTCAAGAAGGCACCTTCGGGGTTTGTAAGCTTCAATCGATATCCGCCACCTTGAAAGCGTTGCGGACGAGATTGAGAGTTTGGATGAATGGGCATTTTGGCTGGCCGATGGCGGATAGGTCACATCGCTGGCGTTCGTACCGGATTGGCAAACCGTTTGATCTTCGCTAATCGATTGTCATGTCCGATAATGTCATCAAGTTTGAACGTCGTCCGAAGCCGAAACCACCGAGACAAACGCCTCCCTGGCTCAAGCGTTTGTTGGCGATCCTGGCCGTCATTGCGTTTTTCGTAGCAGCCTTTGCTTATTTCACGCTGAAGAGCGGCGCAGCCGGCCCAACATTCTGAGCAGTTCAAGACTGCTCCCCTTGCTTTTCGTAGAAAGCCGTTGAGCCTGGACACAGTTCATCTCGGCAAGATTTTCTTTTGCTGGAAATGAAGGTTTTTATCTAGATATTTCAATTATTTAATGGAGATACTTTGTGTCTCCGCAGCTTGGTCGCGGGTGGAAGTTGATCCCAGCGTTTCTATATTTCAGGGATGTTCATGGTCTGACAAACAGGAAGAGGAGCAGGACATGACATTGACCTCGCAAGACGTCACCACCGTACTCGGCCCTGTCGACGAGACCCTTATCGCCGATATCGTTGCGACAGGCGCAACGCCGACGGATCTGTCCGAGGCATGGGCTTGGGTCAATAGCGATGAGGCTTTGATCGGCGAGGGCCGCCATCTGCCTGATGGTAAGGTGGCAGCGCTGGTGGATCTGCTTTCCGCCGACGATGAGGAGTGGGAAGAGTAGCAATTGGCGTTTTCAAGGCCTGATGCTAGCCATGCCGCCACCTATATACGGCATGGCTGCAGGCTCTAATATTCCTAAAGCTCAACCTTTGCATTGTCGCCCATGTCGGGTCTCGAATTCGAGATAGCTGCCGCCGCCATCTTGATGTAGCTGATGACGCTGCCGGGGCTATCCCAATATTCAGCGAAGACAGGCGTCACTTTCAAAACGCGGATCGAGGGATCGTCGGCGCTGTCCCACCAGGCCCTGGCTCCCGTGGACCAGAGATCCCTAACGCGTTCACGGTCGTTGCTGACTTCAGCCGTCCCGGAGATCGAAACATATTTTTGACCCCGGGTGTCGGCGAAGGCGAGGCAGACATTCGGCCAGCGGGCGATCTCCTCATCCTTGTGGCCCGCGACATCCGTCAGGAAATAAATCGCATTTTCGATCGGTTCGGGATGTGCAGCCATCGGCCGTGCGCGCAGGCTTCCGGATATTTGCGTGGTCAGCATGCAAAAGCCGATCTTGTCGACCAATTCCCAAACGCGCGCGTTCTCGTCGGTGTCCGTCATGGCTGTCTCCTGGTTTTGATTGCAAAGAGAGGGAGTTGAGTTGAGATCATCCGCTGAAGGATCTATGGCTGCTCGCGAGTGCCCGGTGTAGCCTCACGCTGGTCCGCATCGTCAAGATCGCTCTTCACGACGAAGGCGTCGCCATGCTGGCGAACGGCTTCTTTTTCCGCTTCGATATTGGGCACGTCGTCAGCAGCGCGCTCTTTGACGTGTTCCGACGCCGCGTCGATCTCACCTTTGGTCTGGTCGGCGGGAACCGATCCAGCGCGATTGCGGGTGGCGTCATGCTCGGTCTTCGAGTTGCCATTGTCGCGTCGCGTGTCTGTCATTTCGCTCATCCTGTTCGTCTGCTCCGCGAAGTCTCGCGTCATTTTGAAGATGGCGCGGCCGAGAGCCTTCCTTAGTGCGGGGGCGACTGGCCACGTCGGTCAAACCGCGCGGCGCGCCCATTGTTCCGTACTCGCGAGGCAAACGCGGATTTCCTTTGTCGATGGAGGCCAGAAGGCTGGGCGGAATGGAACCTTGAACCCGAATTTGCGTCTTCCTAAGTGAGTGACAGCCGAGGCTTTATGAGCTCGGTCACAATCACGTCTCTCAGGAGTGACCAAAATGGAAGTAAGAACAAAAACCATCGAAGAACTCAGCGTCGAAGAGCGCGAGGAAATTCTCATCGATGTTGCGAAGACATTGGAAGGCAATGCACGCGAGGCCCTCGTCGAAGGCAACAAACAATTCGCCATCCTGTCCACCAATATGGCGGAAGCGATCCGCGTCAATGCAGACGAGCTTGCCCGCGACGATCCGGAAAATGCCGAACGGCTTTTGCAACAAGCTGTCGCAATGATCTCGCAGTTCAATGCTACTCATCCTTACCGATTGGTCAGCACGGCTGTTCACTAAGGGCTGCACGCCTCACTTCTCGTTTCGACAACACGACCCGGAGGATTTCGATGTCAGAACTTATTGTGCTTGGTTTCGATGATGCCGACAAAGCGGACGCTGTCCTGAACCGCCTCGTTCAGCTCGAAAAAGAATATTTGATCGATCTGGAGGATGCCGTCATCGCCGTTCGTGATGAATCCGGAAAGGTTCGTCTGAAGCAGAGTGTCAATCTGACGGCGGCAGGCGCTGCAAGCGGTGGTCTTTCGGGCGCTCTCTGGGGTTCGCTCGTTGGTCTACTTTTCCTCAATCCTCTTGCTGGGCTCGTCGTCGGCGGCGCAATCGGTGCCGGCTCCGGCGCTCTTGCCGGATCGATGGCCGATTACGGTATCGACGACGATCTCATGAAGCGCCTGGCCGAAACCATTCCGGCGAAGAGTTCCGCGCTTTTCCTCCTGATCCGCAAGGTTCAGCCGGAAAAGGTGCTTGCCGAATTCAAGGGCGAGCATGCGCGGCTGCTGCGCACCTCGCTGTCGCCCGAGCAGGAGGCGCGGCTGCGCCAGGTGCTTGTCGACGAGACCTCA
This sequence comes from Rhizobium tropici CIAT 899, assembly GCF_000330885.1. NCBI lineage: Bacteria > Pseudomonadati > Pseudomonadota > Alphaproteobacteria > Hyphomicrobiales > Rhizobiaceae > Martinezella > Martinezella tropici. The sequence goes on from NC_020062.1 coordinate 846,887, forward strand.
CCGACGCCTGAGGCTTCCGCCACCGTCTGAACGTAATTCCGATCTCTACTCCTGTCGTCGGCGGAGGCCGTGCTTTCGTCCAGGAAGCACGGTGGCTCGAGGATTGAACGGTGCGCTCGCCATTACCTGCGCGCCTTCCCTAATCGGGCAAATACTGCCATTGTAGGTCATGCGGTCATTCACTAGCCGCAGCAGGGAGAGGGCAAGCCCCGGACGGCCATTGTCAGCACATGTTTCCAGGCGAAAACTTGCGCGATGACCGATCCTGTAATTCGTCAAAACCAGCCGCCGGAAAAACCCAAAATATCGCTGATTCAGACCAAACGCGCGACGCTGCAGGCGCTAAGAGTCATGATCGCGTGCACGATCACCTATGCCATTTCACAGCATCTCCATCTCCAGCAGGGCTATTGGGCCGTCTTCACGGTACTGATCGTCATGCAGGCGTCGGTGGGCGCGACCGCTGGAGCGGCTTTCGACCGGCTGATTGCGACGGTCGCAGGCGCCGTGCTCGGAGGTATTGCGGTCTTCGTCACGCCGCAGGAGCCGCTTGCGATTGGCATTGCCCTGATCTGCGTCGTCGGCTTTTCAAGTTTCGTGGCGGCGCGCGTGCCTCGTCTGCGCAATGCCGGACTGACGGCCGCGATCGTCATGTTGACACATTCCGCCGCCGTTCCCGTCGAGATTTTCGTGATCGATCGCATTGCCGAGATTACGCTCGGCGGTGTCGTCGGCGTGCTCGCCAGCCTGTTCATCCTGCCGACGCGCTCGCGGACCATGGTGTTGGATCGCTTCGGGTCGGCACTCGACCTCATGGCGCAGATCTTGCGAAGGCTTGCAGCCGGCGTCGAAAAGGGTGAGCCTGTATCGGCCACCGAGGCAAATATTGCCCTGCGTCAGTCCTTGATGGCGACGGAAGCGCTTTTGACCGACGCGCAGCGCGAGCGCGCCTTCTGGCTGACACGCCAGGGAATTTCGGAAGCCATTCCCCGTTCGCTCTGGCGCATCCGCAACGACATGACCTATCTCAGCCACATCGTGGAAACACCTTTCCCGCCAGCGATTGTAGAAGCGATCGGGCTCCAGGCTGGCGGAATGCTGATCATGTCCCAGGACGTGGTGTAGCTTAGACGACCACGGCTCATCCCAGAGGGTCGGATGAGTATCAGCTTGCTGCTGGCAGGCTGATGAGCGGATCATCGCTCATTGTGGCGATTGTCTCAAGTGTCATGTAGCGGGATCGCTGGACGGCCCATTCATCGTTCTGTTCGAGCAGCAGCGCACCGACCAGGCGCACGATGGCGTCGTCGTTGGGGAAAATGCCGACGACCTCTGTGCGCCGCTTGATCTCACCGTTCAATCGCTCAATGGGGTTGGTCGAGTGAAGTTTGGCCCAATGCTGCTTGGGAAAGGTCATGTAGGCGAGCACGTCTTGCTCGGCACTGTCCATGAGACTGGCGAGCTTCGGTACCTTTGGCCTGATCTGGTCGGCGACGTTGCGCCACTGAGTGCTTGCGGCCTCCGGCGTGTCCTGAGCGAAGGCCGTTGCAATGAACGCGGAGACAACCCGGCGTCCGCTCTTTCCAGCATGGGCCAAGGCATTGCGCATAAAGTGCACCCTGCAGCGCTGCCAGGTGGCGGAAAGCACTTTCGATACTGCGGCCTTGATGCCCTCATGGGCATCGGAGACGACGAGCTTGACGCCGCGCAGCCCCCGCCTGATCAGCTTTCGAAGAAACTCGGTCCAGATCGCCTCGGCCTCGGACGTGCCGATCTCCATGCCGAGCACTTCGCGTCGGCCATCGGTGTTGACGCCGACGGCGATGATTACGGCGACGGAGACAATACGACCACCGCGCCGAACCTTGAGGTAGGTCGCATCGATCCACAGGTAGGGCCATTCTCCTTCGATGGGCCTGTCGAGGAAGGCCTTCACCTTCTCATCGATCTCCTCGCAGAGCCGGGACACCTGACTTTTGGAGATGCCCGACATGCCCATGGCCTTGACGAGGTCATCAACAGAGCGGGTCGAAACACCCTGGATATAAGCCTCCTGGATGACCGCCGTCAGAGCCTTCTCGGCCATGCGGCGCGGCTCCAGGAAGCTCGGGAAGTAGCTGCCGGTGCGAAGCTTGGGAATGCGCAGCTCGACGGTGCCCGCCCGTGTCTCCCAATCCCGGTCGCGATAGCCGTTACGCTGGGCCAGCCGGAAGCCATTCTTCTCGCCATAGGCCGCGCCGGTCTTCGTGCCGACCTCCAGCGCCATCAGCTTCTCGGCAGCAAAGCCGATCATCTCCCGCAGCAAATCGGCATCAGCGCTCTTCTCAACGAGTGAGCGCAGGTTCATCATGTCGTCGGTCATCGGTGGTGTCCCTCAGGTTGGCTCTAAGCAACCCGACCCTACCGGAAATCACCGATGGCTATGAAATCAAGCTACACCACTCCATGGGACACGATCGGAATGCTGGAGGCACAGGCCCGTTTTGCGGAGGCATGCGGCCGGGCGTTGCGTGCCGGTGGCGAAATCGATCCGGATGTGCTTTCGGCAGGCGACGCGGCTTTCGAGGCCGCGTTCAGCACTCTTCAGACTTCCGAGGCCGCCCAGTCGATGGGATTTAGCGAAACGGGCCGGTTGTTCGGTCTCGATTTCACATTGCGGCGCATGCGCCAGAATTTTCTCGATCTCGCCGACCGCATCCGCGAAAGCAACGTCAATTGAAAGGCTCCAGCCTGTTTTTGGCCAGTCCCAAGTCTCTGCGTTGGGTGCGATGGTCGACATCCAGCAACGTGGAAATCCGATTGAGGCTGTCGAAGCAGTTGACGCAATTTTAACCGAGGATACTATATCTTGTGTTCGAGGTTCTTCTGATTCGCAAGGATTGGAGGCTAAGATGGGAATCCGGTCGGCGAGCATGATGCTTGCCAAGCCGGAGCTGCCCCCGCAACTGTGAGCGGTGAGCATTCGTTTGATGACGTCACTGAGGCCTCGTGCTTTGGGAAGGCAAGACGAATGTTATGACCCGCGAGCCAGGAGACCTGCCTTGAGCATTGACGTCCACGGGCGGGGTGTCCGACTGGCGAGCGATGATCCAAGCGGCATGATGGTCGCCATCGCTTCCTCGAAGGTCCCGCTGATAACTTCGGGGTGAAGTGCATGTTCCTGAGTATCCATAGTCGCCCGCGCGAGTGACGGTCGCTTAAATGCGTCCGGCCACGAGCTAGGTTTGCCTCCGCTTTTCACCCGCCGAGCGGGCATCATCCGATGCCCGAGCGATTTTCCATGCCCATCCATACGAGGATATCTCATGAGCATTACCGTCTACAGCAAGCCCGCCTGCGTCCAGTGCACAGCCACGACCCGCGCCCTTGATCGCCAAGGCATCGACTACACCATCGTCGACGTATCGACCGACGCTGCCGCTTATGAACTGGTGCAAGGTCTCGGCTATCGCCAGGTTCCGGTTGTTGTCGCCGGCGAGCTGCATTGGGCCGGCTTCCGTCCCGACATGATCAGCACCCTCGCTTGAGGATCCGGGCGGTGGGCGAGATCGTCTATTTCTCCAGCCGGTCGGAAAATACCCATCGCTTCGTTGTCAAGCTCGCATTGCCGGCTGCTCGTATCCCGCTTTCCGTGGGGGACGAGTTTCGTGCGACCTCGCCCTACGTCCTGATCGTCCCGACCTATTGCGGCGACGGCGGCAAGGGGGCCGTGCCCAAGCAGGTGATCCGCTTCCTCAACGATGCGGGCAACCGTTCGAACATCCGCGGGGTCATCGCCGCGGGCAACAGCAACTTCGGCGCGACCTATGGGATCGCCGGCGACATTGTCTCTGCCAAATGCCAGGTACCGTATCTCTATCGGTTCGAACTTCTGGGCACGGATGAGGATGTCGCCAATGTCAGATACGGATTGGAACGATTTTGGACACGCTAAGCTCTTCTTTATCGCGGGATGCGGGCGAAAAACCGCTGAGCACTTTTTCTCATCCCGCGAATGACCGGCCAGCCAAGGCCGCGGAACCGGCCTTGGATTATCACGCACTGAACGCCATGCTGAACCTCTATGACGAGCACGGAAAAATCCAGCTCGACAGGGATCGCATGGCGGCCAAGCAGTACTTTCTCCAGCACGTCAACCAGAACACGGTCTTCTTCCATAACCTGAGGGAAAAGCTCGATTATCTGGTGACGGAAGGCTACTACGAGCAGGAGGTGCTGGATCAATATTCCTTCAATTTCGTGCGCGATCTCTTCGATCAGGCCTATGCGAAGAAATTCCGTTTTCCGACCTTCCTCGGCGCCTTCAAATACTACACCAGCTACACGCTGAAGACCTTCGATGGAAAGCGCTATCTCGAGCGTTATGAAGACCGCATCTGCATGGTAGCGCTGACGCTGGCGCAGGGCAGCGAGCAGATCGCGCGCGATCTGGTGGACGAGATCATCTCCGGCCGGTTCCAGCCGGCAACGCCGACCTTCCTCAATGCCGGCAAGAAGCAGCGCGGAGAGCTGGTCTCCTGCTTCCTGCTGCGTGTCGAAGACAATATGGAATCGATCGGCCGCGCCATTAACTCGGCTCTGCAGCTTTCGAAACGCGGCGGAGGCGTGGCGCTATCGCTCACCAACATCCGTGAGGCCGGTGCGCCGATCAAGCACATCGAGAACCAGTCGTCCGGCATCATTCCTGTCATGAAGCTGCTTGAGGACTCCTTCTCCTACGCCAACCAGCTTGGCGCGCGGCAGGGGGCGGGCGCCGTCTATCTGAACGCCCACCACCCGGACATCATGCGCTTCCTCGATACCAAGCGCGAAAATGCCGACGAGAAGATCCGCATCAAGACGCTGTCGCTCGGTGTCGTCATTCCCGACATCACCTTCGAGCTCGCGAAGAACAACGACGATATGTACCTGTTCTCGCCCTATGACGTGGAACGCGTCTATGGCGTGCCGTTTACCGAGATCTCGGTGACGGAAAAGTACCGCGAGATGGTGGCAGACAGCCGCATCCGCAAGAAGAAGATCAAGGCGCGCGACTTCTTCCAGGTCATCGCCGAAATCCAGTTCGAGAGCGGCTATCCCTACATCATGTTCGAGGACACGGTGAATCGTGCAAACCCCATCGCCGGCCGTATCACCATGAGCAATCTCTGCTCGGAAATCCTGCAGGTGAGCGAAGCCAGCGAATATGGCGACGACCTCTCCTACAAGCATATGGGCAAGGACATCTCCTGCAATCTCGGCTCGCTCAACATTGCTGCCGCCATGGACAGCCCCGATTTCGGCAAGACGATCGAAATGTCGATCCGCGCGCTGACGGCTGTCTCCGACATGAGCCACATCTCTTCCGTGCCTTCGATCGAGAAGGGCAATGACGAAAGCCATGCGATCGGCCTCGGCCAGATGAACCTGCACGGCTATCTCGCCCGCGAGCGCATCTTCTACGGTTCGGAAGAAGGCGTCGATTTTACCAATATCTACTTCTACACGGTGACCTACCACGCCATTCGCGCTTCGAACCTGCTTGCGGTCGAGCGAAGCCAGAGCTTCAAGGGTTTCGAGAATTCGAAATATGCCTCCGGCGAGTATTTCGACAAATATACCGAGCGGGAATGGAAGCCGGCGACCGAGCGTGTCGCGGAAATCTTTGAAAGAGCCGGCATCGCCATCCCGACGCAGGAGGATTGGCTCGAATTGAAGCAGGCCGTAATGGAAGGCGGTCTCTATAATCAGAACCTGCAGGCCGTGCCGCCGACGGGCTCGATCTCCTATATCAACCACTCGACCTCTTCGATCCACCCGATCGTCTCCAAGATCGAGATCCGCAAGGAAGGCAAGATCGGCCGCGTCTACTACCCGGCTGCCTTCATGACGAACGACAATCTCGATTACTACCAGGACGCCTACGAAATCGGTCCGGAAAAGATCATCGATACCTATGCGGCCGCGACCCAGCATGTCGACCAGGGCCTGTCGCTCACGCTGTTCTTCCGCGACACCGCGACCACGCGCGATATCAACAAGGCGCAGATCTATGCCTGGAAGAAGGGCATCAAGACCATCTACTACATCCGGCTTCGCCAGATGGCGCTCGAAGGCACGCAGGTTCAGGGCTGCGTTTCCTGCACGCTCTGAACCTTTGAGGGACGATGACAATGAACATGCAATTCAAGCCGGCAAGCCGCGTTCGCGCCATTAACTGGAACCGCATTGAAGACGATAAGGATCTCGAAGTCTGGAACCGCCTGACCGGTAATTTCTGGCTGCCGGAAAAGGTGCCGCTGTCGAATGACATCCAGTCCTGGGCCACGCTGAAGCCGGAGGAACAGCAGCTCACCATCCGCGTCTTCACCGGCCTCACGCTGCTCGACACGATCCAGAACGGCGTCGGCGCCGTAAAGCTGATGGCTGATGCCGTAACCCCGCACGAAGAAGCGGTGCTGTCGAATATCTCCTTCATGGAAGCGGTGCATGCGCGCTCCTATTCGTCGATCTTTTCGACGCTCTGCCTGACGCCGGATGTCGATGATGCCTATCGCTGGTCGGAGGAGAACGAATTCCTACAGAAGAAGTCTACGCTGATCATCGAGCAATATGCCTCCGGCGATCCCTTGAAGAAGAAAGTCGCGAGCGTCTTCCTTGAGAGCTTCCTGTTCTATTCCGGCTTCTATCTGCCGATGTTCTGGTCGAGCCGCGCCAAGCTCACCAACACAGCCGATATGATCCGCCTCATCATCCGCGACGAAGCCGTGCATGGCTATTACATCGGCTACAAATTTCAGCGCGGGCTTGAGCGGCTTTCGGACGGGCAACGCCAGGAGATCAAGGACTTTGCCTTCGATCTTCTGCTGGAGCTTTATGACAACGAGGCCAAATATACCGAAGCGCTCTATGACGGCGTCGGGCTATCAGAAGACGTCAAGAAGTTTCTGCATTACAACGCCAACAAGGCGCTGATGAACCTAGGCTACGAGGCGCTCTTCCCCGCTGAAGCCTGCAAGGTCAATCCCGCCATCCTCTCGGCGTTATCGCCGAATGCGGATGAGAACCACGACTTCTTTTCTGGCTCGGGCTCGTCCTATGTGATCGGCAAGGCGGTCGCCACAGAGGATGAGGATTGGAATTTCTGAGGATGGAGCTTGGCGCAGCTTAGGCAGTTCGAGCCAGTATTTTCGAAACCGCCTCAAGACGAAGCGGCGCTTGCGTTCGTATGAAACGCCAAATGACCGGCCCTAGCGGATAGGGTCGGTCATGGAGCCTACGGGCCTTGCCGGCCAGAGCAGGGATTATTTGTTGAGCGCATCCTTCAGCGCCTTTGCAGGCGTGAAGGTCAGCTTCTTCGATGCTGCAACCTTGATGGTTGCGCCCGTTCCGGGGTTGCGTGCTTCGCGCTCCGGCGTATCCTTGACCTTGAACTTGCCAAAACCCGGAATGGAGGTTTCGGCGCCGGAGGTCGCGGCTCCGGTGATGGCGGCAAAGACGGCTTCGACGATTGCCTTGCCCTGTGCCTTGGTCAGCTTGTGGTCAGCGGCAATCTTGTCTGCAATTTCATTGGTAGTGGTCATGAGGCTTCCCCCGCATTGATAACGGCGGAATCATTTCCATTGGAGATGCCAGTTGTCACGAGGAGTTCTGACATGAAAGGGCGAGAAAGCCTGCATTTCCACAGGTTCCGACGCATTGACGCCATTTTGGAGCCTTTCCGAGGATGATTTTCCAGGCGAAGACCTGATCATGCAGCCGATAGAGAGCGACAAACGGGTATCCGCAGAAGCGCGCGAATCTCCGGAAATGGACGAACCTTGGGGCAACGGCGCATCTTTTCACCATATGGACACCCGCTATGGCGGCGCGATCGGGGTGGCCTTTCGCTGGTTGGCTCTATAGAGGCTTGCTCACGATGGATGAATGGGACAAGCAATGGAACACGAGATCAAGATAGACAACCGCGGCGATTTCGGGCTGTGGGCAATCGAGGTCGCAAAGCAGATCATCAGCAATGAAGGCTTTGAACTGGCAAGAGCAGCACGGGACGGCACGGATGACGATGTCCGCGCGGCCGGCAACGCACTTGGCCAGGCGATCACCAACGCAATGATGGAAATCTATGATGGCCTGATCGATAAAGCTGATGAAGATTAGGATCGTCTTCGAAGATTGTGGGCAGTCATCCGTGTGCGGCCACCTTTCTTTGGGGTTGAAGTCCAAAAATTGCACCAACTTAAAATCGCAGCCTTACAATCACGAACAGGCATCCCCATATTAGGGCAAATTCGTCTTTCTGCCCTATGACAGGAGAGCCAATGTTCAGTGCAGTGCCGCGCTTTGCCAAGATCGCAGCTATCGTCGTCCTCGCCGCCGCGTCGTCCGTGGCGACCTTTGATGCCGCCGATGCGCGCCGGGCCGGATCCAGCGGCTTCGGAAGCCGTGGAACGCGCACCTTCGATACCCCGGCCATTACGAGGACAGCGCCCACGCAGGCCGCACCCATTGACCGGACGATGACGCAGCGGCCGCCGCAGCAGACGACGACCCAGCCGCCGCTTGGCGCGCCCCAGCGTCCTGGCCTTTTCGGTGGATTCGGCGGGTCGATGATCGGCGGCCTGATCGCCGGTGGCCTTCTCGGCATGCTGCTCGGCCATGGTTTCGGCGGTGGCATCGGCTTCCTCGGAATGCTGCTGCAGATCGGTCTGATCGTGCTGCTCATCAGCTTTGCGATGCGCTTCTTCGCAAACCGGCAGCGCACGCAATATGCGGCACCCGGATCTGGGTCGTCCTACAATATGAACCCGATGAACAATGCCAGCGCATCGCCGCGTCCTTCCTTCTCCATCCCGTCTATCGGCGGCGGAGCAGCGGCCGCCCAAAAGATGCGCCAAGCCAATGACGAAATCGGGCTGCAGCAGGCTGATCTCGATCGTTTCGAGCACCTTCTCACCGAAATCCAAACAGCCTATGGCACGGAGGATTATGCGGCGATACGTCGGCTGACCACGCCGGAGGCGATGTCTTATCTGGCCGAGGAGCTCGGTGAGAACGCTACCAATGGCGTGCGTAACAGCGTTTCCGATGTGCGCCTGTTGCAGGGTGATATCGCCGAGGCTTGGCGTGAGGAAGACACTGAATACGCAACGCTTGCAATGCGCTACTCGAGCATCGACGCGATGGTCGATCGCACGACCGGAAAGCTTGTGGATGGCGACGACCGCATTCCTTCCGAGACGACGGAACTCTGGACCTTCGTGCGCAAGCCGGGTTCGGACTGGAAGCTTTCGGCGATCCAGGGAACTGGCCAGCATTGATCTTGAACTGACTCCAGCTGGAGATTGCCCCGAGCGGAAGCCGGGGCAATCGGCTGATCCTGCGCAGGCATGAATGCTCCCAAGGCGGGCTCGGCTTTTATTTAAGCCTTATTTCGGTCGCGGCGCTGTCCGAAGGCCATTCGTTTTTTCAAAACGTTCCAGCGCCAATGTTAGAAGACTTTCAGGAGAGTGCTTTGGTGCTGCTCGAGCGTCTAGCGCACCGACTATGGAGCGGCTACGCGCACCATTGAGTGCTATAGTGCGGATGGGAGCAGCGCAGTAGCGCAAGAATCAAACCTTATGCTTGGAGGAGGCGAATGAGGGCAGTCCGTTTGGAAGCGATCGGCGATATGACCATGCGTATGGTCGAGAAGCCGAGCGCCGGGCCGGGAGAGATCATCGTCCGGGTTCTTGCCGCCGGCATCTGTGGGTCCGACCGGCACATGTACAAGGGCGAATATCCGACGGCGATCCCGGTGACCCTGGGTCACGAGTTCTGCGGCCTCGTGGAAGAGGTGGGTGAGGGTGTTTCGTCATTTGTAGGCGGAGAACTCGTCACGGTCGATCCGAATATTGCCTGCGGTACCTGCCCTGCCTGCCGGCGTGGGCGGCCGAATCTCTGCGCCAACCTCACGGCTATCGGCGTGACGCGGGATGGCGGCTTTGCCGACTATGTTGCGGTTCCCTGCAGCCAGGCTTTCACGCTGCCTCCGGATCTCGATCCCGTCCATGGCGCCTTCTGCGAGCCGCTGGCCTGCTGCATCCATGCCATCGACAAGGCACAAATCCGTCCGGGCGATAGCGTTGCCATATTGGGCGGCGGCGTGATCGGCCTGCTCATGGTCCAACTGGCCCGTTTGGCCGGCGCAGACCAGATCATCCTTGTCACGAGACAGCTGTCGCGGCGCGAGGCGGCGTTGCGCCTGGGAGCGACGCTGGCCCTCGACCCGACGGCGATCGATGCGGTTGCCGCCGTCAAGGACGCGACCCATGGCGGCGTTGACGTCGTCATAGAATGTGCCGGCGTTCCCGAAACGCTTCAGAGCGGCGTTCGGATGGCGCGGCGCGGCGGTGCTTTCGTGCTCTTCGGTGTAACGCCAGCAGGCCTCGAAGTGCCCGTTCTGCCATTCGATCTGCTCGTCAATGAGGTCGAGATCAGGCCGGCCTATCTCAATCCCTTTACCCACGCTCGCGCCGCCGCCATGGTGGCAGGCGGGATTCTGGAGCTGGATTCGCTTGTTACGAAGACGATCGGCCTTGAAGACGTCGCAGGTGTGGTTGGCAGCGCGCCGCTGGCCGGCGAAATCAAGGTCATAGTCCGGCCCTGAGCGCGCTCACATCCATGTGCGAACGGGACCGGTGGACTCGCGCTCGATCAAGGTAACAGACACTTTGACGAGATATCGTGGCGCGGTCGCCATCGGTGTGGCTGCTTCGATAAGGGTTTCCAATCGGCGGACGGCCTGACTCTTCGAACGAGTTCGGCAACGCAGGCGGGCGCTTCGATAAGCGCATCAACGTGCTCGTAGCCCATCATCAACCGCACTGGCATTTATAAGATTTTTATATCTTCCGCTTTTCCGCCGTCTCGAACCTTAATGCGGTTCGGTCGCATATTACATTCGGAAGATGCACCCCAAGTGATCTTTCTGGTCGGCAGGAAAAAAGAGGCGCCTGAGTAAAGGGCGCTCTCCATCGTTTCTGCATTCAACAATAACAATCAAGGAATCGCGATCGATGATGGACATTCTTCTTGTCGGGATCGGCGTTTTATTCTTCCTCCTTTGCGTCGCTTACACCAAGGCCTGCGACAGCCTCTAGTCGGAGAGACGGCAATGCTTCTCGATTACATTCTCGGTGGCGGCGTGACGATCTTTCTCACCGTCTACCTGGTCTACGCTCTCATTCGCCCCGAGCGCTTCTAATAGCGCTTCATAGGGAAAGTTACCTCCATGACCTTCAACGGATGGCTTCAGATCCTCATTTACATCGGGATCCTTCTCCTGCTCGTCAAACCGCTCGGCGGTTACATGACACGTGTCTTCACCGGCGAGCGCACCTTCCTCTCCTTCGTCCTCCGTCCTGTGGAACGGGGGCTTTATCGTTTGGCCGGCACGGATGAGCGCGAAGAGCAGCACTGGACAGCCTATTCGGTTTCCATGCTGTTGTTCAGCCTCGCCGGCTTTCTCGTTCTTTATGCGCTGCAGCGCCTGCAAGGCAGCCTGCCGTACAATCCGGCCGGCATGACCGCAGTTGGCCCGGAACTGTCCTTCAACACGGCAACCAGCTTCGTCACCAATACCAATTGGCAGAACTACGGCGGCGAAAGCACGATGTCCTACCTCGTGCAGATGGCCGGCCTGACAGTCCAGAACTTCGTTTCCGCGGCAACCGGCATCGCCATAGCCATTGCGCTGATCCGTGCTTTCGCACGTGCCTCGGGCAAGGCGATCGGCAACTTCTGGGTCGATATGGTCCGCGCGACGCTCTATGTCCTCTTGCCGATCTGCATCTTGCTGACAATTGCTTTCGTCTATCTCGGCGTGCCGCAGACGCTCGGTCCCTATGTCGATGCCACGACGCTCGAAGGCGCCAAGCAGACGATTGCCGTTGGTCCCGTCGCTTCGCAGCTCGCCATCAAGATGCTTGGCACGAATGGCGGCGGCTTCTTCAACGCCAACTCGGCGCATCCCTTCGAAAACCCCGATGCCATCTCCAACTTCATCCAGATGCTGGCGATCTTCGCCATCGGTGCTGCGCTGACGAACGTCTTCGGCCGCATGGTCGGCAGCCAGCGTCAGGGCTGGGCGATCCTGGCAGCAATGGGAACGCTCTTCATCGCTGGCGTCATCGTCACCTACTGGGCCGAAGCAGCCGGTAATCCGCTTGTTCATGCGCTCGGTATCCAGGGCGGCAATATGGAAGGCAAGGAAGTGCGCTTCGGGCTTGCCGCATCCTCGCTGTTCGCAGTCATTACCACGGCGGCATCCTGCGGCGCGGTCAATGGCATGTTGGGCAGCTTTACGGCTATCGGCGGCATGATCCCGCTCATCAACCTGCAGCTCGGCGAAGTCATCGTCGGCGGCGTCGGCGCCGGCTTCTACGGCATCCTGATGTTCGTCATCATTGCGATCTTCGTCGCCGGCCTGATGGTTGGGCGCACGCCGGAATATCTCGGCAAGAAGATCGAAGCGAAGGAAGTGAAGATGGCGATGCTCGCCGTACTTTGCCTCCCCTTCGGGATGCTGATCTTTACCGCAATCTCCGCGGTATTACCGTCAGCAGTCGCCGCTATCGGCAATTCCGGCCCGCATGGGTTCTCTGAAATCCTCTATGCCTACAGCTCTGCGGCAGCGAATAACGGCTCGGCCTTTGCCGGTCTGTCGGCCAACACCCCCTGGTACAACACCACGCTCGGTATCGTCATGCTGATCGGCCGCTTCCTGGTCATCGTTCCGGCCCTTGCGATTGCCGGTTCCCTGATCAGCAAGAAGACGGTTCCTGCCTCGGCCGGCACGTTCCCAACGGATGGCCCGCTCTTCGTCGGTTTGCTGGTTGGTACGATCCTGATTGTCGGTGGCCTGACCTTCTTCCCGGCACTGGCGCTCGGACCGATCGTCGAACATCTCGCGATGATCGCAGGCCAGACCTTCTAGGGATCACTGTCATGAGCCACCTGCTTTTGGCCAGGCTTAGAAAAGCTATCGACCCACGCCCCTTCGACAGGGGGCCTGGCCCGGCCGGAATAACCTGCGCTTCCGACGCCATTTTGCTGGCGATGGTTGCCCTGTTCCTCGGCCTTGTCGTCTTCGGATTTTTGATCGGCTGATCGGCTGCGTTCCGATCTGACGTTTTCCTCTTCACGCTGGAGCCTCTTATGAGCCAGTTAAAATCAGCGAGTATTCTGGATTCTCGCATTCTCGTTCCGGCCATCGGCGCTTCGTTCAAGAAGTTGAACCCGCGCACGCTCGCCAAGAACCCCGTCATGTTCGTGGTCGCCGTCGTTTCGATGCTGACGACCGTCCTCTTCCTGCGCGACCTCGTCACCGGCGGCGGCAATCTCGGCTTTTCGCTGCAGATCAATATCTGGCTGTGGTTCACCGTGCTATTTGCCAATTTCGCCGAAGCCGTTGCCGAGGGGCGCGGCAAGGCGCAGGCGGATTCGCTGCGCAAGTCGCGCACGGAAACCCAGGCGAAGCTGCTCGCCGGTAACAGCCGCACGGATTACAAGATGGTGCCTGGCACCAGCCTGAAGGTCGGTGACGTCGTTCTGGTGGAAGCCGGCGATATCATCCCGTCGGACGGCGAAGTCATCGAAGGCGTCGCCTCCGTCAATGAGGCTGCGATCACCGGTGAATCCGCGCCCGTCATCCGTGAATCGGGCGGCGACCGCTCGGCTGTGACCGGCGGTACGCAGGTTCTCTCGGATGAGATCCGCGTGCGCATCACGGCCGCTGCAGGCTCGACCTTCATCGACCGTATGATCGCGCTGGTCGAAGGTGCCGAACGGCAGAAGACGCCGAACGAAATCGCGCTCAATATCCTGCTGGCCGGCATGACGCTGATCTTCGTGCTTGCAACCGTCACTATCCCGAGCTTTGCCGCCTATGCCGGCGGTTCAATCCAGACGGTCGTGCTCGTTGCACTCTTCGTGACGCTGATCCCGACCACCATCGGCGCGTTGCTTTCGGCGATCGGTATTGCCGGTATGGACCGCCTGGTGCGCTTCAACGTGCTTGCCATGTCTGGTCGTGCCGTCGAAGCCGCCGGCGATGTCGACACGCTGCTCCTCGATAAGACCGGCACGATCACGCTCGGCAACCGTCAGGCAACCGCCTTCCGCCCGGTCCGGGGTATCAGCGAGCACGATCTCGCCGATGCCGCGCAGCTTGCCTCGCTGGCCGACGAGACGCCGGAGGGACGCTCGATCGTCGTGCTCGCCAAGGAGAAATATGCGATCCGTGGCCGAGACATGACCAGCCTGAAGGCGACCTTCGTTCCTTTTACCGCTCAGACCCGCATGAGTGGCGTCGATCTCGATGGCTCCTCGATCCGCAAGGGCGCGGTCGATGCTGTCGTCGCCTATGTCGAAGGTGCAGCCAATGGTGCGACGGAAGGTACAGCCGTTATCTCGCGCACATCCAGCGAAACGCTGCGCGAGCTACAGGTGATCGCCGATGAGATCGCCAAGGCCGGCGGTACGCCGCTCGCCGTTGCACGTGACGGTCGTCTTCTCGGGGTTATCCATCTCAAGGATATCGTCAAGGGCGGTATTCGCGAGCGTTTTGCGGAACTGCGCCGCATGGGCATCCGCACGGTCATGATCACCGGCGATAATCCGCTGACGGCCGCCGCGATTGCCGCCGAAGCCGGTGTCGACGACTTCCTCGCTCAGGCAACGCCTGAGATGAAGCTGGCACTGATGCGTCAGGAGCAGGCACAGGGCAAGCTGGTCGCCATGTGCGGCGACGGCACGAACGACGCGCCCGCACTCGCCCAGGCCGATGTCGGCGTGGCCATGAACACCGGCACGGTCGCCGCCCGCGAAGCCGGCAACATGGTCGATCTCGACAGTGACCCGACGAAGCTCATCGAGATCGTCGAGATTGGCAAGCAGCTGCTGATGACCCGCGGTGCGTTGACCACCTTCTCCATCGCCAACGATATCGCGAAGTACTTCGCCATCATCCCGGCGATGTTCATCGCCTTCTATCCGCAGCTGAAGATGCTTAATGTCATGGGGCTGGCAACGCCGCAGAGCGCCATCCTCTCGGCTATCATCTTTAACGCGCTCATCATCGTCGCGCTGATCCCGCTGTCATTGAAGGGTGTCCGCTACCGGCCGATCGGCGCCGGCGCGCTGCTCAGCCGCAACCTGCTGATCTACGGCCTCGGCGGCATCATCGTTCCCTTCATCGGCATCAAGGCCATCGACATGGCGATCACTGCCATCGGCCTCGCCTAAGGAGTTTCTCTCATGTTGAAACAAATCAGACCCGCGATCGTCATGATCGTCGCTACGACCGTTCTGACTGGCCTTGCCTATCCGCTTGCCATGACCGGTGTCGCCCAGGCGCTCTTTCCCCATCAGGCCAATGGCAGCCTGGTGGAGAAGGACGGCAAGGTGATCGGCTCCAGCCTTATCGGCCAGAATTTTACGGCGGATAAATATTTCCACGGTCGTCCCTCGGCCACGACCGGTGCCGATCCGAATGACCCGACCAAATCGGTCTCCGCACCCTATAATGCCGCCAATTCCGGCGGCTCCAATCTCGGTCCGACCAATTCGGCTCTGATGACACGTATCAAGGGCGATGCCGCAACGCTGCAGGCCCAGAATCCCAATACGCCGGTTCCGATCGATCTGGTCACGACATCGGGCAGCGGTCTCGATCCGGACATCTCGCCTCAAGATGCCTATTTCCAGATCCCGCGCGTTGCCAAAGCACGAAACATGGATGAGGCCAAGGTCAAGTCGCTCGTCGACGCTGCCATCGAGCCTCGAGAACTCGGCGTTCTCGGCGAGCCAGTGGTCAATGTGCTGGCATTGAACCAGGCGCTTGATGCTTCTATGACTCAATAAGTTGAAGAGGTTGAGACGGTTAACGCCGTCCCGACCTTAACTGGAAAGACGATCCGTGAATGGCAGACGACAGCCGCGATATGCTGAGCAGGCCTTCTCCCGATGCGCTTCTCGAAAAGGCGCGGGCAGAAACACGCGGACGGCTGAAGATATTCCTGGGAGCGGCACCAGGCGTCGGTAAGACCTATGAGATGCTGATGTCAGGCAGGGCGAAGATCGCCGACGGCGTCGATGTTGTGATCGGCGTGGTCGAGACCCATGGCCGCCGCGAGACACAGGCCCTGCTTGAAGGATTCGAGATCGTTCCGCGCGTCAATGTCGATTACAAGGGCAGGGCGCTTGAGGAAATGGATCTCGATGCCATCCTGAAGCGCCGCCCCGACCTGGTGCTTGTCGACGAACTTGCCCATACCAATGCTTATGGCAGCCGGCATCCCAAACGCTATCTCGATGTGAAGGAGCTTCTCGACCGTGGGATCGACGTCTATACGACGCTTAATATCCAGCATGTTGAAAGCCTGAATGACGTCGTCTCGCAGATTACCCGCATCCGGGTGCGCGAGACGGTGCCGGATTCGATCATCGATCTCGCCGACGATGTCGAAATCATCGATCTGACGCCTGATGATCTCATTAAGCGGCTACATGACGGCAAGGTCTATGTCTCAAAGACGGCTGAGCGGGCGCTGACTAATTATTTCACGCCCGGCAACCTGACGGCACTCCGCGAACTGGCGCTGCGGCGCACCGCCCAGCGCGTCGACGACCAGCTCCTGACCCATATGCAGGCGCACGCGATCCAGGGGCCGTGGGCTGCCGGCGAGCGTGTGCTCGTTTCCATCGATCATCACCCGCGCTCGGCGTCGTTGGTCCGCTACGCCGCCCGCATGGCTGCGCGCCTGCGGGCTCCCTGGGCGGCCGTCTATGTCGAAACCAACCGCTCGATCAGCTTGAGCGAGGCGCAGCGCGACACGATTGCCGCGACGCTCAGGCTCGCCGAGCAGCTCGGCGGTGAAGCTATCACGCTTCCGGGCCGCGAGGTGGCGGAGGAATTGCTTCGCCATTCGGCGAGCAACAATGTCACCCACATCGTCATCGGTTCGCCAAAAATCGGCTCCTGGCGCGATTGGTCGCGGCGTTCTGTGTCCTACGATCTCATCCGCAGGGCCGGGGACATCAGCGTCCATGTCATTTCCGGCAGCGAAGCGGATGGCGAGGCTGCAAGGCGGGGTGTCAAAGTGGCGCCTTCGCCGCCGCCTTTCCAGCTCCGTGGTTATGTCCTGGCAACGCTCTATGTCGCCATCGCGCTCGGTTTCTGCGTCATTCTCGATCAGGTGCTGGACGTACGCAACCTGGCGCTCGTCTTTCTGATGGCGGTTCTGGCCAGCGCGGTAACGCAGGGCCTGCGCCCGGCGCTCTATTCCTGTTTTCTCGGCGCTCTTGCCTTCAACTTCTTCTTCCTGCCGCCGCGCTACACACTGACGATCAGCGATCCGGAAAGCGTGCTTGCCTTCTTTTTCTTCCTCGGTGTCGCGGTGATCGCGAGTAACCTGACGGCAACGGTGCAGCGCCAGGCGGCGGCGGCGCGGCAACGGGCGCGAACCACCGAAGACCTTTATCTTTTCTCCAAGAAGCTTGCCGGCACGGGTACGCTGGACGATGTTCTCTGGGCAACCGCCTTTCAATTGGCGTCGATGCTGAAACTGCGGGTCGTGCTGCTCCTTCCCGAACTTGGCACGATTGCCGTCAAGGCGGGCTATCCGCCTGACGATACGCTTGACGATGCCGATATTGCGGCGGCGCGCTGGGCATGGGAGCACAATCACGCCGCCGGCCGCGGCGCCGATACCTTGCCGGGTGCCAAACGTCTTTACGTCCCCCTGCGCACCGGCCGCGCTGCCGTGGGCGTCATCGGCCTCGATAGCGACCGGCGCGACGGCCCGCTCTTGACGCCGGAGCAACAGCGGCTGCTCGATGCACTCGCCGATCAGGCGGCTCTTGCCATCGAGCGCGTACAACTGGTTGCCGATGTCGACCGGGCGAAGCTTGCCGTCGAGGCGGACCGGCTGCGCTCGGCGCTGCTGACCTCGATTTCGCATGATCTGAAGACGCCGCTTGCTGCCATCCTTGGTGCGGCCGGAACCTTGCGCGATTATCTGGAGACGCTGCCGAACGAGGACCGGGTGGATCTCCTGTCGACCGTCATCGACGAATCCGAGCGCCTCAACCGCTTCATCGCCAATCTTCTCGATATGACCAAGATCGAGTCCGGTGCGATGGAGCCGAATTATGCCTTGCATTATGCCGGCGACATTGTCGGCAGCGCGCTGCGGCGGGCGGAAAAAATCCTGGCGCAACACCGTGTTGACGTGAAGATGCCCGTCGATCTGCCGATGGTGAAGGTCGACCCGGTCCTGTTCGAGCAGGTGCTGTTCAATCTGCTCGACAATGCCGCCAAATATGCGCCGGAGGGATCGGCCATTCGGCTGGAGGCCTGGTCCGATATCGACAACATCGTCTTCCGCGTGATGGACGAGGGACCGGGTATTCCGCCCACCGACCTCGAGCGCGTCTTCGATATATTCTACCGCGTACGCAAGGGCGATCAGGTGCGCGCGGGAACCGGTCTTGGCCTGTCCATCTGCCGCGGTTTCATCGAGGCGATGGGTGGCACGATTGCCGCCGGTAACAGAACGGATCGGCAGGGAGCGGGCTTCACCATCCGTCTGCCGAAACCAACAGATGTCCTGAAGTTGGATGAATTGAAATGAACACTACCGCTGTCAAGATTCTCGTTGTCGATGATGAACCGCCGATCCGCAAATTGCTGCGCGTCGGTCTTGGCGCCCAGGGCTACGTCGTCAACGAGGCGCAGAGCGCCGCATCGGCTCGGGTATCGGTCGCCGAGGATCAACCCGATCTGATCGTGCTGGATCTCGGCTTGCCCGACAAATCCGGCCAGGACCTGCTTTTGGAATGGCGTGAGGATGGGGTGCAGATCCCGGTGGTCATTCTGTCGAGCCGCACCGATGAAGCTGGTATCGTCAAGGCGCTGGAGAGCGGCGCCGATGATTATGTGACCAAGCCTTTCGGCGTCAACGAGCTTGCCGCCCGCATCCGCGTAGCGCTGCGACATCGCCTGCAGCAGCAGGGCGAAAAGGCGATTTTCCAGACCGGCGGCCTTTCCATTGATCTCGTCAAGCGCATCGTCAAGGTCGATGGCAGGGAGATCAAGCTGTCGCCGAAGGAGTACGACATCCTGCGGGTGCTTGCCCAGCATGCCGGCAAGGTCCTGACGCATCAGTTTTTGCTGAAGCAGATCTGGGGGCCGGCGGCCGATGTGCAGTATCTGCGCGTCTATGTGCGCCAGCTCCGGCAGAAGATCGAAGAAATCCCGGATCAGCCACGCTATATCACCACCGAGACTGGCGTTGGCTATCGGCTGCGTGAGCCTGATTGAGGCGGCGCAGATTTCGAGCCCGTTATCGAGGCGATTTGGCCTCGGATTTGTGGCGATGAATACCATTTCAGAATTTATTGCCGGACCTTGAGTGCGACTATGGACCTTTCCACGATCATTCTTCCGGAACACGTCTTTGTCGGCGTCTCCACTCCGACGAAATGGCGCGCATTGCAGATGCTGTCGTCGAAGGCAGCCCATTGCTTTGGTCTGGACGAGGCAGTGGTCCTGCGGGCGCTGGAGACGCGCGAAAAATTGGGCACGACGGGGATCGGCAATGGCGTTGCGGTTCCGCATGCCGCCATCGCTGCCATGACGAGGCCTCGGGGACTGATGGTGCATTTTACACATCCCGTCGATTTCGATGCCATCGACGACGTGCCGACGGAATGGGCTTTCGTGCTGTTGTTCGGAGAGGGCGGTCGGAGCGACTATCTGAACGTGCTTGCCGCGATCGCGAGGCGTTTGCGCACGGAAGGCGTTCTGACGGCGATGCGGCAGACAAAGAGCGCTGATGAACTCTATTCCGTCTTCATGTCCGACACAATTTGCTGACGACGCACTCGTTGCGCGTCTGATGTCATTCAGGAATGTGATTTCACTTTTCTGGATTCTATGGGATGCTGTTCTCCACGGTTGCCGAAAACGGGAACTGTCTTCGTTACTTTATACGACCAAGTTGGTAGGGTTTAAGGACAAACGAAGGGGGTGTATTCATGCAGACGATAAAGCTTTCACGGCTTCTCGCCACAGCTGTTCTGATCGGCAGTTTCTCGATCGCGGCCGTCGCACCGACCTGGGCGGCGGACAAGACGCTTCTCAATGTTTCCTACGATCCGACCCGTGAACTCTATAAGGATTTCAACACGGCCTTTGCTGCCAACTGGAAGAAGGACACGGGTGAAACCATCAATATCAAGGCTTCGCATGGCGGTTCCGGCGCGCAGGCCCGCTCGGTCATCGACGGTCTTGATGCCGATGTCGTGACGCTGGCGCTTGAAGGCGATATCGATGCGATCGCCAAGGCGACGCACAAGATCCCCGCCGACTGGAAGACCAAGTTCCCGAACAATTCCGTTCCCTATACCTCCACCATCGTTTTCCTGGTGCGCAAGGGCAATCCCAAGGGCATTAAGGACTGGGGGGATCTGGTGAAGGACGGCGTCGAAGTCATCACGCCGAACCCGAAGACATCGGGCGGTGCCCGCTGGAACATTCTGGCGGCATGGGCCTGGGCCAAGCAGGCCAATGGCGGCGATGATGCCAAGGCGCAGGACTACGTCGGGCAGCTCCTCAAGCATGTGCCGGTCCTCGACACCGGTGCGCGCGGGGCGACGACGACCTTTGTGCAGCGTGGTCTTGGTGATGTTCTGCTCGCCTGGGAAAACGAAGCCTACCTCTCGCTCGACGAGCTCGGTCCCGATAAATTCGAGATCGTGACACCGTCCGTTTCGATCCGCGCCGATCCTCCGGTTGCCGTCGTCGATGGCAATGTCGACACGAAGGGCACGCGCAAGGTCGCGGAAGCATACCTGAAATACCTGTACTCGGATGAAGGTCAGAAGATCGCTGCGAAGCACTATTACCGGCCGATCAAGCCGGAAGCAGCCGATCCGAAGGATGTCGCTCGTTTCCCGTCCCTGAAGCTCGCAACTATTGACGACTTCGGCGGATGGTCTCAAGCTCAGCCGAAATTCTTCGCTGACGGGGGCGTCTTCGATCAGATCTATAAGCCGGGACAATAAGACTGAATGCATTCTATAACCCGCAAGCGGTGGCGGTTACGGCAGCCGAGCGTCATTCCAGGATTCGGATTGGCGCTCGGCGTTACCTTGGCTTGGCTCATCTTCATCGTTCTCATTCCGCTGTCGGGACTGCTGTGGAAGAGCAGCGCCCTCGGCTGGCAGAATTTCTGGGCCCTCGCGCTTGACGTGCGCACGCTCTATGCGCTGCGCATGAGCTTCGGCGGCGCCTTCATCGCTGCGCTCGTCAATGCCGTGCTCGGACTTATCCTGGCTTGGGTGCTGGTGCGTTACCGCTTTCCGGGCAAGCGCATCCTGGATGCCATGGTTGATCTGCCGTTCGCCCTGCCGACGGCAGTCGCCGGGATTGCCTTGACGACGCTCTATGCGCCGAATGGCTGGATCGGTCAGTTCCTGACGCCGCTCGGCATCAAGATCGCGTTCACCCCGGTGGGTATCGTCATCGCGCTGATTTTCGTCGGCTTACCGTTCGTGGTGCGCACTGCGCAGCCCGTCATGGAGGAGATCGACCGCGAGGTCGAGGAGGCGGCAGCGACCCTCGGCGCGTCGCGTTTCCAGACGATAACCCGCGTGCTCTTGCCAGGCCTTGCGCCCGCGGCGCTGACGGGCTTTGCATTGGCGTTTGCGCGCGCGGCCGGCGAATACGGATCGGTCATCTTCATCGCCGGCAACAAGCCCTATGTTTCCGAAATCGCACCGCTGCTCATCGTCATTCGCCTGGAGGAATACAATTATTCCGCGGCGACGGCGATTGCGACGTTGATGCTGTTTATTTCCTTCACCATGCTTTTGATCATCAACCTCATCCAGTCCTGGAGCAGAAGGAGGTATGGCTATGGCGCATGATCTTTCTGCACCAGTCGAAACGGGTCATTCCGTCATCACCGAAAGCCGCATCGCACGCATTATTTTCGTGCTGATTTCGTTGGTCTTCCTGACATTGATGGTCCTGCTGCCGCTCGCTGCCGTTTTCGTCGAGGCTTTCCGGAAAGGAATCGAAACCTTCTTCGGAGCCTTGGTCGACGAGGAGACCTTCGCGGCGATCCGGCTGACCCTGATCGTTGCCGGCATCAGCGTGCCCCTGAACCTCGTCTGCGGTGTTGCTGCCGCCTGGGCGATCGCCAAGTTCGAATTCAAGGGCAAAGCCTTTCTCACCACCCTGATAGATCTGCCCTTCTCGGTGTCGCCGGTCATATCGGGTCTGGTCTTCGTGCTGTTGTTCAATTCCAACAGCACACTCGGGCCCTGGCTGCAGAGCCACGGCATACAGATATTGTTTGCGGTTCCGGGCCTTGTACTGGCGACGATGTTTGTCACCTTTCCCTTCGTCGCGCGTGAGCTGATCCCGCTGATGCAGGAGCAGGGCAGCGCAGACGAGGAGGCCGCACTTTCGCTTGGGGCGAATGGCTGGCAGACCTTCTGGTATGTCACGCTGCCGAACATCAAATGGGGTCTGCTTTACGGGGTCCTGCTCTGCAATGCCCGCGCCATGGGCGAGTTCGGCGCCGTTTCGGTGGTTTCCGGCCACATTCGCGGCGAAACAAACACCATGCCGCTGCAGGTCGAGATTCTCTATAACGAATATAATTTCTCCGGGGCCTTTGCCGTTGCTACGCTCCTGGCTCTGCTTGCCCTCGTTACATTGATACTGAAGACGCTGCTGGAAATGCGCTATAGCGAAGAGATCGCAGCCAGCCGGCGTCACTGAAGGAATTCTTAATGGAAGTTCGCGTTCAAAACCTGCGTAAGGAATTCGGTCGCTTTCCCGCATTGCATGACGTGTCCCTGGATATCCGCTCGAGCGAACTGATCGCGCTTCTCGGACCGTCTGGCTCTGGCAAGACGACGCTGCTGCGCCTGATTGCCGGTTTGGAAACGCCCACGGAGGGCAAGATCTTCTTTGGCGAAGAGGATGCTTCGCTGAAGACCGTCCAACAGCGTAATATCGGCTTCGTGTTTCAGCATTATGCGCTGTTCAGGCACATGACGGTGCTCGACAATATCTCCTTCGGTCTGAAGGTTCGCTCGGCATCGCGGCGCCCGCCGCGCGATGAAATCCGCCGCCGTGCAACGGAGCTGCTAGAACTGGTGCAACTAAATGGCCTGGAGAAGCGCTATCCAACGCAGCTTTCAGGCGGCCAGCGCCAGCGTGTTGCGCTGGCGCGGGCCATGGCGGTGGAGCCGAATGTCTTGCTTCTCGACGAGCCCTTCGGGGCTCTCGATGCGCAGGTGCGCAAGGACCTGCGCAAATGGCTGCGTGAGATTCACGACCGCACCGGCCACACCACCGTTTTCGTGACCCATGACCAGGAAGAAGCACTGGAGCTCGCCGACCGGGTCGTCGTTCTCAATAAGGGCGCGATCGAACAGGTCGGCACGCCGGACGAGATCTACGACACGCCGAACTCGCCTTTCGTTTATGGCTTCATCGGTCAGTCCAATCGTCTCAAGGTGCGCATCACCAGCGGTGAGATCTGGTTCGATGACAAGCCGCTGGGGCTCAGCACGCCGCATGAGCCCGATGGCGAAGCCTATCTCTATTTCCGACCCCACGATATCGAGATCCGCGACGGCGATGGCGGCGCGATCGCGGGGCTGCTCGTTGCCAGCAGGCGCGTGGCAGGCACCCGCCATCTTGAGATCAACATCGGTGCCGAGCACGATCCTATCGAAATCGAACTGCCACCGAACAAGGCGGATGCATTGGACCGCAACCGCATCGCCTTCAGGCCGACGCGCTGGAAGCTCTTTCGCAACGGCGTCTGACGATCAGTCCTCGGGGTGAGCGGCAGAAGCGAAGCCGCCGCCCTGATAGACGATTGCGGGATCGTTCGGATCCTCAGCGGGTGTTCTCGACAGAATTTCGGCCCGCCACGGCGCTGCGCTATCGCGCGGCTTCCAGCCGAGGAAGGCTGCGTTGCCGTTGTCCCACCATTGCTCGTCATTGTCCGAGACACCGTAGACGATCGTGTGGCCGAGACGCGGGGCGTTGAAGGCGCAATCGCACAGCGAGACGAAATCCCTGATGCTGAACCAGGTGGCGAGCATGCGCGTATTGCGCGGCTCCGGGAAGCACGAACCAATACGTACCGAAAGCGTTTCCTGGCCGAACTTGTCGAAGTAAAGGCTTGCGACCGCCTCGCCGAATACTTTTGAGACGCCATAGAGCGAATCCGGCCGTGTCGGCACCTTGTTGTCGATCCGCTCGTCGCGACGGTAGAAGCCGATCGTGTGATTGGAGCTTGCAAAAACGATGCGCGGCTTGCCGGCGGCACGCGCTGCTTCATAAAGATTGTAGAGGCCGACGATATTGCCCTGCAGGATCAGATCGAATGGCTTCTCGACCGAAATGCCGCCGAGATGGATGATCCCGTCCACACCCTTGACCATTGCCTCGACGCCGCCACGGTCGGCGAGATCGCAAGCGACAAAACGCTCGTTCGGACGCAAGTCGCTTATCGGCGAGAGATCGGATAAAACGACATTCTCGGCAATTTGCGACAGAAGCGGCCTGATCGCCTGCCCGACGCCACCGGCGGCGCCAGTCAGCAACAAAGTCTTCAGCATGGATTGTCTCCCGGATCGGTCAATTGCGGGCAGCCTATAAGATGGTCCTTCGCCCGTCATCACATATATCGGTGGGATCAACATGAAGCATGTCGATAAAGTCTAGGCTGTCTGTGGATGTCGCTGCGCGTCGTTGTCGAACGTTTCGAGACTGACGACTGCCTTGATGGGCAGATGATCCGACGCCAGGCGCGCCAGCGGTGAATCATGCACCTCGACCGCGGAGATCATGCCGCGGCGATTTGCCATGATGCGATCGAGCGCCAGGAGCGGCAGCGTCGAGGGAAAGCTCGGAACGGCAGGGGGAAGCGGGCCGAAGGCGGCCTGGAAGGTATTGAGCGATGAGCGATCGCCCAGCCGCCATTCATTGAGATCGCCCAGCAGGATGGTCGGCATCTCGCTGCCGTCATTCATGAGGTCGACGATCAGGCGCGTCTGCTGCGCACGCGAGCGATGCAGCAGGCCGAGGTGCGCGGCGATGATCCTTAGGCTTCCGCCGCGCGCCAATTCCAGTTCGGCAATGAGTGCGCCGCGCGGCTCCAGCCCGGGCAGATTGATCTGATGGACATCGCGAACCGTGCCCTGCTTGAAAAGCACGACATTGCCATGCCAGCCATGAGCCTTGGTGACGCCGGTGATCGGCACCGGAATAAGCCCTGTTTCACGCTCGAGGCGGCGCAGATCAAGGATACCCGTGCGTTCCCCGAAACGGGTGTCCGCTTCCTGCAGACCGATGATATCGGCATCGATTTCATGAATGACGCGGCTGGTGCGTTCCGGATCGAAGCGGCGGTCGGCGCCGACGCATTTGTGGACATTGTAGGAGGCGATCAATGTGCCTTCCGGTCGGTCCACCTTGCCGCCAGCCGGCTTGGGGCGCGATTTCTTGCGGTTCTTCAGGCTTTCCAGAATGCTCGCACGGAGGCTTTCTTTCTTCTTTCGCATCTATCCGTCGACCGTTCCTTGATCAGACCATGTCGGGCACATGGGAAAGAGTATAAGAAGCGATCGTTGGCCTTGTCATGTAAAAAGGCTGCGACCAGGCCAGATTGTTCGGTCAAGCTAGCGTCAGAGATAGGGCGAACCGAGCCAAAGCACCTTTTCGACAAGTCTGACGATGAAGGGCCGCGCCCGAAGCTTTTCGAGATCGACCGGATGCGCCGTTTCGAGGATTGCGCCGATATGCGCATCGATCGTGCCGGCAAAGCCGCGATCGAGCACCTCGAGATCCACCTCGAAATTGAGCCTCAGCGAGCGCGGATCGAGATTGGAAGAGCCGACATAGGCCCAGATGCCGTCGACGGCCAAAAGCTTGGAATGGTTGAAAGCGCCTTTGGCGCGCCAGATGCGGCAATAATTCTTCAGCATCTGGTCGAATTGCGCCGTCATGGCACGGTCGACGAGTACGAGATTATTGGCTGTCGGCACGACGATATCGACCTCGACGCCGCGCCGGGCTGCTGTCACCAGTGCGCTGATCAATTCTCGATCCGGCAGGAAATAAGGTGACATGATGCGAATTGATTTATGCGCTACCGACAGCGCTCCAATCAGCATCTTATGATTGGTCTCGACGCTGCGATCCGGGCCGGAGGCGACGACCCGCATAAAGACTGGGGCACCCGGCTCGTTGGAAGGGGAGGCAATCCGCCATTCCGGAGTGCTTAGGACCTCGCCCGTGGTAAAGCGCCAGTCTTCGGCTGCCGTATTGAAGAGATCGGCGACTGCCGGGCCTGTGACGCAGAAATGCATGTCGCGGGCGCAGTGATCGCGAGCGAATTCGCGCGTAAAACCCTGGCGTATGTTCATGCCGCCGGTAAAGGCAATTCGCCCGTCGATGCTGAGGATCTTACGGTGGGTGCGCAGGTTGGCATAGGGCAACCGGAGGCCGATGATGACATTGCCGTTGAAGACGTCGACCGGAACGCCGCCCTGGCGCAGATAACCCATGATGCTCGGCACGGAATAGCGGGCGCCGACGGCGTCGATAAGTACGCGGACGCTGACGCCGCGTTTGGTCGCGGCAATCAGGGCATCGGCGATGCGAAGGCCGATCGGATCGCGATCGAAAATATAGGTTTCCATCAGGATGCTGCGTTCGGCGCCATCGATTGCGGCTTTCATCGCGGCATAGGCGACATCGCCGTTCGCCAGCATCTCGATCGTGTTTCCGGTGCTCATCGTGTAACGGACGACACGGTCGCCGAGCGTCTTCATCGAGCCGAAACGTTCGCCGAAGAGCCGCCGCACCTCGCCGCCATCGGCGTCGAAGCTGGAGAGCTCGCCATTCGCATCCTTGCGAAAAAGCGCATCTCGCTGCGAGCTGAGGGAGGCCCGGCGGATGCGATTGATGCCGGCGACAGCATAGAGGACGGCACCAATGATGGGGGACAAGATGATGACGCCGACCCAGCCGATCGCGGCGCGGACATCCTCTTTGGTCATGGCTGCATGAATTGCAGCAGCGGCCCCCATAGCGATGGAAAGGACGGCGAGAATTTGGCCCCAATGGGCGGCCACGAGGTCGATCATAATGCAAGTATATCCTTGCGCGCAAAAGCTGCAATGAGCCGGCTTGCGGTCATCAGAAGGCTATCGGTGCGAAAATTCATCCTATTAGATAATTTTAATTGAACCCCGTTGTCACCGCCTTCATAGTTAGGGTGCTTCGGCTGCTTCGCTACCGTCCCCCACGGTAAATCTGTCTTTTGTTTGAAGCGCCACTGCGGTTCGAGAGTCGAGACCGAAGAACGCTTGACCTAGCGTCTTGACTGCTCGGGGGAGGCGTAAAGCCCGCATTTCAAGAACGGGCATTGTTCATCAAACCATGTTCAATGATGCGAACGGAGAACAGCAGATGTTGGAACCTCGGGACGAATGGATCAAGAAACGCGCATACGCCATATGGGAAGAGGAAGGTCATCCTTCGGGACGCGACGCCGAGCACTGGGCGCAGGCGAGCAGCGAGCGTATTGCGCTTGAAAAGACCGTAGCAAACGGCAGCACGATCGATATCAAGCCAAAGGCGAAGCGCAAGACGGCGGTCGCTGCGGCGGCTGTTGCCGAGGAGAAATCGGCCAAACCCGCGAAGAAAACGCCGAAGAAGGCTGTAGTGCCGAAGGTGTAAGGCGTGTCGGTCTTAAGAGTGTGGCGGAGACAGGAGCGGCCTGTTGGCAACGGCAGGCGCCCTCTCTTTCAAAAGACGGCGGCCGGCGGAATATTTGCAATAATTCCGGTGATTTGGCTCTCTTGCGCGACATAGTTGTCACACATCGATGCTACGAATTGCGAAGGGAGCTTAGCAATGGGTCGTAGCGACATCGATGATAGGGAAATGACCGTTGCCGCAATCGTTGCGGCGTGCTGCGTTGCCTGTTTTGCCAATGGGTTTGGAGCGATGCGATGACATCTCTCCTTATATTGACCGCGCTCTATCTGCTGGCCGCCTTGGTCCTGATTTTGATCATCGATCGTTCAGTCGGCATCTTTTTCCCGGCTTCAGCCAAGCAATCTGCCGCCGCGCGGCATGATCGGCGCTTGCGAATGCTTCCAGCCAGTCTGCTGTCCAGTAATCGCAATTCGCCCGGGCGGATCTCGGAACCTTTTCTCTGACGACGGGTTGGTTTTTCGTCCTAACAAGGAGAAAGATCATGCCCCGAGGAGACAAATCGGCCTATACGGACAAACAGAAGCGCAAGGCTGAGCATATCGAGGAAGGATATGAAGAGCGCGGCGTTTCCAATGAGGAGGCGGAGCGGCGTGCCTGGGCGACGGTCAATAAGGAAAGCGGCGGCGGTAAGAAATCCGGCTCCGGTCGCGGCCATTCCGAAAATCACGAATCGTCCGAAAAGGGCGGCAGGATCGGCGGACGTGCTGCTGCCAAGCGACCGGCTGCGGAGCGTTCCGCCTCTGCAAAGAAGGCGGCTGCGACGCGCAAACGTCACGAGCATAATGCGCGCAGCTAGCCTCCCTGTTAGAGGTCTCGCCGGACCTTTCTCACAGGCCGACGATGAAATTCACAGGGCTTCTGGCGCATATGTGTAGCCTATAACCGGGTCGCCACTTATCTTCTGCACTATCGGCGCTAAATTGCAGGCTTGCGATGCGCCGATGGTGACGATGACGAGAATATGCCCGTCGCTACGACTGCCGCGGCTGGCTTTTCAATTCTCGGGAGGGAAAAACGGAATGGCTTACGAACTCTATTATTGGGATGGCATTCAAGGGCGCGGCGAATTCGTTCGGCTGGCGCTGGAGGAGGCGGGTGCGGAGTATGTCGATGTTTGTCGCGGACCGGCAAGCAAGGGGCAGGGAATGCCCGCCATGTTCGCCATCATGGGCGGAAAATCCGACTTCGATCTTCCGTTTGCGCCGCCATTTCTGAAGGATGGCGATCTCATCATTCCGCATGTGGCGAATATCCTGATGTATCTCGGCCCGAAACTAGGTCTGGCACCGAGGGACGAAGGAAAGCGCCACGTGTTGAACGGCCTGCAGTTGACCATCACCGATCTCGTCGCCGAGGTACACGACACACATCACCCGATCGCAACGTCGAAATATTACGAGGACCAGAAGCAAGAGGCCAAAGCGCGCGCTGCAGAATTCATCGAAAACCGCATTCCCAAGTTTCTCGGCTATTTCGAGAAAGTGCTTCAGCAGAACCCCGAAGGATCGAGCCATATCTTCGGAAATGAATTGACCTATGTCGATCTATCGCTGTTCCAGGTCTATGAGGGATTGCACTATGCCTTCCCGCGCGCGACAAAGCATTTTGAGCGCGATTATCCGCATCTGACTGCGCTGCATGCAGCTGTCATGAAACGGCCCAACATTGCTCGCTATCTTCAGTCCGATCGCCGCATTCCCTTCAATGAGAACGGCATTTTCCGGCACTATCCGGAACTGGACAAAGATGTGGCCTGAGCGATGCTGCTTTATCAGTTCATTCCCGCATGCTGGATCATCTGGCTGTTGATCTGGCTTTTCGCTTCTTTCGGCGTCAAGAAGAGCGTGCGGCAGGAGGATCCGTTGTCGCGGCTCGGCAATACTGCGCCGATCTGGATCGGCGCCTTCCTGCTTTCAATCGATCCATCCTGGTTCGGCCCCTTGCGATATCGTATCATTCCGCAAGACCCTGCATCTTATGCAATCGGTGCTGCTCTGACCTTCATCGGTCTGCTCTTCGCCGTCTGGGCGCGCTATCATATTGGCAGAAACTGGAGTGGCGTGATTACCCTCAAGGAAGATCACGCGCTTATACGCTCCGGTCCATATGCGCTTGTCCGGCATCCGATCTATTCCGGTCTGATGCTCGCCATCATCGGCTCGGCAATTGCGCGAGGCGATATCGCGGCGGCCCTGGCCATCGTCGCCGTTCTCTATGCCGTGCTGCGCCGTGTGCGAATCGAGGAAAGTTGGATGAGCGAGACCTTCGGCTCGGCCTATGCCGACTATAAGGCCAGCACGCCCGCGCTGGTCCCGTTTCTCGTGTAGCGTCAGACCTTCAGCGGCGCTGCCGTCTTGAAGAAATCCGCCCAGGGATCGGTGCTCGATTGGCCGAGGCGCGATGCTGCATTCTTGACCGTAAAGGAAGCAGGCCCGATCGTGCCGTCCAATTCCTCCCAATTGACCGGCATCGAAACGGCGGTGCCCTTTCTGGCGCGCGTCGAATAGGGTGCCACGGCAGTATTGCCGCGACCGTTGCGCAGATAGTCGATGAAGATATGGCCCGCCCGCTTCGCCTTGCTGGCGACCGACAAATATGTCTGCGGACTATCGGCACTCATGGCATGGGCGATCGCTTCGGCGGCATCCTTGATATCAGGCCAGGTCGCCTGCGGTTTGACGGATGCGACCACATGCAGTCCCTTGCCGCCAGAGGTTTTGACAAAGGAGGTCAGTCCCTGGGCCGCGAACCGCTCCCTGATCTCTTTCGCGGCAGTCACGACCTTGCGCCATGCGATATCCTCGCCGGGATCGAGGTCCATGATGATCATGTCGGGCTTTTCCCAATGCTCGATCGCGGTGCCCCAGGGGTGTATCTCCAGGGCGGCTGATTGGACGAGTGCAGCAAGCCCGTCGAAACTCTCGATCTTCAAAAGTTTTGCAGCGTCTTTGTCTTCAGGATCGGCGATTTCGGTGATGTTATGATTGATGCCTTTCCAGGCGTGTTTCTGGAAGAACCGTGGCCCATCGATACCATCGGGGCAGCGCAAGAGGGCGAGGGGGCGATTGATGACGAATGGCGACATGCGCTCCCACGCCAGGGCATAATATTCGAGAAGATCTTGCTTGGTAATCTCGTCGTCGGGCCAATAGACCCGCTCCGGGTGGGTCAATTCCACCGACGTCTTGATGCCGTCATGAGTGGGCGTCTTTGCCATCTGCATGCGCTCCATCTTCTTGGACGCGAAGGTCCCGCGCCGGGCAAGACTAACATTGCCCGGCACACAAAGCGACCGCTGACCGCATCTCAGGGCATGAGCTGGCCGCCATTGACCTCGATGATCTGGCCGGTGATGTAGCCGGACAGGGTGGGAGAGGCGAGGAAGAGATAAGCGCCGACGCAGTCTTCCGGCGTGCCGACGAATCCCATGGGAATCGTCTTGCGCTGTAGTTCCATCTGCTCGTCGTTGGTATAGCGCTCATGGAACGGCGTCGCGATGACGCCGGGTGCGACGGCATTGACGCGGATCTTGTCGTTGACGAATTCCTTGGCGTGCCCATGGGTAATGGTCGAGACGAAACCCTTCGAGGCGGCATAGAGAATTGCGCCATTGCCGCCGCCGTTGCGCGCGGCAATCGAGGTCGTGTTGATGACGAAGCCGCCTTGTTTTTTCAGGTGTGGATGAGCGGCACGGGTTGCCGCAAGGACGGAGCGGGCATTGAGGTTCATCACCCGCTCATAATGCTCATCCGTCATTTCGGCGGTCGGAAGCCGCCCGAGCATGCCGCCGGCATTGTTGACCAGGCCATCGAGGCCACCCAAAACGTCTACCGCATCCTCGACGACGCGCTCGGTCCCGCCGTCTTGCGAGACATCGCCCTGAATGAGATGGACGGTTCCGCCGCCAGCCTTGATTTCATCGGCCAGCTTTTCCGCCGGTTCACGGCTTGCATTGAAATGCAGGCCGATTTTCATGCCCTGTGCGGCAAAGGCGCGTGCCACGGCAGCGCCGATGCCGGTCGAAGCACCCGTTATCAATACTCTTTTGCCGGCAAGATCGGGAATGCGAATGGACGCAAGCGATTGCGCGAGTTCTGTCATGACGACTCCTCCTGAACGTCAACCAATCATACGACGAAATATGCCTTTGTCTTATCAGGCTCGGGGGCAAAAAGGCAATCATGCCAAGCGCGACAAAAGGACGACATGTCCTTTGTCGAGGAAGCGTCCTTAGTCGCCGGAAAACAAAAGGGTTTTTCTTGTTTTTGAAGTTAAGGTTTCGATCGAAGTCGCAGAAGCATCGCTCCATGTCCATCCCGCAAGCGAACAAAACGATCTGGCGTAGCGCCGTTGCGGCAGATAAGGAAGCTACCAGGAGAGTCGAACGCTTGGGCCTGTTCACGATAAATGATGGCGACTGCGACTTTCAGCAACGGGGTAAGACTGAGGATATCATGAGCAAGAACAAGCTGATCCGTTTCGACGTCGCCGACAATCAGGCCGGCGGCCAGCGTCGCCCCTTCGCCAAGGCTGTCAGGGCAGGCGATTTCGTGTACGTTTCGGGCCAGGTTCCGACGATCAACGGCGAAATCGTTACGGGCAATATCGTCACGCAGACCGAGCAGGTCATTGCCAATATCAAGGATGTCCTTGCCCTTGCCGATTGCACGCTCGAGCATGTGGTGAAGGTCAATGTGTGGCTGGATGACGCTCGTGATTTCTCCAGCTTCAACTCTGTCTTCGAAAAGCACTTCATCGATCATCCGCCAGCCCGCTCGACCGTTCAGTCGCCAATGATGGTCGATGTGAAGGTGGAAATGGACGTCATCGCCTACAAACCGCTCGACTGACCGAGCGCTGTTTTTTGCCTCGATTGCGGTGCGGCAAGGGCTGCATCGCAATCCATCTCGCGCCCATTTGCGATGGCGCGCCCCAGATGATCAATCTCCCGACTATCTGCCTTAAAATCCCAAAGCCTGCAGGCCGCCGCCTGCTTCGGTAATGCGGATAGGCGCCGCTTTTTCTCGATTGCGGCTCCGCGCGACCGCATCTCCAAGCGCGCGCACGCTGCCACCAGGCCGCAGTCCTCAATATATCCGCGCAATTTCCAGTAGCGGCGAAGTGCGTGCCGACATCGGCGACAATCCTTCAAACCTCAAAATCAATGCCTTTGACTTCCAATCAGCGATTGACGAGTTTCAAAACTCACTATTAAATCAATTTGATTGACTACTCCAAAACAACAAGAGGGGTTGGAAATGGGAATGAGGAAAAGGTCATTGCGCAATCTATTTCAGCGGACATCACTGGCAGCGGCGGTGCTTGGCGCTTCGCTGGCATTCGGTGCAGGCATGGCATCCGCGGAATCCGTGCTGACGATGCACATCGAGGAGCAGACCAGCTGGGTCAGCAACTTCAATCCATTCGATCTGGCCGGTCGTCGCCAGAGCACGATGGATTTCATCTACGAGCCCTTGGTCATCTTCAACGCCAATGACGGCGGCAAGCCGGTCTGGCGTTTGGCGACCAGCTACAAGTTCTCCGACGATCTGATGTCGATCACGTACGAACTGCGTCCCGGCGTGAAATGGTCGGATGGCCAGCCGCTGACCTCGGCCGACGTGAAATACACGATCGACCTGATGCTGAAGAACCCGGCCGTCGATACCGTCGGTGCCGGTCAAACAGTCGCATCGGTCGAGGCACCGTCGCCGACAGAGGTGACGATCAAGCTCAAGGCCGTGAATTCCGAATTCCCGGAATCGCTCGCCGATCTCGCCGTCGTGCCCGAGCATATCTGGAAGGACGTGGCCGATCCGGTCGCCTTCAAGAACGAGAAGCCCGTCGGCTCTGGCCCGATGACCGAGGTTCGCCGTTTCACCCCGCAGGTTTACGAGCAGTGCCGCAATCCGAACTACTGGGATGCCGCATCGCTTCATGTCGATTGCCTGCGCCTGCCGCAGATCTCGGGCAACGACCAGATGCTGGCGCTGCTGCCGGAAGGAACCGTCGATTGGATCGGCTCGTTCCTGCCGCAGATCGACAAGACCTTCGTCGCGCTCGACCCGCAGCACAATGGTTACTGGCAGCCGCCGGCGGAAACCGTTGCCTTCGAGATGAACTTCAAATCTTCGAATATCGGTAATTTCGAGGCATTCAAGGATCTCAATTTCCGCCATGCGTTCAGCCTGGCGATGGACCGCAAGTCGATGGTCGATATTGCCGGCTTCGGCTATCCGGTCGTCAACCTGCACGCCAGCGGCCTGCCACCACGCTTTGACAGCTGGCGCAACAAGGCTGCCGAAGGCGACAAGGACGCCTTCATGGGCTTTGATACCGACAAGGCCAACAAGATCCTCGACGATGCCGGCTACAAGAAGGGCGCCGACGGCTTCCGCACGACGCCGAGCGGCAAGCCGATCACCTTCGCGGTCATCGTGCCGAACGGTTGGACGGACTGGATCGATGCCGTGCAGATCGCCGTCGAAGGACTTCGCGCCGCGGGCATCAACGCCTCAGTTGCCACCCCCGAATACGAGCAGTGGCGCAAGCAACTTCTCGATGGCAGCTTCGATGTGGTCATGAATTCGCGCGCCGACAGTGCCACCCCATTCCAGGGCTATTATCAGAGCCTGTCGACGGCCTATGCCGGCAAGCTCACCGTCGCCGCGCCACGCTACTCCAACCCGAAGCTCGATGCGCTCTTCGATCAGTATCTGAAGTCGTCTTCCGATGATGATCACAAGAAGATCTTCAACGATATCCAGGTTCTGATCGCAGACGATTTCCCGGTCGTTCCCGTCTTCAACGGCCCGACCTGGTATCAGTATTCCAGCAAGCGTTTCACCGGTTGGGTCACGGACAAGGATCCGGTGATGAATCCGGAAAACCACGATAACAACCGCATGCGTCTCATGCATCTTCTGCGTCTGAAGCCGGTCCAATAAGGCCACAGCGAAGGAAGCAGATATGCGTGTTTCGAGCCGGCGCCTCGGCGTCTATGCGGTGGCTTTGGCTTTCGCGATCGTCGTGAACTTCATTCTTCCCCGGCTTATGCCGGGGAGCCCCGTCGATGCCATGGTCGCCCAGCTCGGGCCGCGGGCCACGCCCGCGGCCGTGGAGGCGATCAAGGCCCGTTTCGGCGAGATCGATCAGCCGATCATGATGCAGTTCCTCGACTACCTTAAAGGCCTCGCCACTTTCGATCTCGGCGTTTCGGTCAAATACTATCCGCAGACGGTGGTCCAGGTGCTGAGCCGGGCGACGCTCTGGACCATCTTCCTTGTGGTCACCGCGATCATATTTTCGCTGTGTGTCGGTGTCGTGCTCGGCGCCATCGCGGCCTGGAGACGCGGCGGGCGGTTCGATACGATCGTATCGCCTTTCGCAGTCATCCTGTTTTCGATACCGCCCGTCATCGTCGCGCTCACGACCCTGTTCGTCTTCGCCGTATCGTTGCGCTGGTTTCCCGTGGGATATGCCTATGATCCCAACCTAGATCCGGGCTTCAACTTCACCTTCTTCGGCAGCGTCTTCGTGCATGCCATCCTGCCGGTGCTGACGCTGTCGCCATTCCTTGTCGGCGAGTTCCAGACCACCATGCGATCTTCGATGATCGTCGTGCTTGGCGAGGATTACGTGACGATGGGCCGCGCCAAGGGGCTGAGCAATCTCGCCGTCATGTTCGGCTATGGCGCGCGTAACGCGCTCTTGCCTGTCCTGACCAATCTTGCGCTGATACTCGGCGCCGTCTTCGGCGGCTCGATCGTTACCGAGATTGTCTTCAATTATCCGGGTCTTGGGCTGACGTTGTTTACCGCCAGCGTGGCGCGCGACTATCCCGTCATTCAGGGGCAATTGCTGCTGATGACGCTTGCGACACTTGGCGCCAATTTCCTCGTCGACATCATCTACGGCCTTGTCGATCCGCGATTGAGGGAGGCAGGTCGATGAGCTTTTCCTTCCGATCCGTTTTCAGCCAGAAG
This sequence comes from Rhizobium tropici CIAT 899, assembly GCF_000330885.1. NCBI lineage: Bacteria > Pseudomonadati > Pseudomonadota > Alphaproteobacteria > Hyphomicrobiales > Rhizobiaceae > Martinezella > Martinezella tropici. The sequence goes on from NC_020062.1 coordinate 882,713, forward strand.
AAGGCGCTTGTCGGCTTCATCATCGTTGCAGCACTATGCCTGATGGCGATCTTCGCGCCGATCATCGCTCCCGGCGAGCCCGGCGCCCGTGTGGGGCGCTCGCATCAGCCACCATCCGTCGAACATGTATTCGGCACGACGAAGATGGGTCGCGACGTCTACAAGCAATTCGTCTGGGGCGCCAGAAGCTCGCTTTCCGTCGGTTTCGCGACGGGCATCGTGATTACCGTGCTCGGCACCGCCATTGGCCTAATCGCCGGCTATACCGGCGGCAAGACCGATGCAGCGCTCGACCTCGCCACCAATGCCGTGCTTGTTATCCCGAACATGCCGCTCCTCATCCTGCTTGCCTCCTTTGCCGGCACGGTCGGGCCCATGACGATCATGACCATCATCGCCTTGACGTCATGGCCCTGGGGCGCGCGCATGACGCGGTCGCAGACGATGGCATTGCGCAACCGCGATTTCGTCACCGCCGCCAAGATGATCGGCGAGCCGGCCTGGCGCATTATCTTCGTCGAGATCCTGCCCAATCTGACGCCGCTCATCGGCATCAATCTGGTCGGCAGCATCATTTACGCGATCGTCGCCCAGACCACGCTCGAATATCTCGGCTTCGGCGATCCGCTGAAGGTCACCTGGGGAACCATGCTCTACAACGCCCAGAATGCCTCGGCCATCATGGTCGGAGCCTGGTGGGATATCGGCATTCCCGCCATCGGCATCGCGCTGACGGGGCTCGGTCTCGCGCTGATCAACTTCACCTTCGATGAAATCGCCAATCCGCAATTGCGTTCCGGCCCGGCCTTGACCCGCTGGTTCCGCCTGACACGCGCTCGCAACCGCATGATGAGGGCCGAGCAATGAGCGACAATCTGCTTGAGATCGAGCATCTCAATATCGACTATCTGCTCGACAAGGGCGATTTCCGCGCGGTGAAGGATGTGTCTTTCAACGTCGGCCGCGGCGAGATCTTCGGACTTGCGGGCGAATCCGGCTGCGGCAAGAGCACGATCGCCTATGCGATCACCCGGCTTTCCAAGGCTCCGGCCTGGATCAGCGGTGGAAGCATCAGGCTCGACGGGCAGGATCTGCTCAAGATGCCGGAAGGCGAGCTGCAGAAGATCCGCTGGAAGCGCGTCGGCATGGTATTCCAGAGCGCCATGAATTCGCTCAATCCACTGATGCGGGTGGAGGCACAATTCCACGACGTCTTGCGTCGCCATACCGGCTGCTCACGCCAGGAATCGCGTGCCCGTGCCGAGGAAATGTTCAAGCTGGTGGGTATTCCCCCGCATCGCGTCGGCGATTATCCGCATCAGTTTTCCGGTGGCATGCGCCAGCGCATCGTTATCGCCATCTGCCTGGCGCTGCGCCCCGAACTCATCATCATGGATGAACCGACGACGGCGCTCGATGTTGTCGTGCAGCGCGAGATCCTGGAGCAGGTTCTCGACCTGCAGCAGACCTACGGCTTCTCGGTGCTCTTCATCACCCATGACCTGCATCTGATGGCGCAGCTCTGCCACCGTATCGGCGTTATGCTGAGGGGCGAGCTGGTCGAGGTCGGCGATGTCACTCAGGTCAGCCAGTCGCCCGTTCACGAGTACACGCGCAAGCTTTGGAATGCCATTCCGCAGCTTCCGGCCAGCGCCCACCCTCCCGGAGTTTTCGCATGAAACCGCAGATACAGGCCGTGACTGCAGAACCCGTCATCCAGCTGGATGATGTCCAGCGCCATTTCGGCCCCGTGCACGCGTTGAAAAGCGTTTCCTTTTCACTATTCGCGGGAAAGGCACTGGCATTGGTCGGCGAATCCGGCTGCGGCAAGACCACCTGCGCCCGCATCATCGCCCGGCTCGACAAGCCCACAGCCGGCAGGCTGCTGTTCCGTGGGCAAGACCGCACGGCGCGCGGTTCGGGCAGGGACGAGCGGATGTACCGCAAGAATGTCCAGATGGTCTTCCAGGACCCGTTCTCGTCGCTCAATCCGGCCTTCACGATCGATCATCACATCGCAAGGCCACTGCAGTTGCACGGAGACAAGCCGAAGGCGGAGCGAGAGGATGATATTGCGAAGTTGCTGGAGAGTGTCGGGCTCGATCCTGCAGTGACGCGGCAGAAGTTCCCGCACGAACTCTCCGGCGGCCAGCGCCAGCGCGTCAATATTGCCCGTGCGCTTGCGGTCTCTCCGAGCGTGCTGGTGGCGGACGAACCGACCTCGATGCTTGATGTCTCGATCCGCAAGGACATTCTCGATCTGCTGGCGCGGGTAAAACGGGAAAACGATCTGGCCATGCTTTACATCACCCATGATATTGCGACGGCTGCCCATGTTGCGGAGGAGATCGTGGTGATGTTTGCCGGCCAGATGGTCGAGTGGGGCGAGACCGATGCCGTCCTCGCCAGTCCGAAGCACCCCTATACGCAGCTTTTACTTTCTGCTGTGCCGGATGGTGGCCGTAGGTTCGTGACCGGCGGCAGTGCCCGCTTCCTGGAGCAGGCGGAGAAGATCCGCGCGCTCAGCCGGCCGGTCTCGACAGTGGTCGAGGAGGTCGGCCCCAATCATTTCATGCGTGCGCTCGTCGCATCGAATTAGGAGGAATTCCCCTTGGACTACCTGGTCAATCTATCGACCCTGCCGATCGATATGCAATCGGCCGAGCGCATGGCGAAGACGGGCGTTACCGTAAGGCGCGCACTGCCGCCTGAGCTGCGGCTGATCACCGGTTGGGTGGCCGAACATTTCCGCCAGGGATGGGCAAGCGAGACGACGGTGGCGATGACGCGTCAGCCGCCGACATGCTTCATCGCCACGCGCAATCGGGAGCTTGTCGGCTTTGCTTGCCACGAGGCGACGGCACGCGGCTTCTTCGGCCCGACCGGCGTCGACGAAAGCGTTCGCGGCCTCGGCATCGGCCGTGCATTGCTCTTTGCCTGCCTCAACGACCAGAAGGCCATGGGCTATGCCTACACCGTCATAGGCGATGTCGGCCCGTCGGAATTCTACGAGAAGACGGTCGGCGCGATCCAGATCCCCAATTCCGCACCCGGCATCTACGCCGGCATGCTCAAGCTTTGAACGATACCTTCAGGAAGAGAGAATGCTCATGTCCACACCGCGATCCCTGGCTTTGCGGCTTGAAACAACCTGGAACCCGCCTGCCGACGACAAGGAGTTTTCCTATGTCCTGCGGCTGAAGAACCTATCGTCGGAGCCGCTTTCCGGCTTCGCGCTCTGCGTCAGCGGCCCCGGCCGCGTCGATCCCGCCGGCGTCGTCGAAGGCGCGACGGTCACGAAACGGCTGTCCAATTTCACCGAATTCCAGCCGCCGGAAGGCTTCATACTGGCTGGCGGTGAGACATGGACCATCACGGTGCACGCGCTCAGCTGGACGTTCCGCCATTGGACCGACGGTGCCACAAGTGCTTATCTGGCGCTTTCCGATGGAACTGCCGTATCCCTTGCCACAGAGCCGACGCGCACATCGTCAAGCAATGCGCCTTTGAAGCGTGGCGCCGAAATCTATCCCGTTCCGGCCAATCCTCCCGTTCCACTGGCGATCATTCCCTGGCCTAACCGCGTTGCCGTTTCGTCGCGCCGACCGCTGCCGGCAGGCTTTACGCTGAAGGCGGCGACACCAGAAGCACAGGCTGCGGCTGCAAGCTTCACGGCGCTTGTCGAGCATCTTTTCGCGGCTGAGGGACTTGTCCGTTCCGAGGCGGAAGGCGCTGCAACGGTGGTGCTGCGTCAAACGGAAGGTCTAGGCCACGAAGCCTATAGGCTGGAATTTGCCTCGGAGAGCGTCACTGTCGAGGCGAGCACCCAGACCGGCTTCATCTATGGCCTCGTCACCATCGGCCAGATCTGGCGCGGCGCACGCCTGCATCCACAGGCTTTCCATTTCCCGGCCGGCGGCGAGATTGTCGACGAGCCGTCCATGAGCTGGCGCGGCCTGCATCTCGACGTCTCGCGCCAATTCTACGGCACGGCTGAAATCAAGAAGCTGATGGCGGTTCTTGCCTGGAACAAGCTCAATCGCTTCCACTGGCACCTGTCGGACGACGAATCCTGGCGCATCGAGATCGATGCCTATCTGGCATTGACGGAGATCGGCGCATGGCGGGGCCACGGACTGCCGTTGCCGCCGCTTCTCGGTTCGAGCCCGGCTCGCACCGGCGGCTATTATACCAAGGCGGCCGTGCGCGAGATCGTCGCTTACGCCAAGGGCTTCGGCATCGAGATCCTGCCCGAGATCGATATGCCCGGCCATTGCTATGCGATGCAGCAGGCAATCCCGGAGCTTCGCGATCCGAACGAGGTCGGCAGCTATTATTCGGTGCAAGGCTTCCCGGACAATTGCATCAATCCGGCGCGAGAGAAGACTTATGAGGTCATCGAGACCATCCTTTCCGAACTGATCGAACTCTTCCCGTTCAAGACGATCCATATCGGCGCCGATGAAGTGCCGCTTGGCGCTTGGTCCGGCTCCCCGGAGGCACTTGCCCGTCTGCGCGAACTGGCCGGCGACGAGTTAGCGGAGGCCCATGCCAAGCGCCTGAACGTCATCACCAATACGCACGGGGCTGACGATATTCACGGCTCGGGCGCGGCCTTCCTGCAGGCCGAATTCCTGGAGCGCATCCAGGCGTTTCTTGCCTCCAAGGGCTGCATAACTGGCGGCTGGGAAGAAGCGGCGCACGGCGACAGGATCGACAAGGGGAAGAGCTATCTTTGCAGCTGGCGCAACGTCGAGGTGGCGGCCGAGCTTGCGGGGCGCGGTTATGAGATCGTCGTCTGTCCTGGCCAGGTCTATTATCTCGACATGGCGATGCGCCCGGATTGGGACGAACCGGGCGGCAGCTGGGCCGGCTACTCCGATGCGGAGAAGATCTACACCTTCGATCCCGTCGGCGGCTGGACGGAAGCGCAGAAGGAGAAGCTTCGCGGCATCCAGGCCTGCATCTGGTCGGAACCGATGACCGACCGCGCCGTTTTCGACCGGCTCGTCTTCCCGCGTCTTTCGGCGCTGGCGGAAACCGGCTGGACCAAGCCTTCGGCCAAATCCTGGGAGCGATTCAAGGCGCTCGCAGGCACGATGCCGCTGCTTTACGGCCTGCATCAATTTTGACAGCCTGATGCACGGCCCTCAGGCGCGACCCAGCCAGGTCGCGCCTGAGCAAGGTTGCCAGAACGCAGGTCGAGCCGTTTGCCTAGCCCATGACGGCGCGGTGCGTCAGCGGCTTCTGAAGCACATCGAATTGAGGGTTGGTTTCCGAGAAAATGGGCAAGGCCGCCGCGCCTAGGATGGCGGTGTCCTTACCGGTGGCGCCGATCATCAAACGGGGAATGGTGCGCTTTTCCATCGGATTCACTGGAGTGTACAGCGGTTCCACGCGCTCGGCCAGTCCGATCATGAGGGATGTGGGAGCGCTGCCGCCAAGCACGATCGTCTGCGGATCGAAGGCCAGTTCGAGAAAATCGATCGTCTGTCGAAGCGGCTGCACCGCCTGTTCCAGCCAGACCTCCAGGCCGCGACTGTTGGCCGCAATCATCGCATCCAGTTCATCGGGGTCCAGCTCCTGCGCGTCCTCGATCTCCAGACATTCGTAGGCGACGGATGGCGAGACATAGCGGTCGAGACAGCCGCGTTTACCGCAGGTGCAAAGCCTGCCATGCGGCTCGACGATGATGTGGCCGATTTCGCCGGCATTGGCACGGCTGCCCTTGTAGAGGTGGCCGTCGAGGAACATGCCGGCGCCGATGCCGCCGTCACCCGCCAGAAAGAGATAGACGAAGCTTCCGAGGCCGCGGGCAACACCATGGAGCCGCTCGCCGATCGCCGCCGCTGTGGCATCGTTTTCGACAAGCACAGGCAGGCCGATCAGGCGTTCGAGTTCACGGGCCACGGGAAAATCCTGCCAGCCCGGCAGGTTCAGTGGGCTCAGCGAGGTGACGCCACCATCGGCGTAGCGCCCGGGCAGGGCAATGCCGATGCCCAGCAACCGGGCGCGATCGAAGGAAAAGGCTTCCTGCAGATCCCTGACGATCTCGGCAAAGACCGGCATTGCCTCGGTTGGTCCCGGCCTGTCGACATGGCGGTCAATGCGGGCGCAAACCGTGCCGGAAAGATCCGTGAGTACCCCGGCCGCACGCTGGCGGCCGAGTTCGAGGCCGATGGAATAGGCTCCCATGGGATTGATGGTGTATGGGATGATGGGCTGGCCGCGGGCGATCTTCTGCGCCTCCATCGGGATGAGGAGGTGCGAACGCGCGAGTTCCTCCACGATATTCGAAACCGTCTGCGTGGTCAGTGCTGTCATGCGCGCAATCGCTGCGCGCGACATCGGCCCGTTGGTGCGAATGGCTTCGATCACGACACGCCGATTATGCGATTTGGCCTGTTCGAGATTCGTGCCTGAAATTGTCTTCATGTGAGGACCGGAGATGACTTTATTTTATGTTGTTGCTTGCCACGCTTGCCATGGCGTGGAGGAGGGGCCGCATGCCGCTTCTGCGTCTATATGTAGTTTCTATGCTTTTGCCGATGCGTTCAAGCGGCGATCAGCTGAGGTCGCGTCGTTTGAACGGGAGTGTATGGCGCTTTTTCTCTTCCATAGATCATCTGCGCGTCTCTTTACTGCGGCCGACATTGCGTTAGTGTCTGGTTACCTCGGCCTTTTGCCGCGGTAAGCCCCGGAGGAATTCGATGATCAGACTGCTCGGAATCGCCATTATCTCGACCTGCATTGCCGGTGGTGCGATGGCGGCGGATGCGACATGTAAGGCCCAGGCCGCCGACAAGAAGCTGGCAGGCGCCGCTTTGACGAGTTTCACCAAGAAATGCGAGAAGGATGCCGCAGCCGCCTGCGATACTCAGGCAGCATCGAAGAAGCTTGCCGGCGCCGCAAAGACCAGCTTCGTCAAGAAGTGCACGTCCGACGCCGTCGGCAGCTGATCGCCCAATTTTTGTCCTTTCTCAAGAGGCTTCGGCCGCCGTTGGCGACCGGGTCAAAAAGCGCCTCGCTACCGACGTCGATCCGGCGATCAGTAATTCCGGTCTTGCGAGCTATGCTTTACCCAGCGGGCAACTGAGTTCGGACCATATTATTCCTTGCGGTAGGTACCTTGCAGGGTCACGCCATCGGCAAAATCACACACACCCGCCTGTGATACGCGCCAGGTCCTTGCGTTGAGACGGTCCAGGCCGATCTTGCACGCTTCTCTAGTGAGTTCAGCGTGCTCCTTCGTCAGCGGGACGACACTGTCGATGCCATCGGCATTGACATCGCCCGCGTCGGCGCCGCCCGGACCAACATAGGTCGAAGCGAGCGAGACCGCGAGAAAACCATCGACCGGCCCAAAGATTGCAAGATGGCCCTCATTGCCGTCGGCACTTTTCGACTGAAAATCCGTCGAGGCGCTTCGTCCGCCCTTGGTCCTCAGAAGAGACCCAATCCGGTCGTCGTAGGCCTGTCGAATGCATTCAGCGTCGCTGCAGGACTGTACCGTCGTAATCCAATGTCGTTGTTGTTCCCGGATTTTGCCCGCATCGTCGTGCTTCAGCGCGGCAGCATAGAGGTCGCTCACCATCACATCCCGGGCCAGCAGCGATTGGTCCCGACAAATCATGTGGTCGACTGTCGAACCAGGTCTTGCGCAATCGATCCCTGCGGCTTCGGCGTTCATGGCAAATAAGCCGATGATGACTACCGCCGAGGCGGATCTTGCAATCTTCATGGGTACCTCCATCCTCCGACACCGAAGCTAACTATGGCTGCTGGCGGTTTCGTAAAGGTCATCCGGGCAGATGGCCAAACTCGACAAATGTCGCACCGGTGTTTGACGATCGTCGATATTTTCCTAGTTGGACAATCGGAGTGGTTTGATGTCGATGAGAGGTCGCGTGGAAGGCGAAACGCAATTGTCCGGCAGGATCACGTTCCTGATTGTCGGTTCCTTGTTTCTTGCCATCGCCATAGCGATGGGAGCCTTGGCGCTTCACCTTTATCGGACCTACGCAAACGCGACCGCCATGGCAGCATGCACGGTTTTCTCCTGGGGCTTCGGCAGCATGCTCATTTCCATGGCGCTCGTGCTTCTGACTTCGAGAAAGAAGGTTAGGGGCAGGCTCGCCACCAGACGCGGCAAGGTGACGGTCAGGCTCGGCAATAGGTCCCCAGGCTCCAATAGTCATGTGACCGGCGATGGGGTCGAAGCCGAAGGCGAGGCGGGGGTACCCATCACCAGCATAATTCCCTCGCTCTTTTTGATCGCCTCCTCGATCGGCTTGGCGCTTCTCGGCCTCTTTCTTTTCGGCCGGCACCGGCTGGATTTTATTGGATCGGGAATGTTCATCGCATTCGTGATTTATATTGCAAATTGGAGCAGGCTGGCTTGGCCGCGGAGATAGCTTTCTTGTGTTGGCGGGGGCGTGGAAACTTCGCCGGCTCTTCCGCCTTCCCAGATCGGCCTCAGCAGACGATCCGATGTCAGGCGGCATCCTTGCGACCGCATTCGAACGAGGGATTTGCCTCCAGCGGATCGAGATCGACCCGATATGCGAACAATCTGCGGCTGGCTCTGACGGTCATCGGAATAAGCAGAGGCAGAAGCAAATCTCGCAGAAACAGGCTAAGCCGACTGTTTTTTCGTTTCCTGGAAGCGTTTTGCCGGGTGAGCTTCACTACGCGGGCAATACGTGGGCGCCGCAGGGCCTCATAGCGGGCAAAGGCTGCGCCGTAGTCGAGCGTCGCTACGAGACAGGATGAAAGGACTACCGCATCTTCTATCGCCATCGAGGCACCCTGGCCGGCATGTGGGCCGATGGCGTGCGCGGCGTCTCCGAGCAAGACGATACGCCCGGTCGACCAGACCGGAAGCTGTGGCATATCGAAAATAGGATAGCTGCGCTCGATCTGACCGACCGCCTGGAGGATCGATCTGTTTGGTTCGGGATCGTCGGCATGCATCTTGCGAACATGAGCGGCGAGTGCTGCCGGTTCCAATGCTCGTACCGCATCGGGCGTGTCGGCAGGGAAGGAATCAAACCAATATACGGGATGGGATGCCGTCTTGATGTAGCCGAAGAAAGCTTTCTCTCCGAACGTCATGCGCATGACGCCATCCGTATCTGGTATATTCGCATCGACGATGCCGCCTGTGCCGATCAGGCCGGTAAATTGCGGCAGGGGATAATCCGGAAATATTTGCGTGCGGACGAAGGATCGCAGTCCGTCGGCGGCGACGAGCAGGTCGACGGCAAGACCAGTTCCTTCGGAGAAATTAAGCGCTACGGCGTGCGCATGATTGTCGACCTTGGTCACTCGCCGGCCAAATTGTATGGTGATGCCTTCGGCTTGGCATTTTTCGATCAGGATGCCTGTGAGAACGCCGCGCCTGATGGTGACGGAGGGTGTGCCGAATGCCGCCAAATGGTCGCTCTGGTCGACGAGCGCAAGCCTTTTTCCGCGGGCGTTGCAGAGCTCGATGGCGCGAGTTTCCAATCCCCGGCGCAATACCTCTTCGTAGCAATCCACCGCCCGCAGCCCGTTCATTCCGTTCGAGGCAAGCGTCAGAAACTCTCCTTCGGACAAGGCGGCTTCTTTGGAGCGGGCTTCGAACAGGACCGGATGAAAGCCAAGTCTTGCCAGCCGGAGTGCGAGCACAAGCCCGCCTATGCCGGCGCCGCATATGCCGATCGTCGCCTCGGGGTTTGTCGCTCGATTCATGGTTGCAGCAGGATCGTCAATGGGGCACATTGGTTCTTCCTTCTAATAGTTTGATAAATGAATTATTCGATGATCGAACAAAAGTCAAATGAAGAACAGCATCGCCTCGTGGAAGCGATCAGCCTCGCCTGCATGCGCTGGCAGGAGGCGACCGAGAGCTTCGACGAAACCTTCGGCAAGTTGCATGGGCTCAACAGCGCCGAGCGGCGATGCCTCAGCGTGATCATGCGCGCGCCGCAGCCTGCAAACGCCGTCGCCAAGGCTATCGGCCTTGCGCCGCCATCGGTTACTGCCTTGATCGATCGCCTTTCGGCGCGTGACCTTCTCCACCGCGTTCCCGATCCGAACGACCGACGTCGCGTGCTGGTGGCACCGTCCGAAAAGGCGATCAGGCTGGGACAAGAAGCCTATGGCCCAATCGCGCAGGCTGGCGCGCAGATGCTTAAACAGTTTTCCGAGGCGGAAAAGCAGGTGATCTTGCGGTTCGTCACGCAAGCCATCGAGATGCAGGAGCGGCAGCTCGAGCGGCTGTTGCAGCAGGACAAGAGCTGAATTCAATCGCCGGCGGACGATGCTCCCATTTTTGGAGCGCGGCACGTCTTGTCATGATCTACGACATTTCTTTACTATCCGATGTTATAATCGGGCTTGAGGATGAATTTGAAGGCCCGCTGGGAGAAGATGCTGGACGCGGAAATCGTCGCATTCCTGGAAGCGTGTCCGATGGCGGCACTTGTGCTCGACGCCGTCGGCACGATCGTCTTCGCCAATGCGAGAGCCCTGGAGCTCTTTATCCTTTCAGATGCGCCTCGCGACCTATCTGTCTCGGATTTGATACCGGACTGGCCGCTGTCGGGCGCTGCGTCGCAGCCATTGCTCGTGACAGGCGCCGGCCATCGACGGGATTGCCGGGTCAACGTCATGACTTGGCTCTCAGCGTCAGGAAGGTTGACGGCGGTTCTCATCGAACCAGGGAGCGAAGACCGCCATGCCGCGATGGCGGCGAGAGAGGCCAATCTGCGCCTTCGATATGTGATCGAGATGCTGCCGGAAGCGGTCTGCGTCTTCGATGCGAGTGATCGCTACGTTCTGTGGAACGAGAAATATGCGGAGCTCTATCCGGATATCGCCGATCACCTCAAACCGGGCATCGCTTTCGAAGATATTCTGAAGATCAGCCTTGCCAGCGGCCGCATGCCGGAGGTCGTCGAAGACAAGGATATGTGGCTGAAGCAGCGCATGCGAAAGTTTCGCCAGCCGGTTTCACAGGAGGAGCAGCAGCTCCAGGATGGGCGATGGCTTCGGCATGATGATCGGCGCACGCCCGACGGCGGGGCCATCGGAATGCGGATAGACATTAGTGAGCTGAAACAGCGCGAAGAGCGATTGCGGCAGCTTTTCGATGCCAATCCGATGCCGATGCTTCTATGCGATGGCAGCAATCTGCAGATCCTTCAGGTCAACCGGGCAGCCATCGACTTCTATGGCTTTTCAAAAGCGACGCTGCTCTCGCGGAGGGCGTGCGACATGCATGCCGAGAGCGAAGCGGATCGCTTTGCAGATGGGCTTCTCGAGCTCGAAGGCGATTGCGAGGCCAGAACCGTCTGGCGGCAGAGAGTGGCCGATGGGTCGGAACGCCACGTGCTTGTCTACGTTCGATTGCTCCACGAAGGCCTGGAACGCCGCCTCCTGCTGACCATCGCCGATGTCAGCGATCGCATTCTCGCGGAGGCCGAAGCCAATCGCCTGGCACGGCACGACATGCTCACCGGATTGCCGAACCGGATGTGCTTCTACAAGGCCCTCGATGACACCTTGAAGATAGACAATGGAAGTGGCGTCGCTGTTTTCTGTCTTGATCTCGATGGGTTCAAGCCGGTCAACGACACTTTCGGACATGCCGCAGGCGACGAGGTTCTAAAGATGGTGGCCGAGCGGCTGCGCGGCGCAGCCAGAGGCCATATGGTTGCGCGCTTGGGCGGTGACGAGTTTGCCATCCTGATGACCGGGAAGGTGGACGATGTCGCCGATGTGGCGAAGGGTTGCATTGCTGCCTTCAAATCCTCCTTTCGCATTGCGGGTACCACGGTCGATATCGGTATCAGCATCGGCGTTTCGGTGGCGCCGGAGAATGGCGAGAACGGAGAAGTCCTGATTCAGGAAGCGGACCGTGCGCTCTACCGAGCCAAAGCCAACGGCCGGAACACATGGCGCACGGCGAGCAGCGACCATCGCCAACAGACTGTTTTAGGGCGCATGAGATAAGAGGCTGTTCAGAAACGCACGGGCATATGTGGCTCTTGAACTTGGCTTGATCTCTCCTCATTTCAGTAGTCACCGTTTCAATCTGTCGAACCGACAGCCTCCTGCTTTCCAACAGTTGCTGCCGTTCCTCTATGCGACGCGTCCGCGTCCTAGGAGTTTTCATGGGCTTTATTGATCGCGACATCCAGCCGTCATCCGATGCCGGGCTGCTGGATGCCTATTCTCAGTCGGTATCGAGTGCCGTCGATCTCGTCGGTCCGGCCGTCAGCCGGATCGAGCGTTTGGGCGGCCGTGCCGGACATGGCTCGGGCTTTGCCATTTCGCCTGATGGCCTGGTCGTCACCAACAATCATGTTGTCGACGATGCCAAGGCCGTACGCATCAAGACCCCGGAAGGGGCGACCGTTGAGGGCAGAGTGCTTGGGCGCGATCCGGATACCGACCTTGCGCTCATTCGCGCCAACGACTGGCCGGGCAATTGGGCACGACTTGGCGATTCCAAATCGCTGAAGCGCGGTCACATCGCGATCGCCATCGGCAATCCCCTGGGCTTCGAATGGACTGTGACCGCCGGCATCGTCTCGGCGCTTGGCCGCTCCATGCGTGCTGCGAGCGGGCGGCTGATGGAAGACATCATCCAGACGGATGCCGCCCTCAATCCCGGTAATTCCGGCGGTCCGCTGGTCTCGTCCGCCGGCGAAGTAATCGGCGTCAATACCGCCGTCATCCAAGGCGCCCAGAGCATCGCGTTTTCGGTCGCCTCTAATACGGCGAAGCATGTGGTGTCCGAAATCCTGCGTTTCGGCCATGTCCGGCGTGCTTATATCGGCATTGCCGCTGATACGGTCGAGCTGCATCGGCGCATCGCGCTGGAAGCCGGCGTCACCCATTCGACGGCCGTGCGCCTGCGCCGCGTCGAGAAGGATAGCCCTGCCGAGAAGGGCGGCTTGCAGGAGGGCGACTATCTGCTTGCCATCGACGGCCATCCGGTATCAGGCATAGACGATGTCGTCCGGCTGCTTGATGGCGACAAGATCGGTATGGAGATCGAGGTCTTGATCTTCAGCGTTGCCGGCCTGATCGAGCGAAGGCAGGTCAAGCCTTCGGCACGACCCGCCATCTAGCCTGTACGCCAACCCATACAATCGGCAGCATCCTACTCGCGCCGCTGCCGATTGTTTTCTTATCCTCTGCCGACAAGCGGCATTTTCGTTGCCATGACGGTCATGGAGAGAACGTTGGCGTCGAGGGGCAGTGTGGCCATGTAGACGACGGCGCGGGCGACATGCTCTGCCGAAATCGTCGGCTCTGCCGCGGTCTCGCCATTCGCCTGCAGCACGCCGGCGCTCATCCTTGCGGTCATGTCGGTGGCGGCGTTGCCGATATCGATCTGACCGCAGGCGATGTCGAAGGGACGGCCGTCCAGTGCCGTCGATTTCGTCAGCCCCGTGATGGCGTGTTTCGTCGCGGTATAGGGTGCGGAATGGGGCCGCGGCGTCGTTGCGGAGATCGAGCCGTTGTTGATGATGCGTCCACCTTGCGGCTCTTGGGCTTTCATCAGGCGGAAGGCCTGTTGCGTGCATAGGAACGCGCCGGTCAGGTTTGCGCCGACAATCGCATTCCACTGCTCGAAACTCAACTCCTCCATCGGCACGGCCGGCAGACCCATGCCGGCATTGTTGACCAGAAGATCGAGGCGGCCATAGTGACTGGAGATCGCATCGAAGAGGCAGCGGACCGAGTTGGGGTCGCTGACATCGGCCGCAACCGCAAGAAATTCCGCTCCGGTCTCCTCGGAAAGGTCGTGAGCAGCTTTCTCGAGAACATCAGCGCGGCGCCCCGATATGACGACCTTGAAGCCTGCCACGCCGAGCGCCTTGGCAATGGCTCGGCCGATGCCCGTCCCACCACCAGTCACCAATGCGATCGCATTTTTTACATCCGATGATGCCCGCGTCATGCGACCCTCCCGTCCAGTTCATCTTCGATATGCGCCCGCAGGATCTCGTCAAAGCTCTGTTCGGCCTTGAAACCGAGATCGGTCGCGCGCTCGGCGTCGAACTGTGTCGCCCAACCGGAAACGATGCGCTCGATCACCGGATCCGGCTCGCGGCGGATGAGCGCAACCGCCTTGTCGCCACCGACACGGCGCAGGGCATCGATCTCATCGGAAACGAGCGCCGAAAGTCCCGGCATGGTGAGATTGCGACGCGGCCCGACCTTCGCCGTATCGAGCGTTGCGGCGTGCACGAAGAAGCCGACGGCAGAGCGGGGACTTGCAAACCAGTGCCGCACCGTATCGCTGACGGGCAGAACGGCCTCTTTGCCGACCAGCGGTTCACGCAGGATGTTGGAAAAGAAGCCGGAGGCCGCCTTGTTGGGAGTGCCGGGACGCACGCAGATGGTCGGCAGTCGGATGCCAATGCCATCGAAAATGCCTCGGCGTGAGTAATCGGCAAGCAGGAGCTCCGTGATTGCCTTCTGCGTGCCGTAGCTCGTCAGCGGAGCTGTCAAGAATTCGTCGCCGATGACATCGGGGAAGGGGGTGCCGAACACGGCAATGGAAGAGGCGAAGATGACGCGCGGGGTATAGGCCAATTTCAGGCCTTGCTGGCGAATGGCTTCGAAGAGTGCCCGCGAGCCATCGAGATTGACGGCGTATCCTTTGTCGAAATCGGCCTCGGCCTCGCCGGAGACGATGGCGGCGAGATGGAAGATCATGTCCGGCCGATCTTCGATGAGCTTTTCCGCAACACCAGGGCTCGCAAGATCGATCGTCAGGGCTTTTGATATGGATTGAAGCGCTTCCGGCACCGGCGGCAGGAAGGTATCGACCAGCGTCAGGCGATCTATAGCCTTGCCGAGAACCTTCGGCTCGGCGGCGATGCGGTTGACGAGCTTGCGGCCGACCATGCCGGCAGCGCCCAGGATCAAAACATGCATATTGGATTTTCCTCCCAATAGAGCAATTCCAGGAAAAGTGCGTAGCGATTTTCCGTCCGGAATTGCGAGAAAACAGGCAGGTGGAGCGGCTCAAGGATTCAATGAAAAGCTGAACCACTCCAAACTGATATCAGTCTTCGGGATCGATCCCGAGCGAATGTCTTTGATTGCCATCCGGCATTGAGGATGCCAATCACCCTTTCATTTGTATGCTTGCAGCCAGGCGAGCCCGGCGTCTGTTGTGGTTGCCGGACGATATTCCGCGCCGATCGGCCTGTCATAGCCAAGCTTCTCCAGGAACTGCAGAATATGACGATAGTCGATCTCCCCGTGGTCCGGTTCCCGCCGATCCGGAACGGCGGCGATCTGGATGTGGCCGATTGCCGCCATATGATCGCGCAGCCTGCGGATGAGGTCGCCCTGCATGATCTGGAGGTGATAGCAGTCGAACATCAGCTTGAGGTTGGCGGCGCCGACCGTGGCTATGATGTCGAGTGCCTGATCGGCAGTCTGGAGGAAGTAGCCTGGCGCATCGCGATAGTTGAGCGGCTCGATCAGGATCGTCGTCCCCGTCTTGCCGGCGCGTTCGCAGGCATAACGCAGATTGGCGATGAAAGTACCCCGTGCCTCGTCGCCGGCGGCCTTGCCCGCCATCACATGCACGTTTCGCGCGTCGATGGCGGCTGCATAATCGATCGCCTGATCGATGAGACGACGGGCTTCATCCTCGCGGCCCGGAATGGCGACAAGTCCATTGTCACCGGCCGCGATATTGCCGCGGGCGGTGTTGAGGCCGAGCATGGAAAGACCAGTCTCCTCCAACGC
The DNA here is from genome assembly GCF_000330885.1 of Rhizobium tropici CIAT 899. NCBI lineage: Bacteria > Pseudomonadati > Pseudomonadota > Alphaproteobacteria > Hyphomicrobiales > Rhizobiaceae > Martinezella > Martinezella tropici. Next base: position 898,478 of record NC_020062.1, read on the forward strand.
CTGACGCACGGCTTCAGCGGGCGTGTCATAGGGATAGTGGCATTCAACGGCATCGAAACCGGCAGACTTGGCAGCGCGGATCGCGTCGGGAAGGGAAAGCTCCTGCCACAGGAAACCCAGATTGGCCGAAAAGCGGGTCATGTTCAGTCCCATTCCACATCATAGGTGCGGATGAGATCGGCGATCTGCGCCTCCGTCAACAGCGAAGGATTGGCTCCGCGTGTCAACATGGCAAGCTTTGCCGTCTCTTCCAGTTCTTCAATCGCATAGACCGCCGCCTCCAGATCTTTGGCTGAAACGACAGGTCCATGTGCCGCCAGCATAACGGCGCTGCGCTTGCCGGCCAGTCCGCGAATGGCATCGCCCATCGCTGGGTCGCCCGGCATGAAATAGGGCAGGAGTTTTACTTTGCCGAGCTTCATGATCGAATAGGCCGTCAACGGCGGCAGCATGTTGTCGGCATCGACGCCGGGCAGGATCGAGAGGGCCACCGAATGGCTCGAATGGAGATGAACGACGGCGCCCGTCTTCTTCGGCCGTGTCTCATAGAACGCGGCATGCAGCGGCATTTCCTTGGTCGGCTTGTCGCCGCCGATCAGACGCCCTTTGTCGTCGAATAGCGAGAGGCGCGCCGGATCGAGGCGTCCGAAGGAACTGCCCGTCGGCGTCACCAAAAGCCTGCCGTCGCTGAGGCGTGCCGAAATATTGCCCGAAGAGCCGGCGGTCAGGCCGCGGTCGTAGAGCGACTTGGCCATCATGCATATCTGTTCGCGCAAGTTCGCTTCTTCGCTCATGCCGTCTCCAATCGGTCGAAAGCGTCCGTAAAGAAGGTTTCTTTGCCGAAATTGCCAGATTTTAGAGCTAGAGCGACTGTTTCACCTCCAAGGGTCGTGAAAGTCCAAGGCACGCCGGGTGCGATTTCCGGCCCGATAGTCAAATGCGCCGCGCCGAGTGTCTGCGTGATTGCGCCGGACGTCTCGCCGCCTGCAACGACGAAGCGGCGCGTGCCGCAATCGAAGGCCGTGCGGGCGATCTCGGAAAGAGCGTCCTCGACCACTTTGCCTGCCTTGTCCCGCCCCAAACGCTCTTGCGCTTGCCGCACTTCATTAGGCTCGGCGGTGGCGTAGATGAGCTTCGGCGCGTCGGGGGATTGCTGGCGCAGCCATTCCAGCGCGGTACCGGGGCCTTCCTCTGCAAGCGCGATCGGATCGAGCCGCAGGCTGGTGACCTTGCCGGCGTAATTGGCAACCTGCTTCCGCGTCATGGCGGAGCAGCTGCCGGATAGGACGATCGAACCGCCGGTGATCTTTGGCAGTGCCTGTCGATGTTCGGAAAGGCTGACGAGACCTTGCTCCATGTAGAATTGCGGAAGCTGGCCGGCAATTGCGCTGCCGCCCGTTACCAGAGGCATGTCGAAAGATGCTGCTGCGATCGTTCGAAGATCGTCGTCGGACACAGCATCGACGATTACATGCCGAATGCCGTCGTTGCCGAGTTGCGCCAACTTTGCTCTTAGCGATTCCGCACCCTTGGAGACGATATTATGGTTGGCAAGGCCGACAGCGCCATTCACCTGCGGCGTCAGAAGCCGCACAAGGCTTGAATCGCGCATCGGCGTCAGCGGGTGGTCCTTCATCGGACTCTCCGACAGAAGCTGCTCGCCAACGAAGAGATGACCGATGAAGATGCTGCGTCCATTCTCCGGAAAGGCGGGGCAATAAATCGTCTGGGTCGCGCCGGTCTCCGCCATCAGCATATCCGCCACCGGCCCGATATTGCCTTCGGCCGTGCTGTCGAATGTCGAGCAATATTTCCAGAAGAAGCGGCTAGCACCGGCTTCCTTCAACCACGTCAGCGCCTGATGTGCCTGATTAACGGCGGTATCGACGGGCGATGTCCGGCATTTGAGGGCGATGACTTCAAAAGCCGCCGTCTCGTTCGGGTGGCGTCTGTCTTGCGGAATACCGATCCGAAGCGAAACGGGCAGTCCGCTGCGCGCCAGCAGCGCGGCAAGATCGGTTGCTCCGGTAAAGTCATCGGCGATGCAGCCAAGTAGGAGTGTCATGGCCTACCCCTTTACGCCTGGCAGGCTGGCGCCGCTCCGGGCAGCCAGGATCTTCGCAACCGCGGCGTCATCCTCCAGACCCAGGCCTGCCTCCGATGCTTCCACGAAGAGGTTGAGCGCGGCGGCGGCGAGTGGAGTGACAGCACCGGCTTTGTCGGCTTCAGATGTGACGATGCCGAGGTCCTTGACAAAGATATTGACTGCCGAGCGTGGCGTGTAATCGCCCGAAACGATGTGTTCCCCGCGGTTTTCGAACATCCAGGACGAGCCGGCAGACACGCAGATCACGTCATAGAGCGTCTTCAGATCGATGCCCGCCTTGGCGGCAAGTGTCATCGCCTCGGCCGTGGCGGCAATGTGCACGCCGGCCAGCAATTGGTTGATCATCTTAACCTGCGAGCCGGCGCCAGGGCGATCCCCGAGGCGGAATACCTTGGCGGAGATAGCTTCGAGCACTGCGGAGGCTCGTTCGAAAGCTTCGGGAGCGCCGGATGCCATGACGGTAATCTCACCCGCAAGTGCACGGACGTGACCCCCGGAGACTGGAGCGTCGATGACGAGCATGCCAGCTGCCTCCAGTCTTTCGGCAATGGCGATCGTGGCGCTCGGGGCCATGGTGGTGCAGAGCAGGAACACGGTCGAGGGCCGTGCGGTTTGCAGCGCGCCGTCCTGGCCGAAAAGTACGTCTTCGACCTGCTTGCTGTTGACGACATAGACGAGGATTACGTCGGCATCTTCCGCCGCTGACGCCGGCGTCGTGCAGGGCGTACCGCCGTTCTCCGCAAAACGGGCGAGAACCTCGCTGCGAACATCGCAGCCGCGCACGGCAAACCCCGCTTTCAGAAGGGAGAGAGCAGCGCCCCAGCCCATGGACCCCAGGCCGATAATGGCTGCCTTCTTCGTGTTCTCCACGGTGCTACCTCTGCTATTTTCAGCTATGTTACCGATACCGGTATCGGTAACATAGCTTTATTTTCCCAGGAATTGTCAATAGGCTGATGTTTGCCTTTTCGCGGAAACATTCTATGAAGAAGAACGGCATCGTGCCAGCCGCCATGGATCATCGAGGGTTGCTTGGGGATGCGCAAACCCACTCTGGAGGAAGTCGCGATCGAGGCGGGCGTCAGCAAGATGACGGCATCGCGCGCCTTGCGTGGCGTAGCCGACGTCTCCAGCGAAACGCGTGACAGGGTGATCGAAGCGGCAACGCGGATGAATTACGTCGGCAACAGGCTGGCGCTCTCCTTGTCCTCGCAACGCACAAACCTGGTCGCTGTCGTCGTTCCCAGCATGTCGAACATCGTCTTTCCAGAAGTACTTGCCGGTATTTCCGCCGGGCTCGATGGTTCCGGTATGCAAGCCGTGTTCGGCATATCCGACTATGACATGGCAAAGGAGCGCGAGATCATCCGCGACATGCTCTCCTGGCAGCCCTGCGCCATTATCGTCACCGGGCTCGATCAACCGGAGGAGACGGTGGAGTTGCTCCGCCACGCCAATATTCCAGTTATCCAGCTCATGGATCTCGACGGCACGCCGATCGATTTCAATGTCGGATTGTCTCATGGTGCGGCGGGAGAGGATATGGCGGAAGCGTTGATTGCGGCCGGGCGAAGACGGTTCGGTTATGTCGGCAGTGCCCTGGCTCGAGATCTGCGCGCGGGCAAGCGAAAGGCCGGCTTTGAGCGCGTCCTGCATGCGCATGGCCTTGGGTTTGCCGGGCTGCGGACCGATGACGTCTTTTCCTCGATCGCGCTCGGAAAGCAGCTCACGACATCGTTGCTCGCGGCGGTGCCAGACCTGGATTGCATCTATTATTCCAATGACGATATGGCGAGCGGCGGCTTGTTTGCCTGCATGGAACTGGGGGTTGCGGTTCCTGATAAAATGCTGATTGCCGGCTTCAACGGGCTGGATCTGGTCAATTCCTTGCCCGCGCCGATCGCAACCTCGCGCTCGCCCCGGCGTGCCATCGGCGAGGCTGCGGCGCAATTGGTGCGCCAAGCAGTCGGGATGGGCCGGGAACCGATGCGGAAAACAATAGTGTTCAAGCCGACGATCGCGGGAATTGACGGTTAAGGTTTAGGCCAAGACGGCATCGTCTTTTGGAGAATGCAGGGACAGAAGCAGCGCAAGAGAAAGTTGTCATTTCGGATGCGCAGCACTAATCTGTGCCGCATTGAAGGGTTGGCAATTCATGCATGACGATTCGATCCTGCCGATAGAGTTCGCCGTTTCGCTTGGCTTGTTATGCAATTCGGCGCTCCGCTTCTAGCCTTTTGGGTGGCGGGAAAATTGCCTCGTTTGCGCCTGTGGATTCATAGCGCCGCTTTCCTTGCGATCCTGGCTTCGCCGCTGACGGCGATGATGCTTGGGTTGCCGGATCTGCTCCCCGAAGAGGATGACAACCCCAGCGCTCGTTTTGCCTTTCTGCCGCTGATCGTCGAAACGGCCATCATTGTGTTGCTCTATTGCCTGGCAGGGGCGATGCTTCTTTCCCAATCCGTTCATTCGGCAATCACCGACTGGCATGGGGATACCAGGCTTTCGCAAGTGGCGTCGCGTCCACGCCGCGAGGGCACATCATCCTCTTTCGCATCCAAAGGTTCCAAGTCACAATAGATGTTGTCCAGCCGAACGCCGGATCGGCGCCGATCCTAAACTCGCGCGACCATGTGACAGGGCGCGCGATCTGGTTCTGGCTGTGTTCAGGCAGAGTTCATGCGAATCGGCGTATCTCTATTTTCATCCGCAAGACAGGAAATTGGGGGTAAGGAAAATGCTTGAAGGTTTGGTACGGATCTCGCGTGTCGCTGTGGTCGGATTGGCCGCGTTGCAGCTGATGACCTCTGCGGCATCGGCTCAATATTACGGCGGCGACGACGGTTATGCACCGCCGCCCTGGCAGCGCGATCAAGGTCGCGACTGGAGAGGGCCGCCGCGCGATCGTGGTTGGGATCGCGACAGAGGCTGGGACCGTGACAGAGGTTGGGACCGCGATCGGGGCTGCGACAGACGTGACCTGATGCGCGCTGCGCGCGCGGAAGGCTTCCGCCGCATCGATTCGGTTGACAGCAACGGGCGCCGAATTGTCGTCCGCGGCTGGAATGACGGCGGCCCCGACCGCATGGTCTTCGCCAATCGGCGCGGCTGCCCGGTTATCGACTGACGCTCAAGTCAGCATGCGAGCGGAGCCGAGCTTGGATCGGCCTCCGCTTGCTTCGCGGCAGGCATGCTTTCGACTGGCTGAAGTTGGCGCATATGTCGCTAGCGGCGATCAGTTTTCCGATGATTTTGCTTCACTCGGGCGTCAGGCTGCGGCGGCTCGTGGTTTTGCGGCAATGATACGGCCGTCATGTTCCGGTTGAGCTTTGGCCGATGTTCCAAAATCGGCAGCTGGTGACCTGACCTGGAATTGCCAATATATGCCCCAGGGATCTATCACTCCGCCGCGATCATCCGGGCGACCCTTCCCCAGCGCATAACGCAAACGGTTCGCCTCGTCTTCCGTCGCGCACTCGACGGTGATCGAAGAACTATGCTCCAGGTAGTCGAATGGTCCAGCCTCGAATCCCATGTAGGAACGGTTTCCGAGTTTGAAGCCCGCGAATTTTACGCTGCCGGCCGGTCCATTCGGTTGATCGGCCAATATGTTCGAGATCCATCCAGCAGCCGAACCAGGGATAAGCGCCGTATAGAGTTCTATCGCTCTTTCCATATCCCGGCGAAACCAAAGATGCTGCCTGACCTTCATCGTAGCGCTTTCATCAAATCCTGGATGGATGGCGATTGGCATAAAGGAGCTACGCCTGCCGTTCGCCGAATAAAAAATCATGCCGCCGATGACCCGCTTCTTATGGAACGGTGCCGCCGGCGGCATGCTGAAGAGTTGCTTCTTACCGTTCGTGCTCACCCCTGCGGAGCGCGGACGGAGGCCGCAACACTATTTCTCCGCAACTCTACCGGCGAGAGCCATCACGTAATCATCGGCAATATCGGCCAAGGTCAAAGCGACCTCGGGCTCATTCCAGCCGGCGGCGACCACCGTTTGGACGAAATCGCGAAAGGCCAGTTCGAGGACCTCTTCGCGCTCAACTGCGCGGTATGAGTCACTGACGGGATGTTGGGGCTTGCTGATCTCTATTGTTTGGCGAGTAGATACCATTGCTGTTTTCCCTATGGCTTGCCCCGATGGACGCAGGGTACATTCACCAAACATTGGGGCTTTGGTGTCTGAGCGATTATTCCCTTTCGTTTTTAATGAGTTACCAGTCGCGTGTCGTTAGCCATGCATCCGGAAACTTGCAGCAGCGTCCATTTTCGCAATTGCTGAAGTGCGGTGTTTCGGCTTGTGCATGGATGAGCGCGCGACAGGACGCCGCGCAATAGAGCCTTTCGGCTGCGTTTTTTCAGGAGATCTCGAGGTCCGCTATGCGGACTTATCTAGTGATAATAGCCGAGGGTTTTCAGCCATTCGTCGAAAGAGTGGCTGTTGCCGGCAGGCGTCGGCGACACGATCTGCCCGACATAACGTGGAATGGTCAGGTTTCTGGCCTCGCGAGGGCTATAGCCGAATTCCTTGCCGAATGCCCGGCTGAAATGTGCTGCCGAGGAGAAGCCTACGGCAAAGGCGATATCGACGATCTGCTCGCGGTTGGCGGGATCACTGAGGGCCGCATGTGCCGATAGAAGGCGGCGGCGCTGGATATAGTGGTGCACCCCGCCATATTGTTCAAATATCTGATAGAGCCTCGTGCGCGATACGCCAAGCTCGCGGCATATGCGTTCGGCCGTCAGATTTTCCGAGATGAGGTTGGCTTCGACGAACCGCCGCACCCGCTCCGTCAGAGCGAGGGCGCTATGCTGTTCTGTACCGGTCGATTGAGCCGCCGAGGTCGAAACGGCTGCCACGATCATATTGCGCACTGTCTGGACGACATGGGGTAGGTCAGTGGCTGCAAGACGCGTGAGATTGTTTTCGACGCTATCGAGAAATTCGATCAGCATGTTGGTAAAGACGCCGGAGAGGGCAATATTGTTCTCGATCTCCACCGGTGTGGGAACGTCGAACAGCAATGCCCTCGGCAGAAAGAGCGAGAGAACCTTCGCCTCGGTCGAGCGCCCTCGAAAAGGGTGTCCCAGCGACCGCAATTCCACCTTGCCCGGCTCGCCATCCAGAACATGACCATCGACTTCCGTCCACGTCCGGCCGCTGGACAATACGGAAATGTGCCAGTGATCGACGTGATTGGCTTTCACTTTCGCCTGCGAGCGCATGTAACTGTGAGGCGGCGCATCCTGCTGAACGACAAGCATGCCGCCCAGATTCCATGCTGTATGGTCTGCCGGAAAGCCGGCTTCCGGAGAGGCATTATCCGGCAGCCGGACGTCGGCCAAGGGAGCGACATAGGTCTGCCAAGCGGCAAATTGATCGCCTGGCTCCATGCCACGTGTCGAAAATTTCAACGGCTGCAAGGCTGGCGGCGGCAGGTCGCCCTCCGTCGCTGCCTTCTCCGGCCGCGGAAAGCGCCGCCGTTCGGACTGCATGGATTTCCGGTCGCGACGCCATGACTCGTCCTGCGCCTCGTCTGATGCGGATTGGGATCGGTCTTCGCGTCGCAAATCAGACAATCAAGTCTCTCCGAATGCCGTCGGGCGGAAGATAAGCATCGCTGTCAACTCTCCATCCGCCATACCGACAGGTTCCTGCTGCCTGCTTCCATCGGATAAGCCCGAAACTTGCTATGAATTGCTCTTTTCAGCGAGCCGATACGCGGCGATCCTGGCCTTATCCCGGGTTTTTTCAACTCAATACGGTTTTCATTTGCTGCGCATTTTGGAAAAAGCAAGTCTCGCGGGTTGGCAAATCAATATTCCCGTTTCACTTGTCCCAATATATGGCACCAGTTCGCATCAATCTGTGCAGATGCGTCTGCTGGCCGACGCGACAGAGGGTCGGCGTCTCCATTTCAGGAGCTTGAAACGAAAGCGCAAATCGCTCAATGCGTGCCCTCTGCAACGCTCAACGCAACTCTACCCGTTTTTATTGCACTCGACCTGACATGGCTTCCACCCCATCTTACTTCCGCAGGAGTTTTAGCCAGGTGTCTTGCGAGCGACCAATTCGTTTTTGCAGAGCTATGAATAATTTGCAGTTGCCCATTCCGCCAAGCTTGCCTAGGCAGATAGCAACTGCGGTGTTTGGAATGAGACATGACCGAATCCTCGATAATTCCCGTATTCGATGGCCATAACGACGTGTTGCTTCGGTTGCGTCGCGGTGGCTTGAATTCCGTCGATGCTTTCCTGAACGGCGAAGCTGCCGGACATATCGACCTGCCTCGCGCGCGTCGTGGCGGTCTTGCCGGCGGGCTCTGCGCCATCTTCATCCCTTCGCCGGATCAGCCGAAGCCCGGAAATGCCGATTTTGCGACGCCCGCCCAGCCGGATGCGCTGAACGAAACCCTGGCCATGGCGCGGCTTTTGCTTGCGATCGAGGCCCGGTCGCAAGGAGCCGTAAAGGTTTGCCGTTCGGCCGCCGATATCAGGCGGTCGATTGCCGAGGGCCAGTTCGCCGCCGTTTTCCATATTGAGGGCGCGGAGGCGGTCGCGGCCGATCTCGATGCCCTATACGTCCTGCATCAGGCCGGTTTGCGCACGCTTGGACCTGTCTGGAGCCGCCCCAATGTCTTTGCCTATGGTGTGCCCTTCCGGTTTCCTTCGACGCCGGATATTGGCCCCGGGCTCACCGACGCCGGCAAGGATCTGATCCGCGCCTGCAACGAGCTCAGGATCATGATCGACCTCTCGCACATGAACGAGCAGGGGTTCTGGGATATCGCCAAATTGTCGAATGCGCCGCTGGTTGCCTCGCATTCCAACGCGCATGCCATCAGCCCGCACAGCCGCAACCTGACCGACAAGCAGCTTGACGCCATCCGCGATACCGGCGGTTTGGTCGGTATAAATTTCGGCGTGCTGTTCCTGCGTGACGATGGCATCAGGAACACCGATACGCCTCTCGAAGTCCTCGTTCGCCATGTTGCTTACATTGCCGAGCGCATCGGCATCGAGCATGTCGCGCTGGGTTCCGATTTCGATGGTACGACCATTCCGGCAGCGCTCGGTGATGCGGGTGGCCTGCCGAAGCTGATCGACGCCTTGCGCGCGCATGGGTTTGACGCTCCCTCGCTTGCCAAGATCGCGCATCAAAACTGGCTTCGAGTCCTCGAACAGACATGGGGCGGCTAAGACGGGAATTGTCCCGTCTCAGCCAAAGACACGCACCTTTGTCTAAAGCCTATCCGCCGCGTCTGGGAAGAGCGTTGGCTTCGCCAAGATTGCGATAGCCGGTCGCTGGATGCGGGGCTGCAAGCCGGGGTCCGCTGCCGCCAAGCTTCTCGCGCAAGGTGCCTGTGCGATACTCGGTCTTGTAGACGCCGCGCTTCTGCAGTTCCGGCACCAGAAGATCGACGGCATCCTCGAAGCTTTCGGGGGTGACGGCATAGGCGAGATTGAAGCCGTCGACGTCGGTATCCTCGATCCATTCCTGCATCAGGTCGGCAACCGTCTGTGGCGAGCCGACAAAGACCGGACCGAAGCCGCCAATGCCGACCCAATCGGCCATTTCGCGCATCGTCCATTCCTTGTCCGGATCGATGGTGGTGAAGGTCTCGACGGCCGATTGCACTGCATTGGTATAGCGATGGCGCAGCACCTCGTCGGGCGAGAATTGGCCGAAATCGATGCCGGTCCAGCCGGAGATCAGCGCCTGCGCCCCTTCGAGCGAAACATATTGACGGTATTCGTTGAACTTGCGCTGCGCCTCGGCATCGGTCTCGCCAAGAATTACGGTCTGAAGATTGAAGGAAAGGATTTCGCGGGGATTGCGTCCGATGCGCTCGGCTGCTTCGCGAACATTGGCGACATAGCGCTTCAGGACTGCCTTCGAAGGTGCCGCGACGAAAATACATTCGGCATGCGCGCCGGCGAAATCCTTGCCGCGGCTGGATGCGCCCGCCTGGTAAAGCACGGGGGTACGCTGCGGCGACGGCTCGCTGAGATGAATGCCGGGCACGTTGAAATGCTTGCCGGAATGGCGGATCGGGTGCACTTTTTCCGGTCTCGTAAAGATGCCGCTCTCGCGGTCGCGAATGACGGCGTCGTCTTCCCAGCTACCCTCCCACAGCTTGTAGCAGACTTCGAGATATTCCTCGGCCAGGGAATAGCGGTCGTCATGTTGCGTTTGCGCAGACTGCCCGATGTTGAGCGCGCCGCTGTTCAAATAGGAGGTGACGATATTCCAGCCGACGCGCCCTTTCGTCAGATGATCGAGCGTCGAGATACGCCGCGCGAAGGTGTAGGGATGCTCGAAAGAGAGCGAAGCCGTCAGGCCGAAGCCGAGATGCTCCGTCTCATAGGCCATGGTCGGGATGAGCTGCAGCGGATCGTTGACCGGCACCTGCGCCGAATGGCGCAAGGCCGCATCGACGTTGCCGTTCAGGACGTCATAAACACCAAGCACGTCGGCGATGAACAGGCCATCGAATTTGCCGCGTTCCAGCGTCTTCGCCAGATGGACCCAGTAATCGAGGTCCTTGTAGGTCCAGGATTTGTCGCGCGGATGGCGCCAGAGGCCCGGTGACTGGTGTCCGACGCAGTTCATGTCAAAGGCATTGAGCCTGATTTCGCTTGTCATCTTGCTATTCCTGCGATTGTATCGTTCGGTCGGCGCTCAGGCGCCAACCGCTTTCTTGTTGACGAAGCTGAAGGCGAGCACGGCAAAGATCAGAAGCCCGGTGCCGACCTGCTGCCAGTAGAAGTTCAGGCCCGTCAGCAGCAGGCCGTTGGCGACGATGCTTAAGAGCAGAACGCCAAGCACCGTGCCGGCGACGTTCGGCCGACCGAGTGGTGAAAACGTCGTGCCGATAAAGGTGGCGCCGATGGCGTTCAGCATGAAGCCGTTGCCGGAGGAGGGGATATAGACGGTCACCGTCGCCGTCAGGATCAGCCCGGCAAAAGCGGCAATCGTGCTCGCAAGAATGAAGGTCACGGTCACATGCTTCGCCACTCCGATGCCCGAATAACGAACGGTGCGCGGCTGGATGCCGATGGCAAGCACGACGCGGCCGAAGCGCATGCGGGCAAACAGCAGTGCCGCTGCCGCGATGATGACTGCTGCGATCAGAAGCGGCACCGGAAAGCCAACAAGCGTTCCATGCCCGATAAAGCGGAATGCTGCGGGAACACCGGAGGGCGGCAGATAAACCGGATTGCCGCCATCCGTCAGGAGCTGCTGAATGCTGCGGCCGATGAACAGCGTTCCGAGCGTTGCCAGGAACGGCGATACGCCGATTGCCGAGATCAGGATGGCATTGAAGGCACCGACCAATGCGCCCGCGCCAAGACCCGCCAGGGCGGCCAGTGGTACCGGTAGATCAGCCAATATGCCGGAGACGAACGCAAAGCTTGCGAAATCCACTGCCGTTCCGACGGAGAGATCGATGCCGCCGGCGGCAACAGCGAAGGTCATGGCGATCGAGACAATGGCAAGCAGGGTAAAGTTATTGACAAGGATGCTCTGCAGATTGCCGAGGCTGAGGAAGGTCGGCGCCACGGTCGAAAACAGCGAGAAGACGAGGACAAGGGCGACGATGAGCCCGTAGCGGGCAAGGCCAGCGAATGACCGTGTCGGGGCAATGGCAGCGGTCACGGTTCAGATCTCCCGTTTGCGAAGCAGTGTGGTGGCCGAAACCACGATGAGGATCAGAAGACCTTGAACCCCGCTGACCAGTGTGCTCGGCAGGTTGAGCAACTGGAAGCCATTGATGAGAAAGCCGACAAATAGCGTCGAGATCAGCGTGCCGCCGATGGTCGGCACGAGCCGGCGGGAAAACACCGAGCCGAGCAATGCGGTGACGACGACAGGAAGCAGCATCTCACCGGAGCCGGTAGTGCTGCCGCTGAGATAGGCGACGGAGAGGATGCCAGCGATTCCACCGCAGAACCCGCTCGCCACGAACGCCCCCACAACCAGGCTCTTCAACGGCAATCCGGCGGCGCGTGCGGCCTCGGGAAACTCGCCGACGGCATAAAGCCTGAGGCCAAGCGGGGTGAATTGTACGATCGCCGTGGCGATAATGGTAAAGCCGATCAGCACATAGGCGAGGATCGGAATGCCGAACCCGTCCGACGATGAAAGTGCGGTGAGAAGGTCGGTCGAGGCCGGAAGCACGGTATTCTGCGTCAGCACCAGCTCCAGCCCGGCGACCACATTCATCACGGCAAGCGTCGCGAGCAACGGCACAATGCCCGCAAAAACGATCGCCAGCGCATTGACGATGCCGATCGCCAGCCCGGTGGCCAGCGCGGCCGCCGTGGCGACCACATCGCTAAAGCCGAGCTGAATGAGGGTGGCGTAAACTGCTGCACTAAGCCCCATATTGGCGGCTAGCGAGAGGTCGATACCGCCGGTGACGACATTGGAGCCGCCGGCGATCAGGACGATCGTGAGGCCGATGGCAAGAACACCCGAAATGGCCGATTGCCCGAGCACGTTGCCGATATTGCCGACCGTCAGAAAATAGGGCGCCGTAGCTGCGAAAATCACCAGAATGGCTGCAAAGGCAAGCAGCGAACCGAACCGCAGGGCGGCAGCGGCAAGCTTGCCGCTGGCCGGCGACGCCTTTGTCGTCGAATTTTCGGGTAGGGAGGCAAATTGAACGTCAGCCGACATGGCGCAATCCTTCCAAGGCACCGGTCGATGCCGACAGAACTTCGTCCGTTGTCGTGTCGGAGGAGATCAGTTCGCGCGTCACGCGACCGCGAAACAGCACAAGGATCCTGTCGGTGATGCCGACAAGCTCCTGAAGATCCGAAGACAGCACGATTACGCCGGCACCGCGGGCGGCAAGTTCGCCGACCAATGTGTAGATTTCGACCTTCGAGCCGATATCGACGCCGACGGTCGGCTCGTCGAGCAGGTAGATCTCCGAGTGGCGGCTCAGCCATTTGGCAATCGCCACCTTCTGCTGGTTGCCGCCTGAGAGTGTCCGCACCAGCGCCTCGCGCCCAGCCGTCTTGATCTGCAGTCGCTTGATCAGCTCGTCGGCGTCGGCGCTTTCTCGCCTTCTGCTGAGAAAGCCGAAACGGGTATAGCGGCCGAGGCTCGACAGGGTGATGTTTTCACGGACGCTGAGCTCCAGGCCTACGCCGTGGCCGCGTCTGTCCTCCGGCACCAAGGCGATCTGATGATCGACAGCTTCGACCGGGTTGCGCGGCTTCAGGCCACGTGCATCGACATCGATCGTCCCACCTGTTGCCGCCTGCAACCCGAACAGGGTGCGAACCAGATCCTTTGCCCCCGAGCCAAGCAGGCCCGTAATGCCGAGGATCTCGCCGCGACGCAGTGAGAGGCTGACATCGTGAAAGCGGCCTATTGCCGAAAGATTCCTGACTTTGAGGATTTCCTTGCCGAGTTCGATCTGCCGCTTGGGAAACATGTCGGCGATGTCGCGTTCGATCATCAGGTTGGCAATCTTGCCTGCCGAGATTTCGCTTGCCCTCAGAGAAGCGACATCGACACCATTGCGCAGAACCGTAACATCGTCGCACAAGGCCTCGATTTCATTGAGATAATGCGAGACGTAGATAATGGTCACGCCTTCGCTGCGCAGGCGGCGGATGAGGCGGAACAGGATCTCGGCTTCCTGGCGCACCAGCGCCGCGGTCGGCTCATCGAAGACGAGAATCTTCGGCTTATGCAGCAGCGCGCGGGTGATCTGGACGATCTGCCGTTCCGCCGTCGAAAGCTTACTGATCAGCGCGTTCTTCGGCAAATCGACGCCGAAATAATTGGCAAGGAGTTCCGCGGCCCGCCGCTGCATGGCGCCGCGGTCGAGGAAAGGCGTCTTGCCGAGGCGGGTCTCTCGCCCGAGAAAAAGCGATTCTCCGACAGTGAAGGTTGGGACCAGCAGCCGATCCTGGTGGATGAAATGAATGCCGAGCTCTTCGCACAGATGCGGCGTCAGGCGGTCATAGGCCCGGTCCTCGATCTCAATCCGCCCCTCATCCGGGGTGTGCAGACCTGCCAGTAGCTTGATCAAGGTGGATTTGCCCGCGCCGTTCTGGCCGACAAGCCCATGGACGGTGCCGCGCCTGATGGCAAGCGACGCGCCGGCCAGCGCCTGCGCGCCGCCGAAGCGTTTGACGATGCCATCGAAGCGCAGGATGTGCGACTCGTTGTCTGCTGTGGTCGCATGCTCGGCTGCGGTCATAAAAGAGGCCCTTCGCCTTTTGAGGGGCGATGCGACGGAATCCGCATCGCCGGTTTGCGGGTCAGCCGATGCCGAGCTTCTTGACCACGTCGGCGATATTGCTTTTGTTTGCCAGCAGGGCAGGGACATAGGTTTCGCGTGGCAGCGTTTGCCCCGAAAGCAGCTTGGCGACGTTGCGGATGGCCGTGCGACCGATTTCCGCCGGCTGCTGGGCTGCATCGGCTCCGGCTGGCGAATTTGGATCTGCAACGAGCTGCAGCACTTCCGGGCTGCCGTCGACGCCGTAGGTGCGGATCTCGGTGCGGCCGGCGGCCGTGAGAGCCTGTGTGGCGCCGAGCTGGGGAATGTCCCAAGCCGACCAGATCGCCTTGATTGAGCCCTTCTCCGGGTATTTGTTGAGGATCGCGGTGATCTGCGCGAAGGCGTCCTGAACCGTGTTGGGAATGACATCCCGAAGTTCAGGTTGAATGATCTTCACCTTCGGAAAGTATTTGACGACATTGACGAGCTGGTCATAGCGGATCGCGCAGGGCGTTACGCCATAAAAGCCGTTGAAGACGATGACATTGCCTTCGCCGCCGATATCGGAGACGAGCTGCAGCGCCAGATCCTTGCCGATACCCCAATTGTCCGATGTGGTGTTGTTGATCGAATTGGTGGAGCCGACATCGACGGTCAAAACGGGAATGCTGGCATCGCGGGCCTTCTTCAGCCAGGGGTCGATGACGCTCAGCGTGCCGAGGATCTGGACGATGGCGTCCGGCTTCTGCGCAATCAGCGTCTGAAGCTGCGAGACAAGCTTGCCGTCGTTGCGGCCGGCATCGACGGCGATAGGCGTGCCGCCCAGCCGCTTCACCTCGTCAATCTGCGCATTGTAGGCCTGCAGGTCGAAATAGTGGTCGGTTCCCGTCGCGCTGATAGCGATCCGCTTGCCTTTCAGCGACAACGCGTCGTCGGCAGCAGCGGCGGTCTTCGACAGAATGGTCGAGGCCGCGAGCGCCGTTCCGGCAACCGCCGTCAGTTTAAGAATATCCCGGCGTCCGAGGCCGGTCGTCTGTCCCTTGGTCATGAAAGCATCCTCTCCAGCAATTCACAAATGCCAATAGAATATAAAATAGGTAGATTTAAACGATTTGCGGGAGAAACGTTTTTCCAAAACTGGTGCGGCAGGGGAAATTTCCGTCATTTGCCTTTCTAATGTACAGATCGGGTTTCCACAGCCCGCGTGACGATCGTTAGCTTTACGGTCACTTTTCGGATGCCGGTCTATCGCCCCTCAGCCATTGACCCGCGTGGACTGCCCGCGAGATTGCGCGATCTTTTAGGCAAGCCCTTGCCGCCAAGCCTTCCCGTCGCGAACAAAGAATCTCCGAAGGCGGCCAAAATCAGATGAATTAATCTACTAAAAACATAGAGTTTCTATCTAAATAATTGCATGCGTCGCAGGGTCCTCATTCCGTCAGACGACGCTTCCGATTGATCGTGAGGATCGCGACAATGAAATTTCTCACACGGCTTGCCCTGACGGCCGTTGCTCCTCTTCTTCTTACGCAGGCTGCGCTGGCTGGCGGTGTGAGTGGCGCTCCAGCGCCCTTTGATAAGGGCGGCGTGAAGATCGCCTTGATCAGCTACATTTCCGCCGGCGACTTCTTCCAGGCCTATCAGGCCGGCGCAGAAGCTCAGGCAAAGGCACTCGACATCGATCTGCGCGTCTTCCCCGGCCGCCAGGATGCGGCTGCGCAGCGCGAGCAGATCCTCCAGGCGATCAATCTTGGTGTCTCCGCCATCGTTATCGATCACGGCCTGCCGGAATCTCTCGGCGATGTCGTTCAGCAGGCGCTCGACAAGGGCATCAAGGTCGTTGCCTTCGACGTCAATCTCAACAATCCCAAGATCCCTCAGGTCGAGCAGAGCGATCATGAGCTTGCCGATCTCGCGCTGAAGCAGGTCGTCAAGGACAACGGCAGCAGCTTCAAGGCAGGTTATGTCTACGTAGCCGGTTTTGCGCCGCTCGATCGCCGCAACGAGGTCTGGGACACGTTCAAGAAGCAGAATGCAGGCGTCGTCGAAAAGGCTCGCTTCGGCAATGTCAGCGATACGACGGCGACCTCGACTGCGGACCAGGCAAAGGCGGCGCTGACGGCCAATCCCGACATATCAGTCGTTTTCGCACCCTATGACGAGTTCGCGCGCGGCGTGAAGCTTGCTGCGACGGATCTCGGCATCACGGGCAAGCTGAAGATCTATTCGGCCGATGTATCGACGGCCGACATTCAGGAAATAACCGAACCGGGTAGCCCGTGGGTTGCGACGGTAGCGACCAATCCGGCTGTCGTTGGTGCGGTTTCCATCCGAGCCGCCGCTTTGCAGGTGGCGGGCCAAGAAGTTCCGCATCAGATCACCGTCAAGCCGACGCTGCTGACGCAGGAAGGGCTTCGCGCCGCCAATGTCCGGACGATCGAGGAGCTGGCCAAGAAAGTTCCGGCCTTCAACGCAAGCGATGCGGTCACCGCCAGCTGGATACCGGAGAAGCTTTTCTAAGCAGCTGTCCACGATCCGCCGGCGAGAGTTTCTTAATCTCGCCGGACTACGTCCATGAACCGGAGTTCATATGATGAGTCAGTCCAACGTCGTCTTTGCGGGCAGCCGAAACGCCACGCGGGAAGACCTTTTTGCCCGAGCGGAAGAGATTGCCGCCGATCTTTCCAAGCGCGCTCCAGAACTTGATCGCGAAGGCCGTCCACCGCTCGGCGAAATCGTCAAGCTGAAGAATGCGGGCCTGCTGAACGCCTTGCATGCTGCCCCGGTTGGCGGCGGCGGCCTCGATTGGGTGGATGGCTTGCGGTTGGTGCGCATCCTTGCGCGCGGCGAAAGCTCCATTGGCCAGCTTCTCGGCTATCACTACGTCAACAGCCAATATGTCTATTGGGCCTTCGAGGAGGCGCGTGCGCAGGAGCTCGGCAACAAGACGGTGGCAAACAGCCTCTACTGGGGCGCAGCCGTCAATCCGCGCGATCCGGGCCTCGTGTTGACGCGCCGTGGCAATGGCTATGTTCTGAACGGCCGCAAATCTTTTTCCACAGCCGCTCACGTGTCGGATTACATCAACGCCAATGCTGCCCTTGATGACAAGATTGTCGGCTTTGCCGTCCCGACCAATCGGGCCGGTTACAGGGCCAATGACGATTGGGACAATTTCGGCCAGCGACTGTCGGACAGCGGCAGCGTCGAATTCCACGATTTTCCCGTCTATGAAGAGGATCTGGACAGGGCAGCAACCGTCGGTGGCGAAGCGCCGGTGCTCGCGACTTTCAATACGCCCCTCATCCAGCTCGTTTTCGTGAACTTCTATCTCGGAACGGCCGAGGGCGCATTGCGAGAGGCGGTCGATTATGTCCGTACCACGACGCGGCCCTGGATCACCTCCGGTGTCGAGCGCGCATCGGACGATCCCTATATTCTCGAGCGTGTCGGCGAGTTCACTGCGGCCTTGAAGGCTTCCGCTGCGCTGGCCGACAGCGCCGCGGCAACGGTGCAGGAGGCGCTTGCGAGAGGAAGTCGGGCAACGGCGCGTGAGCGTGGCGAGGCGGCGGCCGAAGCCTATGCGGCGAAGGTGCACGCGACCCATGTTTCGCTCGATATCACCTCGCGCGTCTTCGAGCTCACCGGCGCCCGCTCGACCGCGGAGAAATATCGTTTCGACCGCTTCTGGCGCAATGTACGGACGCACACCCTGCACGATCCGGTCTTCTACAAGGCCAAGGAAGTCGGGGAGTTCGTGCTGAACGACCGGATTCCCGAAGTCAGTCTCTACAGCTGACACAAGGGCGAGGACGTGGCGCAGTCTAAAAAGGGCATAGGCTCATAATCTCCGCTGGTGCTGACTTCACCTGTACTCAAGATCGGTCAGCGTCATTTATATCCGAGGTGGTGTGGGCCAGGGTTGGAACACACCACAGCTTCAAGCAGGCTCGCCGATTGTGGCCTTTACGCAATGCTGGATGATTGATGTTTCAATATCCGGCTTACAAATCCTGTGCTCAACTCATTATTCTGTGGAGGGTTGCCGGCGCATGCCGCAATCCGCACACGTTCCTCATTAGGATCTCTTCGCTCACGAATCGTTTTCAACCTCCAGAAGGGCAGGCGATCTCGATTGAGAATGAAATCGATCCAATGGAGTCCTTCATGGCTGACACGCGCGCACCACTTTCCGGGGTGATACCGGAGATTTCTGTCGTCGGTGTCGGCGGTGGCGGCGGCAACGCGATCAACAATATGATCGCGCAACAACTTCAGGGCGTTGAATTCATCGCGGCAAACACGGATGCGCAGGCGCTTGCGACGTCCAAAGCCAACAGGCGCATTCAACTTGGCGCACAGGTGACGGAGGGCCTCGGTGCAGGCTCCCTGCCGGAAATCGGACGAGCCGCCGCCGAGGAATCCATCGATGAGATCATGGATCATCTCCAGGGCACGCACATGTGCTTCGTGACGGCCGGAATGGGCGGCGGCACCGGTACGGGCGCCGCGCCGATCATCGCTCAGGTCGCGCGGCAGGCGGGCATCCTCACGGTCGGCGTCGTCACCAAGCCCTTCACGTTCGAGGGCAACCGGCGCATGCGCACGGCCGACGAGGGCATCGAGCGACTGCGCGAAAGCGCGGACACCGTTATCGTCATTCCCAATCAGAACCTGTTTCGCATTGCGGACGCCACGACCACCTTCGCAAACGCCTTTGTGACTGCAGACCGCGTCCTTTATGCGGGCGTCAGCTGCATCACGGACCTGATCATCAAGGAAGGTCTCATCAATCTCGACTTCGCCGATGTCAAATCCGTGATGCGGGGAATGGGACGTGCGATGATGGGAACGGGCGAAGCTTCAGGACCGGGCCGCGCGTTGAAGGCGGCAGATGCCGCAGTCTCCAATCCGCTTCTGGACGACATGAGCATGAAGGGCGCGCGGGGCGTGCTGATCTCCATTTCCGGCGGAACGGACATGACGCTGTTCGAGGTCGATGAGGCCGCCAGCCGTATCCGCGACGAAGTTTTTGCCGATGCCGATATCGTCGTCGGTGCGATCTTTGACAAGAATCTCGACGGGGTGTTCAGGGTATCGGTCGTTGCAACCGGTCTGGAAAGTCTCGCGGCGTCCGCTGGTCAGCCCATGGAAACCAATATGGACCGGCACTAATTGGCTTCAGCGTGGCGCTTGGATCTGTGCCTTTGATTGTGTGAAAGCCCCGTCGCGGGTGAACTGACCCCGTAAAGTTGGACGGTTTATTGGCTTGGCTGATTTAAGGGCTGGGTCCTGTATTGAACAGGGCTCAGCCCTTTAAGCTTTAGCCTGATGCGATCGTTGTTGTAATATCGGATATAGTCCTCGACACCATCACGCAGGCTTTCGATGCTGTCGAAGTGGTTGGGATAAAAGAACTCGGATTTGAGGGTGGCGAAGAAGCTCTCCATGGCGGCATTGTCGAGGCAGTTGCCTTTGCGTGACATGCTTTGGGCAATGTTGCGGCTTTCAAGCATTTGGCCCCAGGCCGGCATCTGATATTGCCATCCCTGATCGGAATGCAGGATCGGCCTCTCGGCATTGCAGAGTTGGTCCAGGGCCTTGTCCAGCATGTTCTTGACCAACGAGAAGACAGGCCGCCTAGCCGTCTCGAAGGCAACGATCTCGCCGTTGTGGAGGTCCATGACCGGCGAGAGGAAGAGTTTTTGGCCGGCGATGTTGAACTCGGTGACGTCCGTCACCCATTTCTGATGCATACGCTCGGCGGTGAACTGCCGCTGAAGGAGGTCCGGGGCCACGCGTCCCGTCTGCCCCTTGTAGGAGCGATACTTCTTCGGCCGGACCAGGGACTTCAATCCCATCTCGATCATCAGACGCTGGACGGTCTTGTGATTGACCGTCTGCCCGAGGGTGCGGATCGCAGCCGTGACCCGACGATAGCCATAGCGCCCCTTATGGGCTTCGAAGATCGCTTTGATCCTGGTCTTCAGCGCTACATGCCGATCGGCCGGGGACGAGACCTTCTGCTGATAATAGAACGTGCTGCGGGCCAGGCCCGCAAGCTTCAGCAGACCGTCGAATGGATAGAGCGGCCTTAACGCCTGGACGGCTTGCGTCTTGTCGGCGCTTGTCGTGCCTGCGTTAAGGCTTCCAGTTTTTTTAGATAGGCATTCTCCATACGCAGATAGGCCAGCTCCGCCAGGAGTTCCTCGCGGCTCTTGGCCTCATCGCTCTGCGGGGCATCCGTCTTGTCGGACAGCACAGGTGGCTCGGGCATCGATCGGGGCCTTCCTCGACGACGTGGCATCAGGGCGTCAATACCACCGGCCTTATAGCGGCGCTCCCAATCCGGCAGGCAACTCTTATTGCGCAGGTTGAACAACGCCGCCGTCCGACGGTAAGAGAGCCCATCCTCCCACATCCGGCGCAGAACCGATAGCTTGAACTCAGCAGTGTAGTGGCCGAACTTCCTGACCAGACCGTCAACTCCATGCGCCGCGTGCATCGCAACCCATGTGCGCACCGTCGAATGCTCGATCCCAAAATACGCACTCACCTCCTGCAGGCTGCGCGCGCCGCCGCCATAAAACGCCACAACACTCTGCTTGAACGACGTGCTGTATTTCGACATGCAAAACCCCCGATGTTGGTGGTCCAACTTTCGGGGGTCAGTTCACGGGCGACGAGGCTTTCGTCTATCCGTTAAAGCGCGCCATTCTTCGGCGGAATGACGTCGTTGAGGTGATAATTGCCGACGACGTGATATTTCCAGCGGACGGGGTCATGAAGCGTATGCGTGCGGGCATTGCGCCAGTGGCGATCGAGATTGAGATCCAGCTTGACCGAGGCCGTGCCGGCGAGCTCAAACAGCGTGTTGGTCGCTTCGATAGCGATTTCCGTTGTCAGCACCTTTGCGGCCGCCACCGCGAGTGTCGCCTCGACGACCCTCTTTTCTGTTGTCTCGACCTGGGCGGCGTCGACCTTGCGACCGGCACGCTCGACGGTCGCGGTTGCGGCTTCCAGCCGGACGGCGATCTGCCCGATCTTGGCGATTGTCAGCGGATCGTCGCTCGCCCGCTCTACGCCGCTATCCATCCAGGGGCGCGATCGGGTCTTCACGAAATCAAGCGTCTCGGCAAAGGCTGCCCGGGCGATGCCGAGATCGACACCCGCATGGATGATCTGGCCGACGGAGCCGATCGTCGTCGGTCGTTCGAAGCCTTTGTGGTGAAGAACGACATGGTCGGCATTCACATAGACATTGTTGAGGACCGTGGTGCCGCTACCGGTCGTGCGCTGCCCGAAGCCATCCCAATCGTCAATGATTTCGATGCCTTCCGTTCCCTTCGGGACGAAGGCCATGACCAGCTTGTCGGCTTCGTCAAGCGCGAAGACGGTGATCCAATCTGCAAAGAGGACGCCTGTCGAATAGAACTTTCGGCCATTGATGCGATAGCCCGGACCATCGCGGGTGATACGCGTATCGTAATGCCCGACCGTCTTCGTGCCGCGCTCGGAAAGAGCGTTGCCGAAGCGATCGCCGGCCAATGCGCGCCCGAAGAAATAGCGCTTCTGATCTTCCGAACCGTCGACGCGCAAGGCTTCGAGGATGTAGAAGTGGTTCTGCGGGATCTGCCCGATCGAGCCGTCGGCCTGGGCGAGCGTCGCCGTGATTTCCGCCAAGGTGGCATTGGAGACATCCAGGCCGCCATGCTCCTCGGGAACCGTAATTGCCAGCAGCCCGGATTGTGCCAGCGCATCCATCTCGGCAAAGGGAAGCAGCCTCTCGCTATCGCGCTCCGAGGCGGTGGCGGCAAAACGCTGGGCCAGCTCCTGCGCAACGGCCAGCGCCTGCTGTTCGGTCTCCAGCACGGTGGCCTCAGGATGCGTGGCGTTAATATGGTGCAGTTGCGCGTTCATAGGCGGGCTCCGATTTCATTTGGCGCCACGATGCCGCATTCAAAGCCGGGCTTCGAGAAAAGGCATTTCATTTTTGAAGATGTCGTCGCTTCTTCATTCCTTTCTCTATAGAATTGATAGTCAATTGCTGCCCGAAACCATGCCGGCGTTGAAAACGATCGATACTCCGGGCTTTCATTGCTGGATGCTCGGCTCGCAGCTCTATCGCCGGTGCCTCCCGCCCCAAGCGCGCAACTGTCCGAATTGTAAAGAATGCGGCATTGATGGCCGGTAGGCTTTCCCATTTATCGGGCCATCGCGGCAATTCCGACAACGGGGTATCGGATGGAGACTTTGCCGGCGTGCACCTGCACAAGCCTTTTGCAGGTGAGGCAAGAGGCATATCGCTCCGCTTGCAGGGAGCGATATGCCGTTCGTATCAGGAGGCCAGAGCGCGTCGCTCGGTTTTTGCCGGCATCGCTTTGCCGTGAACGCGCAAAGGTCGTTTGGCGGCGACGGGAGACATGCGTTGCGTATTGGTCTTCGCAGCTCCGAGCCAGCGAAGAATCGCATCGAAGCCGGGCTGGGCAGCCCGCTTGAACTCGGGGCTCATTTCCTCGTCCATGCCGCAAAGAGAGGCTATTTCCTGGAAATCCACACGTCCTGCCCGGAGAGGAGGGCGCGACTGGAAAACGATAAGGCCGATCATGAAGCCTTTGATATTCTCGAAGCTACGCGGCTGAAGCAGCGGCTTGAGCCGCAGATCGCAAAAATCCGAAATCTTGCGCTGGAAAACGTCAGAGGCAGAGCTTTTTTTTATGGGCATTATTCATTCCTTGCAGGCGACATCATCCAATGGTCGGGGTGTGGCCCGCTAAAGCACGGAGGTTAAGGAAGCGCAAACAACCGACCGATTGGCCGCTTTCAATTCTACGATGAGCCGGGATTTGGCAAGTGGCAGATTGGTCACGCTTCGGTAAACTCCGCGTCGGGTGGAATGCGCTGCCGGCAAGATCAGAGCCTCTTCGGTCGCGCCGCTAAGATCATGAAAAAACTGTAACTTGCCTCCCACGCCATTGAGAGCGACATTTTCCTTGCGCCGGATATATGAGGTGAAAGACATGTCAGTCTTAGAAATATTGGTCAGACGCCGTATGCAGGAAGAATATGCAAAGGGTACACCACCAGAGCGCATTACCCGCCTCCTGCAGGAATTCTTCAACGGAACGGAAGCCTCCCAAGCCGATGTTGCCGCGCGACGGTCTTCCGGCAATCGATAAATGACGGTGGCCGGCCTCGACGCATCGCAAGGCCGGCCGTTTGGTGAGGCAATTAAATCCTCATAACAGCTCTTTACTGGACCGCATTGGATCCCTGCATGTCCTCGACGGCGGTCAGGATTTTGTAGGCTGCCGCGACGCGCGCGGGGATCGGAAAATTCCTGTTTGCAAGCAAAACGATACCGATCTGCTTGGCCGGTATGAAGGCCGCGTATGCGCCAAAGCCGTTCGTTGAGCCTGTCTTGTTGAGCAGGACATCCTTGCGCGGCTGCTGAGGCGGGGCGAGCCGGGTGACCTTGTGGGGCTCAAACGCCATCTCAGACGAGTTGCCCGCAAGCAGCCGGGCAAGCGTCGTTGGATAGGCATAGATCTCCCAACCGAGCGCCTGCGTCGTGTTGTCGACGCGGTAATAGCCGACATGCGTCGCGTCGATTGCCTGCTGAAGCTTATCGTCGAGCTTTGCTTCGCCCATATTCGCTTCCAGAAAGGCAAGCATATCGGAGCTGGTAGTCTTGATGCCATAGGCCTGCGTATCGAAAACGCCGCCGTTGACGCGGATCGGCTTGCCCTGCTTGGAATAGCCATAGGCATAATTGGCCATTTCAGCCGGCGGAACGCGGACATAGGTGTGACGGAGGCCAAGACCAGGAAGAATTTTGTCCTGCATCAGCGTATCGAATGGCTCTCCAACGGCCTGCGCTGCCAGGTAACCGAACAGGCCGATGCTGGGATTGGAATATTGCCTGTAGGCGCCGGGCGCAAAGGATGGATGCCAGTTGCGATAATAGGCAACCATCTTGTCCTGATCCGTCACGCCATTGGGGAACTGCAGAGGCAGACCGCCGGCCGAGTATGTAGCGAGGTCGAGCAGGCTGATCCTGTCGAAGCCGCTGCCCGCAAGTTCCGGCATATATTTCGTCGCCTTGTCGGAGAAGGAGAGCTTTCCGTTGATCTGGGCGTAGGAGCCGAGGGTCGCCGTAAAGGTCTTGCTGATGGAGCCGAGCTCGAAGATCGTGTCGTTCGTCACCTTCTGACCGCTCTCCTTCGAGGCGACGCCGTAGTTGAAGACATAACGCTTGCCCTTGACGGTCAGCGCGATCGCCATGCCCGGCACATCGTTTTCCTTCATCAGCGGGCGGACGACCTCGTTGACGGCCCGCTCCAGCCGATCCTGGTCATTGCCATCGGCAGCGTGTGCGCCGACGCCATAGAAAAGGCAGCCAGCGACGATGCCGAGCTTCTGCAAAGAATTGGTACGTATATTCAAGATGATATCCTCATTGTGATGATCGACCGTGCAGGATCGTACGGTCGAAAAAGAGGTAATGATTGGCGGCGGTTGTTATCCGGCGCGTATGATCTCAGATCGCCGCGGCAATGCGGCCGATTTCGGCAATGATGGCGTTGCGCTCGTCAGCTGTAATGGCAGGGATCTCGCAATAGGCCGTCACGATAATGGGCGCGCGATTGGATGGCCATAGAACCGCGATGTCGTTGGCATTGCCATGCTTGTCGCCGTTTGTTCCGGTCTTGTCACTCACCAGCCAATCCTTCGGAAGCCCGGCACGTAGACGGGCGTCACCCGTCTTGTTGGTGATCAGCCAGGCGGCGAGCTGCGATCGCGAGGCGGGCGTCAGCACATCGGTAAACATAAGCCGCCGCAGGTTCTCCAGCATCGCCGAAGCTGTCGTCGTGTCGCGCTCATCGTTCGGAATGTCATGGTAGTTGAGCGTGGGCTCGGTGCGGTCGAGGCGGGTAATCTCGTCGCCTATGCTGCGGCAGAAGGTCGTAATTGCCTCTGGGCCGCCAAAGCTCGCGAGCAGCAGGTTGGCAGCGGTATTGTCGCTGAGCGTCACTGCCGCCTCGCAAAGTTCGCCAACGGTCATGCCATTGTCTCCGACGTTGGGTTCGGTCGCCGGAGAATAGTCGATGAGATCGCTCTTCTTGTAATGAATGCGCCGGTCGAGCTTCTCTTCTCCCTTGTCGACGCGCGCAAGCACGAGAGCTGCCGTCAGCGCCTTGAATGTGCTGCACATCAGGATGCGCTCGCCGGAGCGATGCTCGACGCGCTTGCCGCTGGCCATGTCGAGAATGCTGACGCAGATGCGGCCTGGATGCTTGCTTTCGAGTGCGGCAAGTTGCGCCTCGCCTGTATTATCGTCTGCAGTACGTCCAACCGAGCTTAGCCCTGCCAGAACAGGCAGCGCAAGCAAGCTGCCGGCAAGGCTTTGCCGGCGCGACAATAGGATCGTCATCTTGTTTCCACTTCGATTTTGCGTTGGGCAACGGTGCGCCTATCAAGCCCGTGGACGTCATTGGGGTCTGGCAAATCACCGTGCGAGGCAGACTATGGCTCTGGTTTCTGCCCTAGACAAACGATCAATTCTGGGCTTAGACATGAGAAAAACTTGGCCTTAGGACACAAATGGACATTTCCCAGCTGCCACTGAACGCGCTGCGGGTTTTCGAGGCCTCGGCGCGGCATGGTAGTTTTACGCGGGCTGGCCTGGAACTCCGGGTCACGCAGACGGCGATCAGCCATCAGGTCAAGGCGTTGGAAGACGTGCTGGGCGTGACCCTCTTCAAGCGCCTGCCGCGCGGCCTCGCGCTGACCGACGAGGGGCATGCGTTGCTGCCGGTCCTGACGGACGCCTTCCGCCGCATGAGCGCCACGCTCAGCCAGCTGGAGGAGGGAGATTTCGCCGAGATCCTGACGATCGGCGTCGTCGGGACTTTCGCGATCGGCTGGCTCCTTCCGCGCCTCGGCAGTTTCAAGGCACAGCATCCCCATGTCGATCTGCGCCTGAAGACCAACAACAACCGAGCCGACATGGTGCTCGACGGGCTGGATTTCTTCCTGCGCTTCGGCGACGGCGCCTGGCATGGAACGGAAGCGATCCATCTGATGGATGCGCCGCTCTCCCCAGTTTGCACGCCAGCGATTGGCGAACGCTTACGCACGCCTGCCGATCTCGTCGATGTCGAACTGTTGCGATCCTATCGGGTCGATGAATGGTCGCTCTGGTTCAGGGCGGCGGGCCTGCCGCCACCGCATCTTCGTGGCTGGATGTTCGATTCGTCGCTGACGCTGGTGGAGGCTGCAGCACGCGGCGTCGGTGTCGCGCTGGTGCCCGTCGCCATGTTTTCCCATGACGTCGAAGCCGGCAGGATCATGCAGCCGTTCCGGATTACCGCGATGACCGGCAGCTACTGGCTGACGCGCTTGAAATCGCGAGCGGAGACGGCGTCCATGAAGGTGTTTCGCCAATGGCTATTGGCTGAAATCGAGGAGATGCCGTGAGGCTGTATAGTTGAAGACAGCCCCGGGTTCCTACCCGGAGCCGTTTGGAATAAGTGGCAATTGGAATGCGGATGATTGCGGTGTGCGGCAACTGTTTCAGCTTGCGAGCCTCAGCCTGACGGCACCGGTCCGCGTTCCCGAACGCACCGTCTTGAACCGTCCGACCAGACCGGCGAGCTCGCTGCTGATGTCAGCGAGGTGCCGTGTCGAGGCATTTGTCTCTTCCATCAGCGCGACGTTCTGTTGGGTCATCTGATCCATGTTGCGCACGGCGGAGTTGATCTCGCTGATGCCGACGGCCTGTTCCTGCGCCGAACGGGCGATGGCACCGACATTCCTGTCGATGGAGGCGACCTGGTCGCCGATCAGGGCCAGTGCCTCGCCGGTCCGGTTGACGAGCTCGACGCCACGGCGCACGTCGTTCGATGATCTGTCGATCAGATCCTTGATTTCCTTTGCGGCGGTTGCCGAACGCTGCGCCAGTTCGCGGACTTCCTGCGCGACGACGGCAAAGCCCTTGCCTTGTTCGCCGGCTCTGGCCGCCTCAACGCCCGCGTTCAATGCCAGAAGGTTGGTCTGGAAGGCGATATCGTCGATGACGGAGATGATATCTGTCATCTTGCGCGACGAGGTTTCGATATCGCCCATGGCGGAGACGGCCTGTTGTACGACCTCGCGCGAGCGTTCCGCCTCCGAGGCGGATTCCTTGACGATCGCCTGCACTTCGCGCGTCCGCTCGGCCGTCTGTTCGGAAATCGTGGTGATCTGGTCGATCGCCGCCGCGCTTTCCTCGAGTGCTGAGGCCTGCTGCTCCGTGCGCCGCGCCATGTTGTCGGCGGCCGACGAGATCGATCCGGCTTCGTCGCGAACGCGGGTCACCGAATCCTCGATGTGTCGCATCGCCGTTCCAAGAGAGGCGAGCGACTCGTTGTAGTTGCTCTTCAGAGCTTCGAACTCGGCCGAAAGGGCTTCTGTGATATCAGCCGTCAGGTCGCCGTTTGCAAGGCCGTTCAGCGCGATGCCGAGTGCGTCAAGCGCGCGTTCCTGCTCGCGCTGGGCAGCAGCCCGCTCGGATTCCGCGCGGTCGCGCTCATCGGCGAGCACCTGCAGGTAAACCGAAATGCCGTAATCCATGTCGACGAGGGCAGCCTTGACGATCGCCGACAGCCGCCGTGACAGGGCTTGTTCACGCTTGCGCTGCATGAAACCATTGAGCTGCTGCGCGACGATCGAACGCACCATCCCTTCGAGGATCAATGCGTAACCGCCAATATACCAGCGCGGCTCGAGGCCAAGACGGGCATGGGTCCTGCCGACCGCCGAGACCGCTTCGACATAATCGGGTCCGTATTTGCCTGACGCGATCGTCTTCCAATGGTCCTGCTGCTTGGATTTGGCGTGGTGTACATGCTGTTGCGACGAAAAGAATTTCGACATCGCCGGATGTTTGGTGATCTTCTCGTAAAAGGTGTCGAGAGAGCCTTTGACGGCGGATTCGATAGTCGGCTGCAGCTCCGAAAGGGCCTGCCTGGCATCCTGTCCCAGTCCAACAAAGTCGAGCCGATCATTCAACTCGTCCATTTTCGATGCGCGCATCTTAACCTGCTCCAATGAAGAAATTACAAGCAGTTAGGGCATGGGTATGGTTAAAAATCTATTAGATTTGCAGCCGATTTTCGCGGCAAGATTGTCATAGGCCCGCAGAGCTAGGTTGCAGTCGTTGGCGCCTTGTAATGTCATTGCCCACCTTCTCGGCATCTGCTAGAGGCTACTGGTCATCACTTATATCGCCATGGGGCAATTGGCATGGGGAACTCCAAGTCAGCAGATAGATAAGCCGCAACAGCTTTTTGTTGTTGCGGCGTGCTGTCGAATTCATTGCAATTGAAGCCAGTGGCAGGCGCCGCCCGAACTCTCTTTCGAGCGGAATTTTCTCATGTCTGATATACGCCCGTCATGGGCCTACTCGCTGCCGGCGGCACTGCTGCTGATGGCGCCTTTTGATATCCTCGCCTCGCTGGCCATGGATATCTACCTTCCTGTCGTGCCGTCGATGCCCGCTATTCTCAACACCACACCTGCTGTGATCCAGCTGACACTGAGCCTCTACATGATCATGCTGGGTCTCGGGCAGGTGGTGTTCGGCCCGCTTTCGGATCGTATCGGCCGTCGCCCAGTCCTGCTTTCCGGCGCGCTTGTGTTTGCCGCATCTTCCTTTGGGGCAGCTCTTGCAGGAAGCGCTCCCATCTTCGTGCTATGCCGCCTGCTGCAGGCCATCAGCGCGTCGGCGGCCTTGGTCGCGACCTTCGCGACCGTGCGGGATGTTTACGGCAATCGTCCGGAGCAGGCCATTATCTATGCCACATTCGGATCGATACTCTCCTTCGTGCCGGCGCTCGGTCCGATAGCCGGCGCGATCATTGCCGAGCGGTTCGGGTGGCGCGCCATTTTTATATTGCTCTCGCTTCTGGCATTGGCCGCGACCTTTCACGCCATGGCGAAGTGGCATGAAACAAGGCCCCAAGGCTCGACCGCGCCGCGCCGGTCTATCTGGCCGATCTTCAGAAGTCGATCGTTCTGGACCTATACGCTCGCCTTCAGTGCCGGCATGGGGACATTCTTCGTGTTCTTCTCGACCGCTCCTCGCGTGCTGATCGGCAGGGCCGGCTACTCAGAACTCGGTTTCAGCATTGCCTTTGCAACGGTTGCCGTCGTGATGATTGCGGCGGCACGCTTCGCCGGATGGTTTGTCGAAAGATGGGGTGTCGCAGGCTGTGTTGCGCGGGGCATGGGACTGCTTCTTATCGGTGCGGCAGCTCTTGCGCTTGGCCAACTCCATGGAATGCCGTCCTTCGCAAGCTTCGTGCTGCCGATGTGGATCATGGCGGTCGGCATCGTCTTTGCGGGATCGGTTACGGCGAATGGGGCGCTGGCGGAATTCGGCGATATCGCCGGATCGGCGGTGGCGTTCTATTTCTGTATTCAGAGCCTGATTGTGAGTCTCGTCGGAACGCTGGCGGTCACCGCACTGGATGGCGATAGCGCATGGCCGCTTGTGGCTTTCTCCGCTGTCATGGCGCTGCTGGTATTGGCAGCACTTCATAGGCTGCGGCGTCACACCGCCTTGGCTTGATCCGTCAAGCATGCGCCCTTCACGGGGTAAAATCAGAAACGACCGCCCGCGAAGGTGAGCTTCGCGGGCGGTCGGTTTTGTCTCGTCCTGTTTCAGAACCCTCCTAGCGCCACCCCAATGCCGGTGCGACATGCGTCAGGATGCTTTCGATGACATGGGCGTTATAGTCGACCCCGAGCTGGTTCGGCACCGTCAGGAGCAGCGTGTCGGCCGCGGCGATGGCTTCGTCCTTTGCCAGCTCTTCGATCAGCACATCCGGCTCTGCGGCATAGCTGCGGCCGAAAATGGCGCGTGTCTTCTCATCGATGAAGCCGACCTTGTCCGAATCCTTGCCGCTGCTGCCGAAATAGGCACGGTCGAGATCATTCACCAGCGCGAAGATGCTGCGGCTAACCGAAACCCGCGGTTCACGCTTGTGCCCGGCTTCTTTCCATGCCTCGCGATAGAGCCTGATCTGGTCTGCCTGCTGGACGTGGAACGGCAGGCCGCTTTCATCATCCTTCAGTGTGGAGCTCTGCAGGTTCATGCCGAGCTTCGCGGCCCATACGGCCGTGGCATTGGAGCCGGCACCCCACCAGATTCGCTCGCGCAGGCCCTCGGAATAAGGTTCCAGGCGCAACAGGCCGGGCGGGTTGGGGAACATCGGCCGAGGGTTGGGCTGTGCGAAGCCTTCGCCACGCAGCAGATCGAGCAGCACTTCCGTATGCCTGCGGCCCATATCGGCATCGCTTTCGCCCTCCATCGGTGCATAGCCGAAATGGCGCCACCCGTCGATTACCTGTTCAGGAGAGCCGCGGCTGATGCCGAGCTGCAGCCGGCCGCCGGCGATAAGATCGGCAGCGCCCGCATCCTCGGCCATGTAGAAAGGATTTTCATAGCGCATGTCGATGACGGCGGTGCCGGTTTCGATGTGGCTGGTCTTGGCGCCGACAGCCGCCAGCAGGGGGAAGGGGGAGGCAAGCTGACGTGCGAAATGATGCACGCGGAAATAGGCGCCGTCCGCACCCAGCTGTTCCGCCGCGACGGCAAGGTCGATCGATTGCAGCAGCGTGTCGGCAGCCGAACGGGTTTGCGACTGGGGCGAGGGCGTCCAGTGGCCGAATGAAAGGAAACCGATCTTCTTCATGGTACAATCCTACTATATCCGGTTAGCACGGCCCGATTTTGCATCCCCCATGTCCATCCAGACAGGTGCCGCGTCCAAGGGGCCGCTTGCTTGTCTCTTTATGGCATGGCTCGCAAAAGCCGCTTTTTCAGATGGTTATATGTGCATGGATGCAGCGGATGGAACAGCGCAATCTGTGAACTGATCGTCAATGCCGACGAGGTTGTGTTCTTCCCATATGTGGTTTCCTGCGTGTTTCCTAACATGAACAAATTTTAACGAAGACATTAACAATCAGATAACGCACCGCACCGAAACTGCCGCGCGTGTGAGTGCATCTCTCGCTTTCAATGTCCTTGAAACAAGAAATGGCAGGAAACCATGTTTGCAAGAAATTTCGCCCCCGCTCTGGTCTTCGTCGCATTCAGCGCCGGTATCGCGCATGCGGAAGTGCCCGTCCGTATCGATCAATTCGATCACTGGGGTGCTTATTCTTATAAGTCGGGCGACAGCGTCAGTTGCTATGTTTTATCGAGGCCGGTTGCGCAGCAGCCCGCCAGTGTTGATCATGGCGACAACTTCTTCATCGTCTCGCGTCTGTCGCCCGGCGACAAACTGGTTCCGGAAGCCGCGATGGGCTACGACCTGAAAGACGGTGCGCAGATGACGGCGACGGTCGGGGACAAGACGTTCCCGATGTTTACGAAAGATCGGCATGGGTGGGTGAGGAACGAGGCGCAGGAGCCGACCATGGTCAACGCCATGAAAGGCGGCGCGCAACTGCAGCTGCAGGCGACCTCGAAGCGAGGCACCGAGACGAGTTATTCCTACTCTCTTTCCGGCATTACGGCCGCATTGAAGCGGATAGAGACTTGCCGGTGAGATCGGCGGCGTTCGAGGATCTATCGGTGATTTCGTTGCGGCGAGTTGTGTAGTGGATAGGCGGATTGGCGTCTTCTCATTCGCGGAGAAGGCGCCAGCCGGGGCTTTCGAACTGATATCTCTTGTGAAATCAAAAATCCTGATATAAATGAGATCTGTTGATGGGGAATTCAGGATTTTATGCAGCGCGGCTTTCTGACAATTTATGCGGGTGAGAACGCTGCGGTTTTCCGAGCGCTATCGGCGCCGGCACGTGTCGACATGTTGAAGCTGCTGTGCGCCAGGGGCTCGCTAAATGTCAACGAGATCGCCCGGGAACTGGATCTGCCGCAATCGACCGTCGCGACTGGTATCATGATCCTGGAGGAGGCCGGTCTTGTCGAGACCAAGGCCGCCAAAGCGCGCAAGGGCTACCAGAAGATCTGCACTGCGCTCTATGACGAGATCCTTTTGAGTTTCGAGGATCAGGCCTTCAAGCATGATGAGGACGTGATCGAAGTCGCCATGCCGATCGGCCTTTATACGAGCTGCGAGACGCATGCACCATGCGGCCTGTGCTCGACGGAGGGTGTCATCGGTCTGCTCGATGTTCCCGACTATTTCCTCGACCCTCAGCGCATGCAGGCGGGCCTTCTCTGGTTCGGTCGCGGCCATGTCGAATATAAATTCCCAAACAATGCCAAGATCTTGAACAGGAATGTCAATGCCATCGAATTCTCGATGGAGCTCTCATCCGAAGTGCCTGGCACCAATCCTGACTGGCCGTCCGACATCACTGTGTGGATCAACGGCGTCGCCGTTGGCACATGGACGTCTCCGGGCGATTATGGCGATAAGCGTGGGGCTTTTACGCCAAGCTGGTGGAAGCTGGAAGGTTCTCAATACGGTAAGCTGAAGACCTGGCGAATCTCCAAGAAGGGTACGTTCATCGACGGAGTCGCCTCTTCCGATGTGACGATCGATGATCTCGCCATCAGTCAGCACTCATCGATCCGTCTGCGGATCGGGATCGCGGAGGATGCGCGCAACACCGGCGGCATCAATATTTTCGGCCGCGGTTTCGGCAATTATGGCCGCGATATCCTCATGCGCATCGATTTGGCGCAATAGTATCGTAATTTATGATACATAGCACATTGTCGGGGTTAAATTCCGGTAAGTCATATTTTTTATAAGATGCTGATTTTGCGAGGTATTTTATAAAATCCCAGGCGTTGCTCCTGTGGCTTTTGTGATATTTTCCGTCTCGGGTGCGTTGACGACCTTCCAAAAGTGTATCAAGATCAAGGTATAAGAACGAAATATCTGATATATATGGGAGGAAGGCCGTGAAGGCGCATGTGATCGTCCACCGTGATTTCCGAATTGCCGACATCGATGATCGGCTCTACAGTTCTTTTCTAGAGCATCTGGGTCGGGCGATTTATGGCGGCATCTACGAGCCGGGCCATCCGACCGCCGATGAGAACGGATTTCGCAAGGATGTGATCGAGCTCGTACGCGAGCTCAACTCGCCCTATTGCCGCTATCCGGGTGGTAATTTCGTCTCAGCCTATAATTGGGAAGATGGCGTCGGGCCGCGGTCCGAGCGCCCCGTGCGTCTCGATCTTGCCTGGCGGACGCGCGAGAACAACCAGATCGGCGTCAATGAATTCGTCGATTGGTGCAAGAAGGCCAATACCAAGCCGATGCTTGCGGTCAACCTCGGCTCGCGCGGGCTGGATGCGGCCAGAAACTTCCTTGAATATTGCAATCATCCGGGCGGCACTTATTGGTCGGATCTACGGCGCAAGCACGGCTGGGCCGATCCGCATGGAGTGAAGCTCTGGTGCCTCGGCAATGAGATGGACGGTCCCTGGCAGGTCGGTCACAAGTCGGCTTACGAATATGGACGCCTGGCCGATGAGACCGCCAAGGCCATGCGCGGCTTTGACAAATCGCTCGAACTCGTCGTCTGCGGCTCGTCCAATTCCGACATGAAAACCTATCCCGATTGGGAGGCCGAGGTTCTGGATCAGTGCTATGACAGCGCCGATCACATCTCGCTGCACATGTATTTTGCCAATCGCGAAAAGAACACGCTGAACTATCTGGCCAAGGCCGAGAAGCTCGATCGCTACATCGTCACGATCGGTGGTGTCATCGATTATATCAAGGCGAAGAAGCGCTCGAAGAAAACCATCGGCATTTCCTTCGATGAGTGGAATGTCTGGTATCACTCCAATCAGCAGGACAAGGAGATCCTGGCGCGTGACGAATGGCCGGATGCGCCGCATCTGCTTGAGGATGTCTATAATTTCGAGGACGTGCTGCAGGTCGGCGGCATTCTCAATACCTTCATTCGCCGCTCCGATCGCGTTCGCATTGCCTGCATCGCCCAGCTCGTCAACGTGATCGCGCCGATCATGACGGAGGACGGCGGTCCGGCATGGCGGCAGACCATTTACTATCCGCTCTATTTCGCCTCGAAATACGGTCGCGGCTATGCGCTGCGCCTCGTCACGGATGGTCCGACCTATGACAGCGACGAGGCCGATGACGTACCTTATCTCGATGTGTCGGCCGTTCACGACGAGATGGGAAAAATGGTCACGCTGTTTGCCGTCAACCGCCATCCTGACAGCGCGCTCGATCTAGATACGCGCCTGGAGGGCTTTGCCGGAGCCCGGGTCGTCGAGCAGCATGAAATTGTCAACAACGATCTGCAGGCAACCAACACCGCAGCGCATCCGAACGCGGTCGTCCCGACCAATACGGGCGATGC
Organism: Rhizobium tropici CIAT 899; assembly: GCF_000330885.1. Taxonomy (NCBI): domain Bacteria; kingdom Pseudomonadati; phylum Pseudomonadota; class Alphaproteobacteria; order Hyphomicrobiales; family Rhizobiaceae; genus Martinezella; species Martinezella tropici. The sequence goes on from NC_020062.1 coordinate 933,203, forward strand.
CAAGATCGAGGACGGCCGGCTTCGTGCCACGCTGAAGCCGCTATCCTACACCGTGATCCGGCTCGCGGTGTGATGCCTTGCCGCCGGGGTAATGCACCCCGGCACCGAAAACGGTCTGATGGTCGCGAGGAGGCGGCCGACGACCCGTTGCAGGCCCGGACCGCCGCACGCTACTTCGAGTGGCCGGCCGGGAAAAGGGGTGAGAATCGCGGTCTGCTCATCATCGCTTGAGTGTGCCGCGCAGTCGATAAAAATGGGAGGAGATCATGAAGCAGTGGAAGAAGCTTGCCTTCGGCGTCGCGCTGGCCACGTTCGGCCTCATCGCGGCAGCCAAGGCTCAAGATTATACCGCCTTGCCTCGCAAGGAGACCTTGATCGTCGAGAACCCTGAGGGGACGATCAAGAATCCGGGCTGGTTCAACATCTGGGTCAATGGCGGCGGCGGCGTCTCGACCGGCCTCCAGCAGCTGACGATGGACACGCTTTGGTACATCGATCCGGAAAAAGGCCTGGGTGGTTCGGCCTGGGACAACTCCCTTGCTTCCGACAAACCGCAATATAATAACGATTTCACCCAGATGACGGTGAAACTGCGCAAGGGCATCTATTGGAGCGACGGCGTCGAATTCACCGCCGATGATGTGGTCTACACCGTCAAGACGCAGATGGATCATCCGGGCATGAACTGGAGCGCCGCGTTCTCGGTGCAGGTCGCGAGCGTTGAGGCGCCAGATCCCTATACGGTCGTCTTCAAGCTGAAGAAGCCGAATTCGCGTTTCCACGCCATCTTCACCGTTCGCTGGAACGGTGCCTGGATCATGCCGAAGCATGTCTTTGAAAAGGTTGCCGATCCGGTTCGCTATGATTTCGCCAATCCCGTTTCGCTCGGCGCCTACAAGCTGAAGGCGTTCGACCCGCAGGGCAAATGGTACACCTGGGAGAAGCGTGACGACTGGCAGCGTACCTCGCTTGCCCGCTTCGGCGAGCCGGCTCCGAAATATGTGAGCTATGTCGATCCCGGTCCGCCGGACAAGCGTACGATCGCGCAGCTCGAACACAATCTCGATATCATTCACGACAACACGCCGGAAGGCATGTTCACGCTGAAGGAGAAGTCGAAGACCGTCGAAAGCTGGTTCCCCGGCTTCCCCTTTGCCCATCCCGATCCGACCCTGCCGGCCGTAATCTTCAACAATCAGGATCCGCTGTTCCAGAATCCCGACGTGCGGTGGGCATTGGCACTGCTGATCGATATCAAGGCCGTCGATATGGCGAGCTATCGTGGTGCTGCCACGCTATCGGCACTCGGCGTTCCGCCGACGGCGGTCGCCATGACGGATTATCAGGCGCCGATGCAGGATTGGCTGAAGAATTTCGAGATCGATACCGGCAAGCGCAAGATCAAGCCCTACGATCCGACGATCGGTCAGCAAATTGCGGATATCCTGCGCAAGCAGCCGAAATACAAGGATCAGATCCCGACCGATCCGGCCGCGATCAGCAGTGCTTTTGGTTATGGCTGGTGGAAGCCCGATCCCCAGGCCGCCGCAGAGCTCTTTGAAAAGGCCGGCTTCAAGAAGGTGGGCGGCAAATGGATGACGCCCGACGGGCAGCCGTTCAAGATCCGCCTGACGGTCGAAGGTGATACCCGCTCCGTCTTTACCCGTGCGGGCACTCTGATCGCCCAGCAATGGGCAGCCTTCGGCATCGATTCCAAAGCTGCTCCATCAACAAGCGTTTGGCAGGCGGGATTGCAGCCCGGCGATTACCAAGTCGCTATTGCATGGAGCGTCGAGACCTGGGGTGGCGATCCCGATCTGTCCTTCTTCCTCGACAGCTGGCATTCGGAGTTTGTCGCCAAGAAGGGCGAGAACCAGGCGCCGCGCAACTGGCAGCGCTGGTCCAATCCGGAGCTCGACAAGATCATCGAAAATATCCGCCGCATCAGCGCCGATGATCCGAAGGGCATCGAACTTGGCAAGGACTATCTGAAGCTGGTTGCGCAGCAGATGCCGACCATTCCGCTGATGTCCTATAACGTCTTCACCTCGATGGATACGACCTATTGGAAAGGCTATCCGACCATTGCCGACCCCTATACGGACCCCGTTCCCAATTGGGCGAACTCCCGGTTGATGATGGTCAAGCTGAAGCCGGCGCAGCCCTGATTTCTCCCGACCCTGATGCGGCAACCGCCGCATCAGGCACCTTTCGCCGGACACTAGGCACGTCCGGCGAATCTTTTGAATTGATGATGAAGCGCAAGCAGCGAGGAAGACGGCGGCATGACGTCCTATCCAGTTTTCGTATTGAAACGATTTGGCCAATTCCTGCTCGTTGTCTTCCTCGGCATATCCGCGACGTTCTTCATCACCCACATGACACCGATCGATCCCGTTGAGGAAAGCATCGGGACGATCCAGCAGATGGGCCAATCCGATCCCCGCGCTGTCGAGTTGATGCGTCAGTCGTTGCGTGAGCTCTACGGCCTCGAGGGCTCCATCTGGCAGCAATATCTGCATTTCTGGGGGCGTCTTGCGACCGGCGATCTCGGGCCGTCGCTTTCGGCCTTTCCCACGCCCGTTTCCGCCATCATCGCGAGGGCGCTGCCATGGACGATCGGTCTGATGACGGTTTCCGTCATCCTGACCTTCATTCTCGGCAACGCGATCGGCGCGCTCGCCGGCTATTGTCGCAAGAGCGCGGTGCTGAAGGCCGTCAGCCTCGTTTTCATCGCCATGCAGCCGATCCCCTATTACATTCTCGCCTTCGTGCTGATCATTCTCTTCGGCTATGTCTGGCCGATCCTGCCGATCAATGGCGGTTACGAAATGAACACCAACCTCAATCTCTCTGTCACGCTGGTGCTCGATATTCTTCGTCATTCCATTCTGCCGGCGTTGTCGCTGATCCTTGTCGGGACGGGCGGCTGGCTGATCGGCATGCGGGCGCTGGTCTCCAATATCATCACCGAGGATTACGTCGTTTTCGCCGAGCTCGGCGGCGTGCCGAAGCGCAAGATCCTGCGCTCCTACATTGCCCGCAATGCCATGGTGCCGCAGTTTACCGGCCTTGCCATGTCGCTCGGCGCGGTCTTCAACGGTACGGTCATCACAGAAATCGTCTTCGGCTATCCCGGTATCGGCAATCTCCTGATTTCGGCCGTGCACGCGGGCGACTACAGCCTCGTCCTGGGGCTCAGCGCGCTATCGATCGTCGGTGTCGCTGCGGCCGTATTCATCATCGACATATTGGGTCCGCTGATCGACCCGCGCATAAAGGTGGAGTAGGCCATGCTGACGATCGTTCGCGACCTTGCTCGCCAGAATATGGAATTCCTTTTCGGTCTTCTGTTGCTCGCCATCATCGTCGGGCTGGTGATCCTGTCTTATTTCTCGCCCTATGGCCCAGCCGATCTTTATCTGCTGCCGCCCGACATGCCGCCGGATGGGCAATACTGGCTGGGTACGACATCGCGCGGCCAGGATGTCTTCTGGCAGCTCACGACGGCGCTTCGCAACACACTCTATTTCGGCATCGGCGTCGCCATCCTGTCGCGCATCATCTCGCTGGTCGTGGGGCTGGTGGCTGGCTATGCCGGCGGTGCCGTCGATCGCGTGCTGATGGCGATCAACGACAGCATCATGGTCATTCCGCAGTTTCCGTTGCTGATCCTGTTCTACTTCGTGCTCAAGGATGAAATGACCTGGACGGTGCTCATCATCGTCATGGCCTCGCTAGGCTGGTCCTACGACGCGCGCCTGATCCGCTCGGTGGCGATCAGCCTGAAGACGCGGCCTTTCACCACGCAGAGCGTCTATTCCGGCATGAGCATGCGCAAGATCCTCGTCGAGGAACATTTGCCCTATGTGCTGCCGATCGTTTTTGCCACGACGATGAACAACATGATTTGGTCGATTGGCATGGAGATCACGCTCGCGGTGCTCGGCTTCACCGATATCGAGACGCCGACCATGGGCATGATGATCTATTGGGCCAATGCGCATTCGGCGCTGATCGCCGGAACATGGTGGTGGGTTGCAGCGCCGGTCGCCGCCATCGTGGTGCTGTTCATGGCGCTCTTCCTGCTGTCGATGTCGATGAATGAATATAACGACCCCCGCAGTCGTTTGAACCGGATGGGAGGCTGAGGGATGGAGGCTGTCGTCGAGGTCAACAACCTCAAGGCATATTACCGGGCCTTCCTTTATGGCGTCGATCGCGAGGTGCGGGCGGTTGACGATATCAGCCTGTCGATCGGCCGCGGCGAGATCTATGGCGTTGCCGGTGAATCGAGCAGCGGCAAGACGACGCTGATCAAGACGATTGCAGGCGCCATCCGGCCGCCGCTTCGTGTCGTCTCGGGCACGGTCAAATTTCACTTCAACAATGGGACGCAGGATATTTACGCGATGACGCCGGAGCAGCGGGCGTCGCTTCGTTGGCGTCATCTCTCCTATATCATGCAGGGCTCGATGAATGTGCTCAATCCCGTGCGGCGCATCCGTCATTCCTTCACGGATTTCGCCTTCCGGCATATGAAAGCCGATCGCGGCACCTTCTTCGACCGGGTTGGCGCCCATCTCCAGCGGTTGAAGCTCGACGCGCATCTCCTTGATGCCTATCCGCATGAATTGTCGGGCGGCATGCGCCAGCGAATGACGATCGCGCTCGCCACCATCCTCACGCCGGAGTTCATCATCGCCGATGAACCGACGACGGCGCTCGATGTCATCGTCCAGCGCGACGTGCTGCAGATGATCCGCGAGATACAGCGCGAGATGGGCTCATCCTTCCTATTCGTCACCCATGACATGGGCGTACACGCCGCCGTTTCCGATCGTATCGGCATCGTCTATGCCGGCCGACTGGTCGAGGAAGCGCCGACGCGCAAGCTTTTTCACCTGCCGCTCCATCCCTACACGCAGCATCTGGTCGCAAGCCTGCCGCGGATCGGCGATGCCTCGACGCGGCCCTCGCTGGAAGGACGGCCGCCCAATCTCGCCATGCCGCCGGAGGGATGCCGTTTTCATCCGCGCTGCCCGAAGCGCATGGACATCTGCAGCCGCGAAGTGCCGCCTATGGTCACCGTGGAGCCGGATCGGCGTGTCGCCTGTTTCGCGGTCACGGGAGGAGCGCGATGAGCGATCTTCTTTCACTCTCGCATGTCAGCAAGATCTATCGTCAGGGCGGCATGCTCAGCCGTCGTCATATCACAGCGGTTCGCGATGTCAGTCTGAGCCTGGGAGAGGAGCCGGAAATCCTCTCCATCGTCGGTGAGTCGGGCTCCGGCAAATCGACCATTGCGGCGATGATCCTCGGCCAGACGGCGGCAACATCGGGCAGCCTGAATTTTCGCGGAAGACCAGTGGCCATTCATGGCCGATCCGAACGGCGCGCCTTCATGCGGGAGGTCCAGCCGGTCCTTCAGAATCCGTTCGAAGCGTTCAACCCGCTCAAGAGGGTCGATCGATATCTCTTTGAAACGGCAAGGAATTTCGCGCCGACAGGCTCAAGGCCAAGCCGAGCGGACGTCGAGCGTATTGCCGACGAGGCGCTTGCCCATATCGGCTTGACGCTTGCCGAGGTAAAGGGACGGTTTCCGCATGAGCTTTCGGGCGGCCAGTTGCAGAGAACCGCAATTGCCCGCGCGCTGATACCGCAGCCCCGTTTGCTGGTAGCCGACGAGCCGGTTTCGATGGTCGATGCTTCGCTCAGAATGGCAATCGTCAATCTCTTCGGTCAGCTGAAGAAAGAGCTGGGGTTGTCGATCGTCTACATTACCCATGATCTGGCGACCGCTTATTATATCAGCGATCGCATCATCATCATGAAGAAAGGCGAGATCGTCGAGCAGGGCGGTGCGCGAGCCGTCCTCGACAATCCGCAGCATCCATATTCGCGGGCTTTGAAGGAGGCTGTCTTGTCCACCACGCCCGAAATGGAGCCAGCATCGCTCGGTTGACCGATGCCTTCAACGCGAGATCCGGGTCGAAAGAATGATGGATGACAGGGTGCGTTCGACGCCGTCGATCGTGCCGATGCCGTCGATCAGCTGATCCAGCTCGGAGATCGACGGCGCCGCAATGATGGCGATCAGATCGAACGTGCCGCTGACGGAATGAAGCGTCGTTACCTCGGGGATCGCATTCAGCGATGCGGTCACCGCCGACAGCGCCTTCGGCGCGATCGTGATCAGCACATGCGCCCGAATGAGGCCGGACAGATAGGTCTCCGACAGCCGCACGCCATAGCCCGCAATCACACCCTCCCGCTCCAGCCGTTCGAGCCTCGCCTGAACGGTGGTGCGCGACAGCGACAGCTTCTTGGCGAGAGTCGCGACGGGCATTCTGGCATTCTGGCCGAGCAAGGCGATCAGTTCGCGGTCTTTATCGGTCACCTGCATGGCATTTCCTGCATTTTGCAAAATAGTTTCGTCGATTTGTATGAATTCATACAACGAAATGCATTTTTCGTCGCTATGAATCGTTCAGCTCCCGCTTACACTTATAAAAATCTTATCAATGAAATGCAGGGGAGTCATATGAAAGACATAGTGGTCATCGGCGCAGGCAAGATCGGTGGGGCGATCGCTCTGATGCTGGCTGAAACGGGCGATTACACGGTTGTTGTCGCCGACCGCAGCCAGGAACAGCTGGACAAGATCGACCACCATCCTGCGATTTCCACCGCCGCCGTCGATATTGCCGACCGCGCCGGGCTTGTCGGTGTTCTGAAGGGCAAGTTCGCCGTCTTGTCGGCCGCACCGTTCCATCTCACGGGCTTCGTCGCGGAGGCGGCGCTTGCGGCCGGCGTCCATTATCTCGACCTCACCGAAGATGTGGCCACGACCAAGAAGGTCGAGGAACTGGCCCAGGGCGCCAACACTGCCTTCATCCCGCAATGCGGCCTGGCACCTGGCTTCATCTCGATCGTCGCTAATGATCTTGCCAAGCGCTTCGACAGTCTCGACAGCGTCCGCATGCGCGTCGGCGCGCTACCGCAATATCCGTCCAACGCTCTGAACTACAATCTCACCTGGAGCACGGATGGCCTGATCAATGAATATATCGAGCCCTGTGAAGCGATCGTCGAAGGCAAGCTCGTCACCGTGCCGGCCATGGAAGAGCGCGAGGAATTCTCGCTCGACGGCGTCACCTATGAAGCCTTCAACACGTCAGGCGGCCTCGGCACGCTCGCCAAGACGCTGGCCGGCCGCGTGCGCACGATGAATTACCGCACCATCCGCTATCCCGGCCATCAGGCCATCATCAAGGCGCTGCTCAACGACCTCAACCTCAAGAACCGCCGCGACGTACTGAAGGATCTCTTCGAGAATGCGCTGCCCGCGACCATGCAGGACGTGGTCGTCGTTTTCGTCACCGTCTGCGGTTGGCGCGAAGGCCGCTACATGCAGGAGACTTATGCCAATAAGGTCTATGCAGGCATTGTTGCGGGCAAGAAGATGAGCGCCATTCAGATCACCACCGCGGCCGGCATTACCACCGTGCTCGATCTTCTCGCTCAGGGTAAACTGCCCTCCAAGGGCTTCGTCTGCCAGGAAGAAATCGACTTCAGCGATTTCCTCGCCAACCGCTTCGGACAGGTTTACAGCCTCGAGAAGATCAGGATGAGAGAAGCCGTCTAAGCGGCTACTTTATTTGATGTTTTGTATGTGGCGCCTTCGGGCGCCACATGTATTTCGGCTGTTGAGGAAACTTTCTGAAGGCTAATCAACCAGCCGCTCGAGGATCTCGATCGGGTGCGGGATGATCTGATGATCGATCTTGGCGGCCTGTGAACGACAGGAAAAGCCGGTCGCCATCACCACCGTCTGATTGCCGTTTTCGGCGATCCTGTCCCGCCAGCTCATCGCATAAAGCTTTTCCGAGAGGGCGCGATTGCGGACCTCGTGGCCGAAGGTGCCGGCCATGCCACAGCAGCCGACATCGGCCATATCTAGCTTGATCCCCAATTTCACGAAGAGCACGGACCATTGCTTGAGTGCAGCCGGGGCATTCGTTCGTTCGGTACAATGGGCAAGCAGCGTGAAGCGTTCGTGCGGCACAGCCTCTGATGCTGATATTCGGTCAATATTGGCCGCAAGCCATTCCTGAAGCAGCAGCACCGGCGCGTGCAGCTTGGCGGATGGAAGAGCTGCATATTCGCTGCGATAGGTCAGCGTCATTGACGGATCGATGCCGACAAGCGGAATGCTCATTTGCGAGATACGATCGAGATAATCACGCGATTTCGCTGCCGCCTTTTCGAAGCGACCGAGATAGCCATGCACATGCAGGGCCTTGCCGTTGTTCTCAGACATAGCGAGCAACGGTTTGAAGCCCATCTTCAGGGCGAGCTTGAGCGCGGCGATGACAACGGCTGGATCGAAATAGGTGGAGAAGACATCGGCTACAATGACGACCGCTTGGGCTCGCTCCTCTGTGGAGAGCTTTCTCAACCGTTCAGGAGTAGCAACCTGCACGCCGAGACGAGCAGCTTCCCTTTCCAGCGATACTGCAGGCATGGCGGGAAGCGCGGTGAGACCGGCAAGCCGCATCAAGCCCTGGCCGGCGGTCGATCCGGTCAGCAGATTGTAGCCTAGTTTGAAACGCGCCATTAGGGGCAGGGTCGTCTCGATGGCAGCAACGATTGGGTCCTTGAAGGGCCTCAGGTATCGGCCGTAATAGAGCTCGAGGAATTTCGATCGGAAAGCCGGAACGCTGACCTTGACGGGACATTGGCCGGCACATGCCTTGCAGGCGAGGCAGGTATCCATTGCCGCCCGCACCTCATGGGAGAAATCATTTCGATTGGCCGGGTTAAGGGAGTTGGCAATCCGCCGCAGGAGAACGCCGAAAGGGTTGCCACGGCGTAGCACCACCGCCTCGCGTCGCGGATCGACCTTCCGTTCGGCGAGCAGGCGCAGCCATTCCCGCATCAGCGCCGCGCGGCCTTTTGGAGAATAGCGCCGATCACTCGTTGCCTTGAAGGAGGGGCACATCGGGCTTGTCGCATCGAAATCGAAGCAGGCGCCGTTCCCGTTGCAATAGGCTGAATTGTCGAAGGCGGCGCGGATATCGTTGCCGATGATACGATCGAAGTCGCCACGCAGAGATACTTCATCGATCTTGAGCAATGGACGTGATGCGCCGGATGCGATCTTGCCGGGATTGAGGCGATCTTCCGGATCAAACGCATGCTTGATGTCCTGCAGGCTCGGATAAAGCTCGCCGAAATATTCAGGAACATATTCGGAGCGCACGCCCTTGCCATGTTCGCCCCAGAGCACGCCGCCATATTTGCGGGTGAGGGCAACGACGCCGTCGCTGATCTTGCGGATGAGTGGCTGGTGGTCGGCGCGGGTAAGATCGAGCGCTGGGCGAACATGCAGCACGCCGGCATCGACATGGCCGAACATGCCGTAATCCAGCCCCTCGGCATCGAGAAGCGCCCGGAACTCTCCGATATAGGCGGCCAGATGCTCGGGTGGAACAGCGGTATCCTCGACGAACGGCACAGGCCGCACCGGTCCTTCGACATTGCCGAGCAGACCGACGGCGCGCTTGCGCATCGACCAGATCGCCTCGATCTCGGTCTTTTCATGGGCAACCGTATAGCCCTTGTGGCAGGCCGCCGAGAGGTCATCAAGAGCGGCGGTCACATCCGCCAGCTTCCGTTCCAGCTCGTCGCGATTGTCGGCCAGCACCTCGACGATATTGATGCCATTGGCGGAGCCGGATGCATCCTCGGGAAAGAAGCGGGCGATGCTGCTCCAGACGATATCGCCCTTCGCCAGACCCAACACCTTCTCGTCGACTGTCTCGACCGAGGCGACCTTCAGCGCCACCAGCTGCCGCGCATCTTCGAGCGCGATGTTGAAATTGTTATAGCGAATGTTGATGAGCGCCGAATGCGCCGGGATCGGCAGCACGTTGAGTTCGGCCTCGGCAATCAAAGCAAGCGTGCCTTCCGAGCCGCACAGCACCGCATTGAGATCGAAGAGGCCGTCGTCGCGCCTGATATGGGCGAGATTATAGCCGGTCATGTAGCGGTTGAGTTTCGGGAAGGTCGCCGCGATCAGCTCGCTTTTGTCCCTGGCAATTGCATCAACGACGCGGTGAATTTCGCCGATCCGATCGTCGCGCGCCTTGATCTCCTCCAGCTCGGTCTCGGCCAGCGGGCGCGACCACCAGTCGCTAGCGTCTGAGAGCACCACATGCAGCCCGAGAACATGGTTGCTGGTCTTCCCGTAGAGACACGAGCCCTGGCCGCATGCATCGGTGGAAATCATGCCGCCGATCGTGGCGCGGTTGGAGGTGGAAAGCTCAGGCGCGAAGAACAGACCGTATGGTTTCAGCGCCTTGTTGAGCTGATCCTTGACGACACCGGCCTCGACACGGGCGATCTTTCGGACCGGATCGATCTCCAGGATGCGGTTCATATGCCTGGAGCAATCGACGACGACGCCCGACGTCAGGGATTGTCCGTTCGTTCCGGTGCCCCCGCCGCGGGGAGCGATGACGAGATCGGAAAAGGCGGGCTCGGATATGGCTTTGGCGATAATTTTCAGATCTTCGACGCCGCGCGGATAGAGAATTGCCGTCGGCTTGACCTGATAGATGGAATTGTCGGTCGAGGCGACCGTCCTGGCACCATTGTCCATCTCCACGTCGCCGCCAAAGCCGAGTGCTGACAGCCGACGGGTGAAGGCGTCGGTCTGATGTAGCGAACTGTCTTTCGCCGAAATGAGGCGTGGTATCATGATGCGAAGACTTCCGGCGTTTTACGCGGTGATTGGAGCACTCCCGCTTTTAAACAGAATTACGGGAATGCTCTATCTCTTTGTTTTCACGCAGTTCCGGATGGATAGCCGTTTTGTGCGTCGGTCGCAGTTGCTCTAGCGCCGGAGCGCCACGCAGGCCCTTTCGATGCGATCAAGCGCTTCGACAAGATCGGTTTCCGACGTCGCGTAGGAAATGCGGAAATAGGGCGACAATCCGAAGGCCGAGCCGGGCACGACGGCGACATGGGCCTCATCGAGCAGATAGGTGCAGAAATCCGCATCCGTCTCGATCATCTTTCCGGATGGTGTCGTCGTTCCGAGTACGCCGGCGCAGCCGGAGAATGTGTAGAAGGCACCTTCCGGCATCAGGCAATCCAGGCCTTCGATGGCATTCAGCCTGTTGACGACCAGATCGCGCCGGCGCTGGAAGCTTGCCTTGCGACCCTCAAGAAAGTCCTGCGGACCATTCAGCGCAGCGACGGCCGCGGCTTGGCTGACGGAGGAAGGGCAGGATGTCGCCTGGCTCTGGATGACCGCCATGGCCTTGATGAGAGCCTTGGGACCGCCGGCATAGCCGATGCGCCAGCCGGTCATGGCATAGGCCTTGGAGACGCCGTTGACGGTCAGCGTCCGACTCTTGAGGCTGGGCTCGATCGCAACGGGCGTGACGAACTCGAATCCGTCATAGACGATGTGCTCATACATGTCGTCGACCATCAGCCAGACATGCGGATGGCGCGACAGCACCTCGATCAGAGGCATATAGTCGGCCTTGGAATAGGCGGCACCTGATGGATTCGATGGCGAGTTGAGGAGCAGCCAGCGCGTCTTCGGCGTGATCGCCTTTTCGAGCTGATCCGCCTTCAGGCGGAAGCCGGCCTTGGCATCGCAAGGGATCAGAACCGGTACGCCGCCGCAAATCTCGACGATATCGGAATAGGAGGTCCAATAGGGTGTCGGGATGATGACCTCGTCGCCCGGATTGATCGAGGCCATGAAAGCGTTGAACAGGATCTGCTTGGCACCTGCCGCCACGGTGATTTCGTCGAGCGCGTAGTCGATGCCGTTCTCGCGCTGAAACTTTCCGGCGATCGCCTTCTTCAGCTCCGGCGTGCCGTCGAGTGCGGTATATTTCGTTTCGCCGCGATCGATGGCGGCCTTGGCCGCTTCCTTCACGTTGTCGGGCGTATCGAAATCCGGTTCGCCTGCACCGAGAATGATGACGGGCAGGCCGTCACGCTTCATCGCGCTGGCGCGCGCGCCGATCTGAAGAATGGTGGAAACGCCGATGGAGGCGATCCGCGAAGCGGGCTTGAAGCCCGCCTCTTCGATTTTCGTGGCGATCGTCATGGAGGTTACTCGATGTCGAAGGAGACGCCTTGCGCCAGCGGCAAGGCCTTGGAGTAGTTCACGGTGTTGGTCGCGCGGCGCATATAGGCCTTCCAGGCATCCGAGCCGGATTCACGACCGCCGCCGGTTTCTTTCTCGCCGCCGAATGCGCCGCCGATTTCAGCGCCCGAGGTGCCGATATTGACGTTGGCGATACCGCAATCTGAGCCGTCGGCTGCCAGGAAACGTTCGGATTCCTGCATGTCGCGCGTGAAGATCGAGGAGGACAGGCCGGCGGCAACGGCATTGTGCTCGTCGATGACGGTGTCGAAATCGTCATAGGGCATGACATAGAGGATGGGCGCAAAGGTCTCTTCCATGACCGGGCCTGCCTGCTTCGGCATTTCCACCAGCGCCGGCTTTGTGTAATAGCCGTCGGTATGGCCGACATCGATGCGCTCGCCACCGGTGACGGAACCGCCATGGGCCTTAGCCTCAGCAATTGCCTTCTGCATGCCGTCGAACGCCGCCTTATCGATCAGCGGACCGACGAGCGCGGAGGAATGCAGGGGATCGCCGACCGATACGCTCTCGTAGGCCTTCTTCAGCCGCGGAACGAGCTGATCGTAGACGCTTGTGTGAACGAAGAGGCGGCGCAGCGTCGTGCAGCGCTGGCCGGCCGTGCCCATGGCGCCGAAGGCGATGGCGCGCAATGCCATGTCGAGATCGGCCGAAGGGCAGACGATGCCGGCATTGTTGCCGCCGAGTTCGAGAATGGCGCGAGCAAAGCGCTGGGCAAGCCGCGGCCCGACTTCACGGCCCATGCGGGTCGAGCCGGTTGCGGAGACGAGCGGCACCTTCGGATGGTCGACCAGGATTTCGCCGATAGCGCGATCGCCGATCAGTACCTGCGAAAGACCTTCCGGCGCATCGCCGAAGCGGGCAAGCGCACGATCAAGGATGGCCTGCGAGGCAAGAGCGGTCAGGGGCGTCTTTTCCGACGGCTTCCAGACGACAGCGTCGCCGCAGATCAGCGCCAACGCTGCATTCCATGACCAGACCGCGACCGGGAAATTGAAGGCTGAGATGATGCCGACGACGCCGAGCGGATGCCAGGTTTCCATCATGCGATGGCCCGGGCGCTCGGTGGCAATCGTCAGACCGTACAACTGGCGGGACAGGCCGACGGCGAAATCGCAGATGTCGATCATCTCCTGCACTTCGCCGAGGCCCTCGGAGCGGATTTTTCCGGCTTCGATCGACACCAGGCGGCCGAGATCGTCCTTGGCAGCGCGCAGTTCTTCGCCGAGCAGACGAACCAGTTCGCCGCGCTTCGGTGCCGGAACAAGGCGCCAGGCGCGGAATGCGGCATGCGCCTTCTCGATTTTCTTCGCCGCTTCATCGGCCGAAACGGTCTTGAGGCTGCCGATCTTCTCGCCGGTCACCGGAGAGTAGGAGGGCATGTCACCCTCAGTATAAAGCGCCTTGTCGACGCCAAGCTTTTCGAGAATGGCGGCAGCTTCGGCTGCAACGGAAGGGGTCTTGGCTGCGATATTCATCTTGTGAAACTCCACTTGTCTTGATCCGGGTGGCGCGCGGCTGATATCGCCGCATCACCTCACTCGGCGGCGTCTTGTTTGGAAAGGGCTCGTAGGCAGGCGTCGATCGACGCCTGTTCGATGCCGGCGTAATGGTCGAATTCGTTCAGCACCTTCATGCCGAGATCGGCTTCGAAGCGCTGCTGGTTTGGGCTGGCGACGAAGTCCTGCTGCGCGCCATCGCCGAGATTGGACTGGAAAATGCCGGCGGCGCTGACGGGAAGGAAATCCTCGTAGACGATCGGATCGAACTGGACGAAGCCCTGGTCGATCAGCGCGTCGATATCCCCATGGCTCGTTGCGGCGGCCTGGCCCTTGGCGGTCAGCGAATAGGTGAAATAGCCGAGCCCTTCGGCGCGGATTGTTGCCCAGTCATCCGGGAATTTGGCAAAGCTCTGGGCAAGTGCCGCCTCATAATCGCGCGCGTTCGATCCGTCGGCTGCGGGGCGTACGATCTTGCGCGACTGATCGAGCAGCCTGTCATAAAGCGCGCGGCCCTTCGGCGTCAGCGCAATGCCGCGCTGTTCGATCTCGCCGAAGCGCGCGGTATGCGAGCCGGCTTCCCAGACGCCATCGGCATTGCGGAAGGAAACGGGTTCCTCTAGCGCCTTAAACGAGGTCTGGCGTAGCAGGATCGGGCAGTTGCGTGTCGGAGGACCCTCGACGACGGCCTTCGGGGCGATGTCATAATCCGGCATCAATGCCTGCACCTGATCGATATCGAGCGTGCGCGGCGTCAGATGATTGATGTGCGGCCCCTTGAAGGACACGACATCGGCAATCAAGCGATGGGCATCATGGAGGCGATGGTACATGCCGGCATCAACATTGGCCTCGTCATGCCAGCGGAAGGTTTCCAAAACCTCGCCGACGAAGCGCTGGGCGTCGTCCTTGTTCAGGCCGCCTTCGCGCTCTGCCTTTTCGGTGAGTGCTACGGCACCTTCCGTGAAAATCTGGCGCTTGGCGAGAATGTCCGCGGCGGCCTTGCGAAGATCTTCATCGGCGATGAGATCGAGCCGCAGCAGGGAGGTGAAGACGCGGAAGGGGTTGCGCTTCAGCTCCGCATCGCCGATCGGCCGGAAGGCGGTCGAATGAACCGGCACGCCGGCGGTCGAGAGGTCGTAATAGCCGACGGGATACATGCCCATGACGGCGAAGACGCGGGCCATCATCGCAAGTTCCGCCGCCGTGCCGAGCCGGATGGCGCCATGCCGCTCCTCGGAGATACGATCGAGATAATCGGTCGCCTCCAGCCGCTCCTTCAGCTTGGGCTGTGCGATGAGCGTTTCGTCATTGACGCGAGCGACCAGCTCCATGAGCGTGCCATAGGCGGGGACTTCCTCGCGATACATCGCCGACATGGCGGCTGAAAAAGCACTGCGAATATCGCTGGTCGAGACGTGATCAGGCTTCATGGGCGATCTCTTCCTGAAAGACTATGTCATTCCTATCTGGCAGAATATCTCTTGTTCGACGGCTGGTCTTGTGAGAGAAAATTCTAACTTGATGCAAAAATGGAATGATCATGCGCCGCCGCCTCATCCCTGACATCGTCAACCTGCAGGCATTCGAATGCGCCGCGCGCCATCAGAATTTTTCGCGTGCCGCCGAAGAACTCAATCTTACCCAAAGCGCCGTCAGCCGTCAGATCAGCGATCTGGAGCAACAGACAGGTCTGAAGCTGTTTGAGCGTGTTCGCCAGCGCGTCGTGTTGTCCGAGGCCGGGCTTCGGCTGTTACCGGAGGTGAAGGACCTGCTTCTGCGCTCCGAGCGGCTGATGATCGGCGCCGTTGCCGCCGGCCAGATGAAATTATCGCTGAAGGTCGCGACCTTGCCGACTTTCGGTACGCGTTGGCTGGTGCCGCGCCTCGGCCGGTTTCTCGACGAACATCGCGATGTCGCCATCACGGTAGAATCCCGGTCCAAGCCCTTCAATTTTGAGGAGGATAATTTCGATCTCGCCATTCACTACGGTCTGCCGGCATGGGCGGGAGCCGTCGCGACTTTTCTTTGTAACGAAACCGTTCTCCCCGTCGCCAGCCGGGAACTTGCCGGACGACTGGGTCTGATCTCGCCGGACGAGCTGTCAGGAGCCCCGCTGCTGCACCTGACAACGCGTCCGAAGCTCTGGGCGCAATGGTTCGATCTGCAGGAGCTGCCGACGGAGAACGCCTATCCCGGCGCGCGCTTCGACCAGTTTTCCATGATCATCGCAGCAGCCATCGCCGGGCTCGGTGTGGCGCTTCTGCCCACCTATCTCATCGAGGATGAGCTCAAGGCCGGCACGCTTCTGCCGCTGTTTAATCTGCCGATGCCGACCGAGAACAGCTATTACGTCGTCATGCCGGAAAAGAAGCAGACGAATGAGACGGCGACATTGTTTCAAGATTGGCTGCTGAGCGAGGTCACCCCGCAGTAGTCACCGCCTTTTCCAAGGTGGTCAAATCGTGTCGAATATGGCCGATGCTACGATGACTTCCGTGCCCGCGAGGCCGACCGAACAGAAGAGCGTCGTGTCGAGGAGCGACGTTCGACCGGCCGTATGGCCGGCGACTATTGTCGCAAGATCGAGCATTCGCTCCTCGTGCATGGTTCCGGAAAGGAAAAATGGAGACGCATAGGCGCGCGTTTGCTCAAGGGAATCCGTGGCGATGATGCTGGCCATGTTCGCGACATCCAGGCCGAGTTCGTGCCCCTTGAGCGTCTTCGGGCCGATCGTATTGATATGGACGCCGGCTTTTACATCCGAAGCATCGATCACCGGCCTGTCGCTGTTTGTTGCGCATAACACGATATCGGCATTGGCCACGGCTTTTGCGGCACTTGTAACCGGTTCAACGGCAATGCCGAGTTCCAATTGCATCTCTTCAGCGAAGGCGACGCAGTTTCTTGGGTTCCGGCTGAAGACATGGACGGAGCTTATGTCGCGAACGGCGGCAGCGGCAATGAGTTGTGTTCGCGCCTGAGCACCGCTGCCAATGATGCCGACCGTGCGGGCGGCCGCGGCGCTGAGGAGACGGATGGCTACGCCTCCGATTGCCCCGGTCCTGATCTGGCCGAGCCGTTCGCCCAAGATGATCCCTTGAAGTTCAGCGGTATCAGCACGCCAAACTGCGACGACCTGTGAATGCTGGTGGCCATCAAAAGTCTCATAGGCACGAAAGCCGGCAAGCGGCCGCTCGCCATCAATGCCGCCGACCGTGAACACGATGTCTCCACGATCGGGAAAGGAGACGTGATGGCGGGGTGGGGACACCAGCTTGCCGGCGGCCTTGGCTCGGAAAGCTGCTTCCAAGGCATCGATTGCCCCACGCATGACTGCGGCAGGGCATAAATCCTCGTCTTTCAATATCTTCATTGCGGGTCGGCCTCATTATGCCAGCCACTCTGCAACCTCAAGTGCAGTTGAGGTCAATAGCAGAGGCGGCTATTCTAGCGTTTCGCGTTGCCCAGCTTTTCAGGCGCAAGCCATTGAGTTTGATGAAGCCCTCGGCGTCATGGTGGTCGTATGCTCCGGAGCTTTCCTCGAAGGTGACAAGATCGGTCGAGTAGAGCGAAGCGGGCGAGGTGCGCGCGATCACGCTGGCTGAACCCTTGCAGAGCTTGAGCGTCACTTCGCCGCTGACATGGATTTGGCTCCGGTCTATCAATGCCTGCAGCATTTCCCGCTCGGGCGAATACCAAAATCCGTTGTAGATCAGCACAGCATAGCGCGGCATGATCTCGTCCTTCAAATGTGCAGCGGCGCGGTCGAGCGTGATGGATTCGATGCCGCGATGAGCGGCAAGCAGGATCGTGCCGCCTGGAGTTTCGTAAACGCCGCGCGATTTCATCCCGACGAAACGGTTCTCGACAAGGTCAATCCTGCCGATGCCATGCCTGCCGCCCAATTCATTGAGCTTCGTCAGGAGTGTAGCTGGTGCCATTGCTTCGCCATTCAGGGAAACGGCATCGCCCCTTTCGAAGCCGATGATGACGATTTCCGGTTCGTCGGGTGCCTCCAGAGGATCGACGGTGCGCTGGTAGATATGGGATGGCGCGATCTCGGCCGGATCTTCAAGGACCTTGCCCTCGGTAGAGGTGTGCAGGAGATTTGCGTCGGTCGAAAAGGGAGCCTCGCCACGCTTATCCTTCGGCACTGGAATTTGGTGCGCTTCGGCATATTCGATCAGTTGGGTGCGCGATTGGATGGTCCACTCGCGCCATGGCGCGATGATCTTGATTGATGGATCAAGCGCATTGGCCGCCAGTTCGAAACGCACCTGGTCATTGCCCTTGCCTGTGGAGCCGTGGGCTATGGCATCGGCACCCACCTCGCTTGCGATATTGACGAGATGCTTGGCGATGAGAGGGCGGGCGATGGAGGAGCCGAGGAGATATTGCCCCTCATAGAGCGTGTTTGCCCGGAACATCGGGAAAACGAAATCCCGAACGAATTCCTCGCGGACATCCTCGATCCTGATATCTGTCACGCCCAATTGCTCGGCCTTTCGGCGGGCGGGCTCAAGCTCTTCGCCCTGGCCAAGGTCGGCGGTAAAGGTCACGACTTCGCAGCCGTAGGTTTGCTGCAGCCATTTCAGGATGATGGATGTGTCCAGTCCTCCCGAATAGGCGAGCACGACTTTCTTGAGCTTTTTCGACATCAGCTTTCATCTCCATGTTGACGGCTGAAACGATAGGCCAATCCTCGCGCAATGAGCTTGCAAAGAGTTCAAGATTACGAGAGAGTTTGGCATATTATTCCACTGGATCGTTCTCAGGAGCTATATTGTGTCATCGACTCTTGACGAGATAGACCGGCGTATTCTCAAGGTGTTGCAGCGGGATGGACGCATTTCCAATGTCGATCTTGCGAAGGAAGTGGGGCTGTCGCCATCACCCTGTCTTCGCCGCGTGCGATTGCTGGAGGATGCCGGCATCATCGATCGCTATGTTGCCGTTCTGGACCCGGCAAAGGTGGGAGCGGGCCTCACCGTGTTCGCCCGCGTCTGGTTCAAGACGCAGGATGCGCAAGTCACCCTGCAGTTTGCGGAGGCTGTCAGGCGATTTCCTGAAGTCATGGAATGTTATCTGACCACGGGTGAATGCGATGCCGTCCTGCGCATCGTTACGACTGATCTGCACAGCTATTGGCGTTTTCAGGCCGACCACTTGACGCGCATCCCGAGCGTATTGAACGTCAAGACCGATGTGCCGATGGAAACGCTGAAGCGAAGCTTCGAGTTGCCTTTGGCCTCGTAGCATTGCAGCCAGCTGTCGGCCAATTATGGCGGCGGCGAAGTGCCGTTGAGCTTGCGGAGCCGATGCCTGCCTGCTCGGACCCTGGCGGGCATATCGGACCTGCAAGACAATTGATGTTTGGAGAGCGAAATGAGCATATTCGAAACGGCGATGCAGGCGACACGCCCGGTTCGCAAGCCGTTTTCCGGACTATTCCTTTGCCTTTGCCTCAGGGTCGATCATACGAGGCGAGGGAAGAAAGGGCTCCGACATCGATCTGGTCGTGGTCTTCGATCGGCTCGAAACCGCCTGGCGCGAAACCTTTATCGAGGGCGAGTTCCCATTCGAAGTGTTTGTTCACGACCCGGAGACGCTCAGCTGGTTCTTTGAGAGCGATATTGCGCGCGGCTATCCCGTTATCATTCATATGGTTGCGACAGGCCAGATCCTCGGGCCAAATCCTGACAAGGGGCAGATCTGGAGGGACTATGCTGCCAGCATTCTCCATGCCAGCCCACCGGGGCTGGAAGGTGAGAAGCTGAATGCTCTGAAATATCAGATCACCGATCTTCTCGATGACCTTCATGGTGAGCCGGCGGCTCCGGAGATACAAGCGATTGCCGCGCAACTCTACCAGCCTTTGGCTGACCTTATGCTGCTGGGACGAGGAAGATGGTCGGGCAGGGGCAAATGGATTCCCCGCCTGCTTCGTGAGGTGGATTGGCACTTGGCCGATAGCTTCGACGATGCTTTCGGTCGGGCCTCAGCGGGAGATGTTGAGGCACTGTGCAACCTGACGCATACCGAACTGGACCGGCATGGTGGCCCGTTCTTCGCAGGCGACAAGCGCATGGCATCGCAACAGGCGAGACGAAAGAGCCTTGTGCCCGGTGGTTGATTGTTAAGTGCTGATCGAAAAATTTTAAGCTTGAAATTTTTCTTGCCAACGCTCACACATTTTCCTTCGGGTCACTGCAGATTTTCGGCAGGATAGACGCGAGGTGAACTCGGGAGGAGGAAGCCGCCTTGAAGATGCATCCGCTGAAGGGGCCGAACCGGCTGAAGCTCGGTGTTTTTTCTGCCAATGCGGATGGCGGCCTTGCCATCACCGATGTGCCGGAGCGCTGGACGGCAGGCTGGCAGGATAATCTGACCGCCGCACAGATCGCTGACCGGGCTGGGCTCGAGTTCTTTCTGCCGATTGCCCGCTGGCGCGGTTTTGGAGGCAAGAACCGCGTGCGCGAATGGTCGTTCGAGACCTTCACCTGGGCGGCCGCGCTTTCGGCCGCGACCGAGCGGATCGGCCTTTTCATGACGGTGCACGTGCCGCTCGTCCATCCCCTTTATGCTGCGAAGTCGCTTGCGACGGTCGATCACATAAGTCAGGGGCGGGCGGGGTTGAACATTGTCTGCGGCTGGAACCCGAAGGAATTCGGTATGTTCGGCGTGCCGCTAGTCGAAAAGGGCTACGACCAGGCGGGCGAATGGCTCGAAATTGTCGAGAGGCTCTATGCCTCTGATGAGCCGATCGACTATATGGGCACCTATTACAATCTGAAGGAAGCCGTCAGCCGCCCTGCCAGCCTGCAGGCGCCGCGGCCGGTGACGATGAATGCGGCTTTCGGCGGCCCCGGCCGAGACTTTGCTGCCGCGCATTGCGACTATCTCTTCACCACCTTTACCGAGATTGATGAAGCCGGAAAGCATGTGACCGACATCGCTGCACGGGCGGAAGGCACGGGCAGGCAGGTCGGCGTTTATACGGTCTGTCACGTCGTCTGCCGCGAGACGCAAGCGGAGGCGGAGGACTATTACACCCGCTATGCCGTGACCATGGCCGATCACGCCGCCGTCGATCAGCACATGGCCGGCAAGAAGGAGTTCTCGCAATCCCATGATCGCGAGGCCTATGAGCGCTACCGGCAGCGCTTTGCCGGTGGAGCTGGCAGCTATCCGCTGATCGGCACGCCGCAGCGCATTGCCGAAGAGATGATTGCCATTGCCGAGCAAGGCTATGCCGGCATCGCCTTGTCCTTCGTCAACTATACGCAGGAACTGCCTTATTTCTGCGATCGGGTGCTTCCGATTTTGAAGAAGGCTGGGCTTCGGGTGGAGTGAACGACTGCTTCAATGCTTTGCACCTCGCGACTCGCGGGAATGTGATCATCCCTTTGATGGAGACATATTTGTCGCCTCAAGGCTGGTTTTTCAGGCCACTCACAGCAACGTCGCTTTCGTGCCGCGGTGTCGCGGGTGCGACATGTGTGCAACGCAGCAAAAAACTTGAGGTCAAGGGGTTTACAAGCGTGGCCCCGGATGGGATTCTTTTAGACGAAGGATGCTGCTTGATTGGAAGCGGCTTCATTCCCTTCAACCGGATGCCGCTAGTCTTGGCTCCGATGTGCCGCAATTTTGCTGGCGCTTAACCGAACAAAATCAATCCGAAGCCGGAATGCGGTTGCTCCCGTGTCTGGCTGTTGCCTTGTTGCGCCCTGAACATCACGAGGTCGGGGCATAGAGAATGCGGGCTTTAACATGGGCTTCAAGTCAAAACGCGTCCTCCGCGGC
This sequence comes from Rhizobium tropici CIAT 899, assembly GCF_000330885.1. Taxonomy (NCBI): domain Bacteria; kingdom Pseudomonadati; phylum Pseudomonadota; class Alphaproteobacteria; order Hyphomicrobiales; family Rhizobiaceae; genus Martinezella; species Martinezella tropici. Next base: position 954,704 of record NC_020062.1, read on the forward strand.
GTTCTTGGTCTTCTTGCGAGTGTCAGCTTGCCGCAGGTCACCAAAGCCAGCGATCTGATGATCTGGTCGCCGGTCAAGGTCGCACCCAGAACATACAAGGCCACTCTCGGTTTCCGGCTGCCGATGGCCTGGGACGTCAGCGCCGGCATGGATCTCGGGCTTGGTAGCGCCGCCACCGGCGCGATCTTGCGAAGCAGCAGCCTGGCAACGCTCTGGGGCACGGCAATCGACGATCACAAGCGCTTTTCGACCGTATGGCGCCGCGAGGTGTCGTTGAGGGTCGATGCGCTCAATAGCACGGGAGTGCTTTGCCTTGAGCGCTCGCGGAGCTGGACAGTGTCGGAAAACCTGGACATGAGCACTTCGAGGTCGCTGAACGTAAATTACGCGGGCACGCGGAGCGCGGCAAACTCCATCGTCGCGACGCAGGCCGTTACCGTTGCCGTTCCCTGGACAGGAACTTCGATCTCCGCGATCGGCAACCTGAAGGACGTCGGCAGTGCCTTTTCCAGCACGATCTCATTTCGCCAACCCTTGGCGCCGAACCTGAATTTCTCAGCGTCTTTTGCTGATCCGCAGACTTTGGCGCCAGCTGGCAATGTCCGTCTGGACTATCGCATCAAATGGTAGGGTAACCGCAGAGTTCGGGTGATGCGGAACAAATGCGGCTAGCGGAAGTTTAGACCTCGCAAGAAATCGATCTTGCTTGAGGTGTCGTGCCTCGCAAAGCCTGCCGCTTGCTCAGCTCCCTGCCGGCGGCAGGCTTGGCTTTCGTTGAGGTCATTCGTCGGACCCACCCACGCCTGCGGCCGTTTTGATTGTAATGTCCGGTTCGGCAAGTCGAGCCTTCAGCTTGGACACCACGTCATGCCGGACATCCGACCAGGACGATGTTATCGTCCAGTATTCTATGTCGAGCACGGCTTGATCGGCCGACAGATCATCGAGATAGACCTTCGGTGCAGGCGCGGCCTTGATGCGCTGATCCGCTTTCAGGATGTCGAGGATTGTCTTGCGGGCAAGATCGATGTCGATTTTCTCACCCATGGCAACGGACAATTGCTGGCGGCGGTCCGGCTCGCGGCTGTGGTTGAGGATGGGCGTGTTCCAGAGCGTCGAGTTCGGCGCCATGAGGTAGAGACCGTCGGCCGTCCTCATCTCCGTCGCAAAGAGTCCGATCTCCTTGATATAGCCTTTGACGTTCGTCGTCTCGATATATTCGCCAACCCGGAACGGCCGCAGGATCAGCAACATGATGCCGGCGGCGATGTTTTGAAGCGTGCCCTGCAGCGCCAGGCCGATCGCGAGACCAGCAGCGCCGAGAGCGGCGATGATGGAGGCGGTCTGCACGCCGAACTGGCCAAGCACGGTGATGAACACAAGGATGAGCAAGCTGTAGTGCAGCACATTCTGGAAGAAGATCGCCAGCGTTTCGTCGATGCCGCGAATGCGTGAGATGACGCGATAGGCCGAGCGGCTGATAACGCCTGCAAGAAGCCAACCGCCGATCAGGAGAATGATCGCGCCAAGAAGCGAGAAACCATATTGAACCGCGAGCGCCGAGGCCTGGTCGAGCGCGGAGCGGGTTGCGACGACGATGTTGGCGGCTTGATCGTCCATATCAAAACTCCATCTTTCCCCGGGGGGCAAATGAGAACTCGCGATCTTTGTTCCCGGTGAGCGAGCCTGTGAAAACGGATTGTTTCAATAGACTATAGGGCTGCTCTAGCTGAGTGCCGGGCGTCAGGCGCCGTTCTTTGCCCGATGTGGGCGGGTGGCGGCGGCCGCGGCGTAATGAACCTTCTTCTGCTCGTACATGCCGAGATCCGCGCGCTTGATCATCGCTTCCATGGTCTCGCCAGGCTGGCTCGTTGCAACGCCGACGGAGACGTTGAGTGGCGCGCTGGAATAGAACTGGTTGTTGATCTTCAACAGCTCGTTGATCGTCTCGACCATTGCAGCGGCGGTGATTTCATCGGCGCCTGGCAGAAGAACGGCAAATTCGTCGCCGCCGATGCGCGCCGCGTGATTTGGCAGCGAGACGACGCTGTTGAGCACCTCGCCCATGCGGCGCAACAGCGCGTCGCCGGCGTCGTGGCCGCTTTCGTCATTGGCTTCCTTGAGGCCATCGAGGTCGATGATGATGGCGGAGACAGGCCGAAGCGATTTGCGCTCCAGCCTGTTGAGCTCTTCCATATAGAAGGCGCGGTTGAAAAGCCGGGTGAGCACATCATGCTTGCCGAGATATTCGAGATAGGCTTCCGCTTTCTTGCGGGCGGTAATATCCGTCAGCGCCACCTGCACGAGCGACCAGTCGTTCTCGTAACCGGGAAATACGGAAAATTGCAGGAGAACATGGCGCTCCGATCCGTCGAGAGCGTAGTTCAGCACCTCGCGCTGATGGAAGAGGCGACCGTTCCACAATTCCATCAATTGCCCGCGAAAATGCTTCTCCATATCGCCGCGGAACACTTCACCGATCCGGTGAAGCAAGGTCTGGCGATCCGGCGCACAGAAGAGATCGAGGGTTGCCTGATTGACGTCAAGGACGCTGATTTCGCTCATGCATTGCTGGACGAATTCCGGATGCACATCGAGAAAGACCTGAAAGTCGACAATGCCGCGATCGCGGATTTTATCGAGCAGGATTTTCACGCGGCTGAAATCCTCGACCCAGAGAGAAACGGGCGAATGCTCGAACATGCCTTCCGCATAGCGGCGCTGGCGCTCTTCCTGTCTTCTTGCCTCCTCACGAGCCGTCACGTCCTCCGTGGTCAGCAGCAACCGGCTCCAGGAGCTCTCGTGACCCGGCAGGATGATGCCACGAAGCTGGATGTCGAGCCTTTTGCCGCCGAGCGAGTAGTTGACAGCCGTGCCGGAAAATTCGGTCTTGCCTTCCCAGAGCGCCACAAGTTCGTTCACATGGCTTTGCAGCATCTCGTCCCGGAAGACCTGCGAGAGATTTCCGACAAGCGTTTCGAAGGAAGGCGCCTCGAAAAGCTCAAGCGTCCTGGCGTTGACGGCAAGAAGCCTGATCTTCTGCGAGCAGATCGCAACGCGCTGCAAATCGGCAAGCAGATAGGAACGCAGGTCCGTCACACCTTCAGCGCGCCAGAATTCGAACTGCTCCTTGACGCCGCTGAAGTCCTCCAGCCACATGGCGACGGGGGCAAGATCGAAAATGGTGCTGCTGAAGTCCTGGGCGTTCATCATGATTCCCTGCGCCGGCAATAAAAATCAGTATTCGTAATACAAAGGCCGACAGTTCGCTAAGTTCTGGTTAGCAAGCCTTCGTAAAGCTTGCGTTGACATCAAGTAGCGGGTCAAGCCGGACGCTGCGCATCAATTTCTTTTGAACTCATTCTTGTTGAAAATATGCCCAGAAGAGGCTCTGGCTTGATTGCAATCGGTTTTGCCAGCTACAAGCAGTCACGTCTTCAAGAAACGCTCGAAGGCTTCGAGTGTCCGTTGGCTGACGTGATGTTCAATTCCTTCGGCATCATTTCTTGCCGTATCGGGATCGACGCCGAGACGGCAGAGAACCGCTTCCACGATCTCGTGACGTCGGCGGGTTGCCGCGGCCAGGCGCTGGCCTTCTTCGGTCAGAAAGACGCCGCGATAGGGGCGTTGTGTGATGAGGTTTTCCTCGGCTAGCCGCTTGAGCATCTTGGCAACTGTCGGCTGCGTTACTCCCAGCCTCTGTGCAATATCGGTCTGGCGTGCCTCGCCGGCATGTTCTATCAGATCGGCGATGAGCTCGACATAGTCTTCCATCAATTCCGTGCGTCGATCTTCGCGGCTTTTCTGAAAGGCCTCGGCGTGCGTCTCGATCTCGGTCGACGACAGACGGCTTTCCGCGGCGACAGGCAATTTCGTCAAGGCGGCTCATCTCCCCATGATTAAGAACCGTGTAATGATGTTTAGCCTCGACTATAAATAATTCAGCGACGTTATGAAACCCCGACGGCCGATCTTGGTCGCCTGTGAAATCGAAATAGCCCTGCCTAAGCTGATATGGCGTCTGAGAGACTTCAGCCGCGTAAAAGCGGCAGCAGCTGCTCGCCCTGCCGTTTGATCTCCGGCAGATATGGCGTGTCCGAGAGGACGAAGTGCGTGATGCCGAGATCGCGGTATTTGCGCAAGGAGCGGGCGACATCCTCTGCGGAGCCGACCAGCCAGGTGGTGCCGGCGCCGCCACCGCCAAACTTGCCGGGCGCGGTATAGAGATTGTCATCGAGTATGTCGCCGCGCGCGGCGAGATCGAATAGCCGTTTCTGGCCCACCGCGATCGATTGCCGGTGATCGTTCCAGCCGACGCCCTTATTCTCAGCCATCTCGGCGACTTTCGCCTCGGCATCGATCCAGGCCTGCTCCGTCGTGTCGCGCACCAGCGTCGTTATGCGCAGCCCGAATTCCAGCGGCGGCAGATCGCGATCAAGATCTCTGCTGAGTGTCTTGAGCCGGCTGATCCGCTCAGCGATGTCGGCGAGCGGCTCGCCCCAGAAAAGCTGCACATCGGCCTCCGCGGCGGAGACACGCTCTGCCGCATCCGAAGCGCCGCCGAAATAAAGCTTGGGATGCAGGCGTTTCCCGCGAGGCTCGATACGCGGCGCCGCCGTGGATTCACTGACGCGAAAATGTTCTCCCTCGTAGGTAACGTTCTCTTCGGTCCAGAGCCTGCGGGTGAGCCGCATGAATTCCTTGGTGCGGCTATAGCGATGGGCTTGATCACCCTCGCTGTCGCCATAGGCGGCAAGATTGTCCTTGCCGGAAACGATGTTGACGCGCACCCGGCCGCCGCTCAGCTGATCCAGCGTGGCGGCAGCGGAGGCGAAGTGCGCCGGCCGCCAGTAGCCGGGGCGGATTGCGATGAGCGGCTCGAAGCTGGTGGTGCGTGCGGTAAGTGCGGCCGCGACGGTGAAGGTGTCGGGGCGGCCCCAGCCGGTGCCGATCAATGCGCCCTTCCAGCCGTGATCTTCCAGGGCCTTGGCATGGCTGGTCAGGGTCTCCAGGCTGTTATGATTCTCGACGGCGGAATCGCCGCGATGGCCCGGTTTGACATCATTGGGGATGTACCAAAGAAATTCGCAATTGCTGCTCATGCTGTGCCTGTCAGTCTTCTGAACCCAACGAGGGACTTGATGGTGAGGAGAGCCGTCAGCGATCTCGGCTTCCGGCCGCTGCGACTAAAGCTTGCCCTTCCACGGAACGAGGACCGCCTCGAGGATACGAATGGCGGCGGAAAATGCGAAGGCGCAGACAGCAATGATGCCGATGCCGACGAAGACGACGTCGGTTGCAAGAAACTGCGATGCCGACATAATCATGAAGCCGATGCCGCGCGTCGAAGCGATGAGTTCCGCCGCCACCAGCGTTCCCCAGCCGATGCCGAAGGCGATCCGGATACCGGTCAGGATTTCCGGCAAGGCCGAGGGCAGGACGACATTCAGGAAAAGTTGCAGCCGGTTTGCCCCCAGCGAACGCGCGGCATTGACCCGCTCCAGTGGCAGCGAACGCACGCCGGCCTGGGCGGACAGGCAGATCGGCGCGAACATGGCGAGCACGAGAAGGGTGATCTTCGAGGTTTCGCCGATTCCAAGCCATATGATCATCAGCGGCAGGTAGGAAAGGGGAGGCAGAGGCCAATAGAATTCGATGGGCGTATCCAGAATTCCCTTTGCCCAGCGGTTGAGGCCCATCAGCAGACCGACGGGAATGCCTATCCCGATTGCGATGGCCGCAGCAACGACGATACGAAACAAGCTCGCCAATATGTGCTCGGAAAGCGAGGCGCCGGCATAGCCATCGCGGTAGACGACGCCGATCTGCGTCAGCACCTCGTCAGGTCGAGGCAGGAAGAGGTGCGACACCAGACCGAGCTTGGCGACGAGCCACCACAGCGCCAGGCAGGCGACCGCCGTGGCGATGCTGATGGCGACGGTGGGTTTTTCACCAACACCGAAGCCGGGAATGCGAACCAGCTTCGGGTGTGTTTCCTTTTCAGATCCGGCGATTGGGTGCGTTTCGATAATATCGCTCATGCCGCACTCCTGACGTGATCGGCGCTGTGAAGGATCGCGCGAATTTCGTCCCGAAGATTGCCGAATTCGGGTGATGACAGGATTGCTCTCGTATCGCCGCTGGCGGCAAAGCGATGTACGAAATCGAGTTCGAAACGCGCAACGACACGCCCCGGTCTCGGAGACATGACCAGAACCTCCGTTCCGAGGAAAAGCGCCTCCTCGATCGAGTGGGTAATGAAGAAAATACGTTTGTCGGTTCTGGCCCAGACGGAGACCAGCAGTTCCTGCATCTGCTCGCGCGTCAGGCTGTCGAGCGCGCCGAAGGGTTCGTCCATCAGCAATATGTCGGGATCGGTAGCGAGTGCCCGGGCAATGCCGACGCGCTGGCGCATGCCGCCCGACAATTCATAGGGCAGAGCATTGGCAAAGTCGGTGAGGCCCACCAGCCGCAAAAGCTCGGATGCGCGATCGCGGCGTTCCCGCTTGCCCAGTCCGGCAAATTGCAGGCCGAGCGCCACGTTGTCGATGACGGACTTCCATGGCAGCAGCGAATCCTTCTGGAAGACGACGCCTCGATCGGCACCTGGCCTGGAAACGGGCCTTCCGTCGAGCGTGATCTTCCCCTCGGACAACGGCAGGAAGCCGGCGATCGCATTGAGCAAGGTGGATTTGCCGCAGCCGGACGCGCCGAGCGCTACGACGATACCGCGCTCCGGAATGTTGAAGGAAACGCGATCGAGCGCGTGAACGGTTCTGCCGTCACGCGCTGCAAAGAAGACGCTGGCATGGTCGACTTGAAGCATGGGCTTTCTCGATATTGCGACGCCGGCGCGACAAGCGCGCCGACGCCAGGGAGGATCAGTTGCTTGCGCTGACAAGCGCGTCAGCAGTGACGAATGCACCATAGTTCGGCAGGACTTCGGAGACTTTTCCCTGGCTCTTCAGGAAGGCCGCAGTATCCTTGAGGATCTTGGCAGCGCCGGATTGGTCGCCACCGCCGAGCCATGCTGCCGATGCCTGCACATCGGGCGTCAGCAGCGTGAGGTTCTTGAGCGCGGCGGCCTGCTGGTCCGCCGTGCCGCCGAGCAGCTTTGCGAGCGCCTTGGCGTTGTCGCTGTCCGGCCCCCAGGCGGCCTTATCCGCTGCGAACGAGGCGTAGTATTTGTTGATCACCGAGGCGTAGGCCTTCAGGAATTTCGGATTGTCTGCGGCAAATTTCGAGGTTGCGACCCAGGCGGAAAACGTCGGAGCGCCTTTGTCAGCGACGTCCTTGGATGTCACCAGCACCTTGCCGTTCTTCTTCAGCTCGGTGAGCGCCGGGTCCCAGACAAAACCGCCGTCGATATCGCCGCGATTGTAGCTTGCGACGATTTCCGGCTGCGGAACGGCGAAGACCTGTACGTCCTTTTCGCTCAGGCCAAGAGACTTGATGAGAGCGAGCAGCTGATAGTGGTCGGTGGAAACGGGGGCCGCCGCGAGCTTCTTGCCCTTCAAATCGGCGAGTGTGTTGATGCCGGAGCCATTACGCACCACGAGCGCTTCATCGACGCCGGAGATGGACGAGAGGTAGAATGCCTTCACCTCCAGCCCGCGCGAGGCGGCAGCGGCAAACGGGCTTGAGCCGACATAGCCGATCTGGACGTCGCCGGATGCGATGGCGGCGAAGATCTCAGCTCCGGAATTGAATTTGCGGAAATCGATCTCATAGCCGGTCTCTTTGGCGAACTCGCCGTTGGCGATCGCGACAGAGGAGGGCAGGGCATCGGTCTGATAGGCGACGACGACCTTCTTGTCGGCAGCGGCCGCGCCGACCGCCATCGAAATGCTGGCGAGACCCATCACGGCCGCAGTGATCAGTGTGTTGAACTTCATAACTAGTCCCCTTGGCCGGATCAGATCTGCCGGCGGTTCCGTGAGTGCAATGCGCAGAACCTAGCGAAATCGGGGAGTGGATCGATAGAAATAGCAAACTATTTTTATAGACTATAATAGGAATTGTTTGTCTGAATTCGTACAGACTGCGACCGTGGCATCTTTCCAGCAAAGGAAACAACCGGCAGCCATCAACATATGAACTGTAGCGCCTACCCTCGTGAGGACAGCCGACCCACGCCTCGATAGCGAAAGAGCCGAAATTTAAGGTCGCTTGCGACGTGACCCGGATGGGGCCATCAGGTCATCCGCCGGAGCAATGCAATCAAAGCATCTGCGTTGTCATTGGTTTCAAGCGAGAGCAGGTGCTTGTCCGCGAGCTCACCAATCGCAAGAACGACCTCGCGTTCCGCCCATCCCGCCATGATCGCAGCGCTCACCAATTCTCGATAAGCGGCTTGAAGCGCGTCCTGGCAGCGAATGTCCCGATCAGGGTCATCATCGGTCACGAATGGTCGTGCGATATCTGGCATGGCCGAAAGGTGAACTGATTTGCGGGGTTTGGCAATCTATTGCATGCAATTGCTGTAGACATGGCCTCCACGGCTGAACTGGCTATCCGTCGAGGTTCTCGCCGGGCATCGTCAATGCCGCTACGCAATTTTCTCGAGCAACTGCCGATTTTTTCCGCATCCGGCGGAAGAAAAAGAAAGCTGTTTCTTAAATAACTTAAAATCTATGTTTTTTATAGACTATAGCGCTCCATGGTCGACATTGAGCGAAAACATGGATGAAACGGCATGTCTTATCTCCTTAGTCTTCTCGACAAGAGTCCGATCGAACAGGGGCTCAGTTCCACCGATGCGCTTGGCGCCACGACACGGTTGGCCGTTAGGGCCGAAGAACTTGGCTATCATCGCTTTTGGGTCGCCGAACACCATAATATGACGAACCTTGCAAGTTCAGCGCCAGAAGTCCTGATTGCCCATCTTCTTGCCCGAACTTCGAGGATCCGCGTCGGCTCCGGCGGCATCATGCTGCAGCATTACAGCGCCTACAAGGTTGCCGAGACTTTCAATCTCCTGGCTTCGTTGGCGCCGGGGCGCGTGGATCTCGGTGTCGGCAAGGCGCCGGGTGGATTTCCGCTCTCGACGCGGGCATTGCAGCGCGCGTTCGATCAAGAAAAGAAGCCTGACTTCGCCGAGCAGCTTTCCGATATCAACAGCTATCTTGCGGCCGACCTTCATTCCGATGGCGCGCTGGCGACGCCGTTTCCGCCACGCGCGCCGGAGCGCTTCCTTCTTGGCGCCAGCGTCGAGAGTGCGAAGCTCGCCGCGGAGAAGGGCTGGAGGCTGGTGTTTGCCGGCCATCTGAACGGCGATCCGGAAAATCTGCGCAATACCTTCGAAGCCTACGCAAATGCGACGGGCGGCAAGGTGCCGATCCTGGCGCTCGCAGCCTTTGCTGCCGAAAGCCAAGCCCATGCCCGTGAGCGTGTCGGTCAGCTGCGCATCGTCAAGCTCTTCCTGCCCAACGGTCAAAGCGTCAATGTCGGCACCCAGGAGCAGGCGGCGGAATTTGCGCGTCAGGCGGGCTTTTCGGAATTCCGGACCGAGGAGAAGGCGCCGAGCGTGCTGCATGGCACGGCGGCGCAGATCCGCGCCGAGCTTGACGCGCTCCATCACCGTTACGGCGTCGAGGAATTCGTGCTCGACACGCCGGCGCTGACCGCGATCGAACGGCTCAACTCCATAGAATTGCTCGCCAAAGAACGCCTTTCCCTCGTTGCCTGAGCGGCCTGTCCCAGGAGGATCATCATGGCTCAAAAACACGTCACTTTCGGTATCATGCTGCAGGGTCCCGGCGGCCACATGAATGCCTGGAAGCATCCGAGCGTTCCGGCCGATGCCAGCACCAATCTGAACTTCTTCGTCAGGACCGCCCGCAAGGCCGAAGAGGCGGGTATTGCCTTTGCCTTCGTCGCGGACGGACTTTACATCAACGAACAGTCGATCCCGCATTTCCTCAATCGCTTTGAGCCGCTGACCATTCTGTCCGCGCTTGCCGCCTTCACGACGAAACTTGGGCTGGTTGGCACAGTTTCGACATCCTATAGCGATCCCTTCACCATCGCACGGCAGTTTGCCTCGCTCGATCTCATCAGCGGCGGCCGCGCCGGCTGGAACGCGGTGACCTCACCGCTCGAAGGCTCCGGCCGCAACTATAGCCGCGAGCATCCCGAGCATGAGTTGCGCTACGAGATCGCCGACGAATATCTCGATGCGATCAAGGGGCTCTGGGACTCGTGGGACGACGATGCCTTCGTGCGCGACCGCGAGACCGGCGTCTACGCCGACAAATCCAAGCTGCATCGCCTGAACCACAAGGGCCGTTTCTTCCGCATCGAAGGCCCCCTCAATATCGGTCGCTCCAAGCAGGGCCAGCCGGTGGTCTTCCAGGCCGGCGCCTCCGATTCGGGCATCCGGCTGGCCGGCAAACATGCGGATGCCGTCTTCACCAATGGCGGGCCGCTGGAAGACGCGAAGATCTTCTACAAGCAGGTCAAACAATCCGCGATCGCGCATGGCCGCAGCGCCGCCGATGTCGGCATCTTCCCCGGCATCGGCCCGATCGTCGGCGCGACCCAGGAGGAGGCGGAAGCCAAGTATCAGGCGATCCGCAATCTCGTCACCATCGAGGAGGCGCTCGTCTATCTCGGTCGCTTCTTCGATCATCACGATTTCAGCGCCTATCCGCTGGACGAGTCGTTTCCCGATCTTGGCGATATCGGCCGCAACAACTTCCGCGCTACGACCGATCGTATCAAGAAGACGGCGCGGGAGAAGGGGCTCTCCTTGCGCGAGGTGGCGCTCGATGCGGCAACGCCGCGAACCTCCTTCATCGGCACGGCCGAGCACATTGCCAGTGAAATCATCCGCTGGGTGGACGAAGAGGGCGCCGACGGCTTCATCCTCGGCTTCCCCGTTATCGGTGAAGGCTTCGACGATTTCTCCAGGCATGTCCTGCCGATCCTGACCGAGCGCGGCTATTTCGATCCCGCTTTGAAAGGCGAGACGCTCCGTGATCATCTCGGGCTCCCATATCGCGAAAGCCGTTATGCGGCAGAGACTGCCGATATCGAACCCGCAAAGGCCGTAGGCGCTTGAGCCAGGACGATCACCATGAACGCCATCATCAAAACCGCTTCGATTACCGATCCAATCGAGACAGGGATCGCCGCCTATCTCGATGAAATCATCGCGCTTAGGCACGACCTGCATCAATATCCCGAACTGGCCTTTCAGGAGCATCGCACCGCCAAAAAGGTGGCCTCGCTGCTCGCGGAATGGGGATACGACGTAGCAACAGGTATCGCTGGTACAGGTGTAGTCGCGACCCTGAGGCGAGGTAACGGCAACCGCAGCATCGGTATCCGCGCCGACATGGATGCCCTGCCGATCGAAGAGGCGTCCGGGCTCGCCTATGAGAGTGCCAATCCCGGCGTCATGCACGCCTGCGGTCACGATGGACATACGTCGATCTTGCTGGCCGCTGCCCGCTATCTTGCCGAAAGCGGCAATTTCAGCGGCACGGTGCGGTTGATTTTCCAGCCGGCCGAAGAAATCGGCGCAGGTGCACGCAAAATGTTGTCGGAGGGACTTTTCGATCACTTCCCGGTCGATGCGGTCTTCGGCCTGCACAATTGGCCCGGCGTGCCGGCGGGGCAATTTGGCTTCGTTGCCGGCCCGGCGATGGCCTCAGTCGATAAGGCGGTCATCACGATCGTTGGAAAGGGCGGGCATGGTGCCGAGCCGCATCGTGCGGTCGACCCGGTGCTGGCTTCGGCCTCGTTCATCACGGCCCTGCAAAGCGTCGTCTCGCGCAATATCGATCCTCAGGAAATGGCGGTCGCAACGGTCGGTTCCATTCATGCCGGTTCGGCTTCGAACGTCATCCCGGAAAGCGTGGAGATGAAGCTGACCGTGCGTGCCTACAATGAGACTGTTCGGGCGAGATTGCAGGAACGAATTTCCGCCCTGGCGCGCGCGCAGGCGGAAAGCTTTGGCGCCGTGGCGGAGGTCGATTACCGCCTCGGTTTTCCCGCGCTCGTCAATCATGCCGAAGAGACGGAATTCGCCCGCAATGTCGCCTTGCAGGCGCTTGGGGCCGCTGCCGTGGAGGCGGATTTCCGGCCGCGGACTGCGAGCGAAGACTTTGCCTTCCTGCTGCAGGCAAAGCCCGGAAGCTACCTCTTCGTCGGCAATGGCGACAGCGCGCCGCTGCATAGTGCCCGCTACGATTTCAACGATGCCATCATCGCGCCGGCAGCCCGCTACTGGGTGCGGCTGGCCGAAACTTTCCTCGCGAATGACAACGGGTGACGAACGACATGAGCGACACGTTTCTTTATACGACCACGCTGGACCCGCGCGCCAAGCCCCTGATCGACGAACTGATCCACGAATATGACAGTCGCTACGGCAGCTATTTCAATGCTGAAGGGGCGGCTGCCGAACTCAACCGCTATCCGCCGGAGGCCTTCGCGCCACCGCATGGCAATTTCCTGCTCCTTCTCCGAAACGGGGAGACGATCGGCGGCGGCGCTTTCAAGCACTATGACGAGCAAACCGCCGAATTCAAACGGATTTGGACGCGGCACGATCTCCGTCGTCAGGGATTGGCGCGTAGGCTGCTTGTCGAACTGGAGGTCCAGGCGGCGCGGCAAGGCTATCGCCGCATCTACCTGACGACAGGCTTTCGCCAACCCGAGGCGGTCGGGCTTTATCTCAACAACGGCTACACAGCCCTGTTCGATACCTCCGTCGATCCGGAAATCTACAAGAGCCTGCCTTTCGAGAAGGATATCAGCCATTTGGCTCTGGCCTATATCGCCGAAACCTCGGGCTCGCAGCAGCGCTTGGCAGCTGCGGGCCGGTAATGCGTAGCGGATCAACGACAATCAAAAAGGGGTAAGCATTATGGCGCTGACGACGGGTTTTGCAGATGTCGATCGAAGCACTGGAGCCGCCGAGACGAAGACTGATTATTCGCGTTATCGCATCGTGCCGGCGAGGCACCCTGGGCGAACCGCCGGCACGATCTTTGCCGCACTCGTCATGGCGGTCGTCCTCTACTCCACCTTTACCAATCCGCGATGGGGCTGGGGCGTCTTCGCCGAGTGGTTCTTTGCGGAGCCGGTGCTGGTTGGCCTTGGCAGGACGCTGCTTCTGACAGCGCTTGCTGCGGTCTCGGGCTCCATCCTCGGAACGGCATTGGCTCTGGCGCGTGTATCGAAGTCGCCCCTGCTTGCGAGCCTCTCTTGGGGCTATATCTGGCTGCTGCGTTCGATCCCGATGATCGTGCTGCTGCTGGTTCTCAACAATCTCGGCTATCTCTATGAAACCATTAGCATTGGAGTCCCGTTCAGCGACAAGGTTCTGTTCGATTATCCGACCACGCAGCTCCTGACGCCGTTTGCTGCGGCCTTTCTCGGGCTGACGCTGAACCAGTCGGCCTTCTTTGCCGAAATCGTGCGCGGCGGCATTCTTTCGGTCGATCAGGGGCAACTGGAAGCGGCCGCGTCCCTCGGTCTGTCGCGCCGCCGTCAGGCGTTCCGCATCGTTCTGCCGCAGGCGATGCGCTCCATCCTGCCCACGGGCTTCAACGAGATCATCGGCCTCGCCAAGAGTACCTCCATGGTCTACGTGCTGGCCCTGCCGGAACTCTTCTACACGGTGCAGGTCATCTACCGCCGCAATCTGGAAGTCATTCCACTGCTGATGGTGGCAACCGTCTGGTATCTCGTCATCATGACCGTGCTATCGATTGCCCAGCACTATATCGAGCGCTATTTCTCCAAGGGTGCGGTGCGCAATCCGACACCTTTGCCGTTTCAGGCATTCTTCAAACGCTTCCAGCGGCCGCTGCCCGCTACTGTAGACGGTAGTTCGGACACCAGGGCATTCGCCGCTTTTCGGAGCGTGACAGATCTTCGTGCCAAGGGCGGTGCCGTGCGCATTCACGGTATTTCGAAGAGCTTCGGCACGCTGAAAGTTCTCGACGATGTCGAGCTTAACCTGCCGGCCGGCAGCGTGACGGCTATCATCGGCCCGTCGGGCTCGGGAAAATCGACGCTGCTGCGCGCCATCAATCATCTCGAGCGCGTCGACAGCGGCTTCATCTCCGTCGATGGCGAACTTGTCGGTTACACGCAGAAGGGCGAGGTGCTCTATGAGCTCAAGGAGAAGGATATTCTGAAACGCCGGACCGACATCGGCATGGTCTTTCAGAACTTCAACTTGTTCCCGCATCTCACAGTTTTAGAAAACATTATCGAGGCACCCATCCAGGTACGTGGGGTGAGCCGCGACGAGGCGACCGCCTTGGCGCAAGAGCTTCTCGCTCGCGTCGGCCTTAGCGATAAGATCGATGCCTATCCCCGCCAGCTCTCCGGCGGCCAGCAGCAGCGTGTTGCCATCGCCCGTGCCTTGGCACTGCGGCCGAAGGTCCTCCTCTTCGACGAGCCGACCTCCGCACTTGATCCTGAGCTCGTGGGCGAAGTGCTCGATGTGATCAAGGAGCTTGCGCGCACCGGCACGACGCTCGTCATCGTCACCCACGAGATCGGCTTTGCCCGCGAGGTCGCCGATAGCATCGTCTTCATGGAGGGCGGCCACGTTATCGAAGCCGGCACGCCCACACAGATCCTCAACGATGCGAGGCATCCGCGCACGCGCGCTTTCCTCGCCAAGGTTCTCTAGCAGTCGCAGGCAAGCATTCGACGCTCCGACGCGGCAGGCGTCCGGATCATTATAACAGCATCAACAACTTATAATTGAAAAAGGAGAAGGAAAATGACATTCATTGAGAGAGCAAGATATATCGTTGCCGGCGTTCTGACGGCGGTAGCGATGAGTGGGACGCCGACGATTGCGGCCGAAAAGTTCAACCTGAGCCCGGATACATCCAATCGCATCCGTGCCGAGAAGGACGAGGCAGCGATCAAGGCGATTGCGCCGGGCTTCAAGTTCGTCAATCCCGGCAAGTTCACGGTCGCGATCAACCCGTGGGATCCGCCGATCGCTACCTACGCGACCGACGCGAAAACGGTCGTCGGCACCGATCCCGATATCGCGCAGTTGCTCGCCGACTCCCTCGGCCTGCAGCTCGACCTGGTACCGGTCGCCTGGGAGGACTGGCCGCTCGGCGTTTCCTCAGGAAAGTATGATGCTGTCATTTCCAACGTGACGGTTACGGAAGAGCGCAAGCTGAAGTTCGATTTCTCCACCTATCGCAGGGACGTACTCGGCTTCTACGTGAAGGCCGACAGCAAGATTACCTCGATCAAGGAACCCAAGGATGTCGCGGGTCTCAAGGTGATCACCGGGGCCGGCACCAATCAGGAGAAGATCATTCTGGAATGGGACCGGCAGAATGTGGCAGCCGGCCTGAAGCCCATCGAGGTTCAATATTACGACGACCGTGCCGCCGCCGATCTTGCCTTGCAGTCCGGTCGTGCCGATGTCGAATTCAATCCGAATGCGACCCAGGCCTATAAGGCGGCCATCAACGGCACGAGGAAGCTTGTCGGCACCGTCTCAGGCGGTTGGCCGCTGACGGCCGAAATCGCCGTGACGACGAAAAAGGGCGCCGGCCTTGCCGATGCCATCACCCTCGCACTCAACGATCTGATCAAGAACGGCAAGTATGGCGAAGTGCTGAAGCGCTGGAGCCTGACTGCCGAAGCGGTCGATCAATCCAAGACCAACCCTGCGGGCCTGCCGAAGAGCGGTTCGTAATGTTGGTCGGGCGGACCGGCGTCAGTGGGGCTCACGTCGGTCCGCTCCCATCCATCTCAAATGGAGATACAGGTTCCGTGACTATCCGCACTATTTTCAGAACTGCGCTTGCTGCCACAGTGATGGTTGCCCTGACCGGTCTTGCTCCGGCAATGGCAGCCGAAGATTTCGATCTGAGCCCGGAACAGCCGGGACGTCTTCACGCGGCGAAAAACGAAGCGGCGATTGCCGCTATTCCGAAGGATTTCAAGTTCGTTACATCAGGCACATTCACCGTGGCGGTCGCACCAGGCGGTCCGCCGCTTGCCACCTATGCGACGGACGCCAAGACGGTGGTCGGTGCCGATCCCGATTATGCCTATGCGGTTGCCGATGTGCTCGGACTGAAGCTCGAGCTTGTCCCGGTCGCCTGGATCGACTGGCCGCTCGGGCTGACCTCGGGCAAATACGACGCCGTCATCTCCAATGTCGGCGTTACCGAGCAGCGCAAGGAGAAGTTCGATTTCTCCACCTATCGACAGGGCCTGCACGGCTTCTTCGTCAAGAACGACAGCAAGATCACTGGTATCAAGGAGCCGAAGGACGCTGCCGGCCTGCGCATCATTGTCGGCGCCGGTACAAACCAGGAGCGCATCCTGCTGAAATGGAGCGATGAGGATGTCAAAGCCGGCCTGAAGCCGATCGAGCTGCAATATTACGACGACGAGGCGGCGAGCCTTCTGGCTCTGCGTTCTAACCGCGCCGATGTCATCGTGCAGCCGCACGCCCAGCTTGTCTACATCGCCGCTCGCGACAAGAACATCAAGCGCGTGGGCACGCTGAGCGCCGGTTGGCCGGATCGCTCGGATGTCGCGATCACCACGCGAAAGGGCAGTGGCCTTGCGCCGGCCCTGACGCTCGCGACGAATGGACTGATCAAGGATGGCACCTATGCCAAGATCCTCGATCATTGGCATCTTGCCGAGGAAGCCTTGCCGACGTCGGAAACCAATCCGCCAGGCCTGCCGAAATTTTGAGGAGACAGCCGCATGAGCCGCCAAGCCCCATCGATCAACCATATCGGCTTTCTCACACCTGGAAATTATCCGGACGAGGATCCACTCGCCGGTCTGGAACAGACCCTGCAATTGCTCGAATACGGAGAGCAGAGGGGATTCAACAGCGCCTGGGTTCGCCAGCGGCACTTGGAGCCCGGGATTTCCTCGGCGAGTGCCTTTCTGGCGGCTGCGACCCAGCGCACGCGCCGTATCGAGCTTGGCACCGCCGTCATACCCATCGGCTATGAAAGCCCCTATCGGCTGGCCGAGGATCTGGCGACCGTGGATGTGCTCTCCCGCGGCCGGTTGAACATCGGCCTCAGTGCCGGCCGTCCGTTGCATGCGGACCTGATCGGGCCGCTTGCTTTCGATGGCGATTGGGAGAACCATGATTTCTCCCACCAAAGGGTGCTGCGCTTTGCCGATAATCTGAGAGGAACCTATGTCGGCAATCACGATACGCTTATCAAGACACCGTTCGGCCCGCAGCGTCCGCGCCTCCAGCCCTATGCGAAAGGGTTGATCGATCGCATCTGGTATGGCGGCGGCTCGCTGCGTTCGGCCGAATGGGCCGGCCGTAACGGCTTCAATCTGCTGATCGGCAATGTCACAACAGGCGAGCAGACCGACGATTTCTTCGTTGCTCAATCGCGACAGCTGGAAACCTATCGCGCGTCTGGCGGCGATACGAGGCGGATGGCGCTCGGACGGGTCATCGTGCCCTTCGACAGCGCGGATGCGATCACGCGCAAACGCTATACGGACTACGCCGCCGGCCGCTATGAGCGCACACTTTCACCTCAGGGCGAACGCCGCACGCTTTTCGCCCGCGATATCGTCGGCTCCTCGGACGAGATAGTGGAGCGTCTGCGCAAGGATCCGATCTTGCCTCATGTCAACGAATTCCGGCTGGAGCTGCCCTATGAGTTCCACGACGAGGAATATCGGCAGATCATCCATGATTTCGTGACGCTGATCGCTCCGGAGCTTGGCTGGAAGGAGACCACGCTCCTGCGACGATCCGCATCCTGAGGGCTGCGGCCGCCCACATCCGCGATGTTGGATCGACGGGCTCTCGCCCGTCAGATCCGGTTCGCTTCTGTCCTGAAGACCGCTCGGGCTATAGCGCCGGTTAGCAGGCGAGAGAGCTCGCGGCGTCCTTTCCTTTGAGAATCCGCTCGGCGAGATGCAGCGCTTCCTCACGGGACGCGACGATTTCCATTTTTATGCCGAATGCCTTCGTTGCAAGGCTCATCTGCAGCTGCATGGCGCCACGCTTGATTGCGCTTGCCTCGATACCGATGACTGCCTTGCAAACCGTTGCGAGTGCCGCCTTGTTTTTCTTCAGCCATATGCCGCGTGCTTTGCGATCCTTATGCTCTTCGGCGTGCTCGTCGCCTTCCATGATGATGACAAAGGGCATTGAAATGGCAAGCAGGGCGTCCATCTCGTGCTCCCATTGTTTAGAATAACCCGGCTGGATAGCCGCAGCGGAATGGCGCACGATCGGCCAAAGAGAGACGTCGTGAAAGGTGAAGGTAGCCGCATCGATTGTCATGGTGTTCCTCAGGCGATCTTATCGGTGATGGCCGCAAACAGCATGGCCGCGCCGCGTTCCGACGTGTCGATGGCGCAAGTCGCCCGCTCGCGCATGTCGGCTTCGTAATCCAGCAAGGCCGTGCAGGTGGTCTTTGTCTCCCTGCCGGCTTCGGCCAGGATCTGCGCCAGCATGCGGGCATCTTCGAGCGCGGTATTGGCACCTAGTCCGCCGGCAGGGCTCATCGCATGGATGGCATCGCCCAAAAGCGTCACTGGACCGAACGGCCAAAGGGCGTCGGGGCGCCCGCTTCTGACCGAGAGCGCGGCAACGGCAGTCGCTCTGCTCCGGCTGACGATCTGCTTCAGCTCCGGATGCCAGCCGCGCATGACGGTTCTCAGCAAGACGGGCAGATCTTGGGTATGGTCATATGTTTCCAGTCCAAGCCTTTGCCGCGGACCGATCAGTGCCCAATAGAGATAATCGGTAACCGACGTCAGCTTGCAATCGGGCGCGAGAATGGCGGCAAGGTTCGGAAGATCGTTGCGGAAGCGCATGAGATCGAAGATCGCCGTGCACCCATCGGCAAAGACTACCGTCGTTCCATTCCCAAGCAGGTCGGCAGCATCGTTCAGTGGCATTTCGCTTTTGCCGTAGACACATATAGAACCTGTATCCGCTGGCTCGGCATAGGGTGCCAGCTGGCGGCGTACCTGCGAGTTCACGCCGTCGGCGCCGACCAACAGATTGCAGGAAACCGGGGCGGCACCGTCGAACTGCACCTCGACGCGACCGTGGTCCATGCAGCGATAGTGGGTGAAAGCATGTCCGAGATGAACATGATCTTCGATCCCCGACAGCAGGATTTCGCGAAGGGTGAGGCGATTGACACTCAGATCGCCGTCGTCGTCATTCTCGCCCGTATCCCAGCTCGCCGGCGTGCGGCCCGTAACGGGCAGAAGCTGAGGGGTCAGGAAGCACGCGGATCGAGGGCTCGTCGAGGCGGTCGCTCGAAAGAGGTCAAACAGAGCGGTCGGCAGGCATGATGCCAGCGCTTGCTGCCCGTTTGCGTCGATACGAATGCGATAGCCTTGAAGGCGGCTATCGGCAGCCGGGTCGCGCTCATATACGTCAAAACGGATGCCGGCGCGCTTCAATCCCTGTGCGAGGCACAAGCCACCGAGGCCAGCGCCGATGATGACAACATGAAAGTCCTGCATGGGTCTTCTATTCCATTCATTGGTCGATTTCGATCTTTCGAGAGAAAATATAGCCGAAGGCCGCCGGAGCGTGATAACGACATTCGGTCTTTAAATGTTGCAAAGCGGCCAAACGAAACATGGGCATCGAAGATATTGGCGACCGTCTCGACGGGCCGCCGCTCATCGCCTTTTGGGGATCGGATGAACCCGGCAGCGCCTTCCGTCTCGGCACTCAGGAATATGATTGGCACGCGCATAGCCGCGGTCAGCTTTTCTGCATTGAGAGCGGGCTCGTCCGTGTCGATACGCCAGGCGGTTCATGGTTGCTACCGCCGCAGCGTGCGGGCTGGATTCCGCCTGGTGTCATGCACAAGGCGGGGATCAACGGCGTGCTGAGCGGCTGGGGCATTCTCTTGACGCCCGACGCCAGCGCCGGTTTGCCGGTGACGCCTTGTGTTCTGAGCGTCAGTGACGTGTTGCGAGCATTGGTGCGCCGGGCAACCACATGGCATTGGGAGGAAAAGCTGTCGGCGCAGCAGCGTCGCCTCGCAGCCGTTCTACTCGATGAGGTTCGGGCCGCACCGCGTGAAAGCCTGCATCTGCCGATGCCGACGGACCGGCGTGTTCTGCGCATCACGGACGCCGTACTGCAGGACCCTGCCAGCGAGGAGACCTTTCAATCACTGGCGCAGCGGGCGGGCATATCCGAGCGTTCAGCCAGGCGGCTGTTCCATGCAGAAACGGGCATGTCTTTCGCAAATTGGCGCCAGCAGGCTCGGCTGTTGCTGGCACTGGAGCATCTGAGCGCGGGAGCACCGATCGCTGAGGTGGCGGACAGCTTGGGCTATGCGAGCGCGAGCAGCTTCATCGCCATGTTCCGGAAGGCATTCGGCCTGTCGCCGCGCCGTTATCTGTCCGCCAGGAGATCTTGATCTCTTTGCAATCTCGGAATTGATATCAGGGCGCCGGCCTGTTCGTCGGCGCCCGTCAACAATTCAGACTGCGACCCGGCGCGGCTTTAAGGCGAGCAAGCGAAGCGCATTCATGGTGACCAGTACGGTTGCGCCGGTATCGGCGAGGATTGCCGGCCAGAGCCCCGTAATGCCGACGATCGTGGTCACCAGGAACACACCCTTGAGGCCGAGCGCGATGGTGATGTTCTGGCCGATATTGCTCATCGTCCGCTTGGAAAGGTCGATCATCTCGATGACATCTCCGACGCGGCCATGCAGCACGGCGGCATCCGCCGTTTCCAGCGCAACGTCGGTACCGCCGCCCATGGCAATCCCGACATCGGCGGCTGCGAGCGCCGGCGCATCGTTGATGCCGTCGCCGACCTTGGCGACCCGCAAGCCTTGCCGCTTCAGCTCACCAACGATCCGCTGCTTGTCTTCGGGCAGCAATTGCGCGCGAACCTCTATGCCGAGCGTTTTGCCGATTGCCTGTGCCGTGCGCTGATTGTCGCCCGTCAGCATGATCGTCTTGATGCCCGCGTTGGCCAGCGCCTTAAGACCAGCTGCGGTATCGGCGCGCGGTTCGTCGCGCATGGCGAGCAGGCCGGCGGCCGCACCTTTGGCAACCACGACGGAAACCGTTTTCCCCTCATCATTGAGTGCAGCGATGCGGGCAGACTGCTCCGAGGTCAATAATACGTGGTCGGTGGCTGCCTGTGGCGATCCGAGGAACACGTCCAAACCATCGACCGTGCCGCTGACGCCCTTTCCGCCGATCGCTTTGGCATCGATGACCTGAGGGATATCCGTTCCGGCTTCAGCTGCGCGGTCGAGGATGGCGCGGGCAAGGGGATGGCTGGAGCCGGTTTCGAGCGCGGCTGCCAGGCGCAATACGTCCGTTTCATTCATGCCGAGACCGATAATATCGGTGACCTTGGGCTTGCCTTCGGTCAAGGTGCCGGTCTTGTCGAAAGCAACGGCGGTGACCTTGCCGATATTCTCAAGCACGGCGCCACCCTTCAGCAGCAGACCGCGGCGGGCGCCTGAAGACAGTGATGCCGCGATTGCCGCCGGCGTCGAGATGACCAGGGCGCATGGGCACCCGATCAGCAGGATGGCAAGGCCCTTGTAGACCCACTCGTTCCAGCTGCCGCCCAGGAACAGAGGCGGGACGATGGCGACGAGCGCGCCGACAACGACGACGCCGGGCGTGTAATAACGCGAGAAGCGATCGATGAAACGCTCGGTGGGAGCCTTCGATTCCTGCGCCTCTTCGACCAGCTTGACGACGCGGGCAATGGTATTGTCCGATGCTGCCGCCGTTACCCGAACACGCAGCGCGGCGTCACCATTGACCGTGCCAGCAAAGACGCTTGCATCCAGGCCCTTGCGCACCGGCGTGCTTTCGCCTGTCACCGGCGCCTCGTCGATGGCGCTTTCGCCGGAAACGATCACGCCGTCGGCCGGAACGCGGTCGCCGGGGCGCACCAGGATGATGGCGCCGACAGCAAGGCTTTCAGCCTGCACTTCGCGGGTCTTGCCATTCTCCTCGATGAGCGCGGTCTTGGGCACCAGATCCGTGAGGGACTGGATGCTGGCGCGCGCCTTGCCGGCCGCAACGCCTTCCAGCAGTTCGCCGATCAGGAAGAGGAAGACGACGGCAGCTGCTTCCTCGCTGGCACCGATGATAACGGCGCCGATGGCGGCGATCGTCATCAGCATCTCGATCGAGAACGGCGTGCCCATCCTTGCGGCCATGAAGGCGCGTCTGGCGATCGGTAACAGGCCGACCAACATGGCCACGCTGAAGATCCAGACGTCCAGTGCCGGAACCAGCTTGCCGATACCGCAGGCGGCGGCGAGCGCCATACCGCTTGCGATCGTCAGGCGGCCCTTGGCGGATTTCCACCATGGCCCGCTGGTCGGTCCATGATCGTGACCGTGGAGGCCGGCAACCGAAGCATCGCGCTCATCCGAAGCGTGGTTGTGGCCGGAATGATCATGTCGATGCCCGTCGGCGCCGTGATCGTGGTCGCCGCCGTGATCATGCTCGTGGTCGTGACCCGTATGACCATGGTTGCGGCCATCGGATTCGTGCGTGTGATGGTCGTGCCCGCAGCCGCAGGCTTGATCGCTCTCTTCGACCCTTGGCGCAGCGGCATTGCTTTGCGGCAGTGGAAAAAGCTTGTAGCCCAGTCCAGTGACACGCTTTGCGATGCTCGGCAGCAGGTCCGGGTCGCTCTGATGCTTGATCGTCATCGTGCCTGCGGTGACCGAGACGGAAACATCCTCGACACCCTGCAGCCGGCGAACGGCCGTGTCGATTTTCGCGGCGCAGGAGGCGCAATCCATGCCCTCTACGCGATAGCGGCTCTGTTGTGTTGGCGATGTCATGTTGCGGTTCCAGATTTTCTCTTGGAACCATCGCTACATCCTCTAGTAACTAGAGGGACAAGAGCAATTCTGCAAATTTTTACGCAATCGTTCGCAGGCGCTGCAATCGATCCAGCCGCGTGCCACCAAGCCGCCCCAGCCGTCTGCTGCTGCGGCTACGCCAAGGCCCAGGAAAACCTATAGCAGTTTCAGCAGAACCTTGCCGGTCTTGCCGGGCGCCAGCGATGATTTCACAGCTTCCGAGATATCGGTGATGTCGTAGGCTGCCTCCACGGGCAGCTTGACTTCGCCTGAGGCGACGCGTGTGATGAGTTCGCTGATCAGCCGTCGCCGCTCTTCCGCCGGCATGGCGGCGCTGATCTTGATGCCCCAGAAGCCCTTGATCGTAAGCTGCTTGAAGATGACGGCCCTCGAGGCGATCTGCATCGGCTTGCCGGCAGCAGTGCCGAAGGAAACCAGCAGGCCGTTTTCGCCCAGCAGGTCTGCCAGGTCGTTGCTCGCAACACCACCGACGGAATCGACTGCGGCACGGATCGGCGCGTCGCCGATCATGGCGCGCACCTTGGCCTTCCAATCCGGCGCCGCGGTCGAGACGGCATTGCCGATACCGAATGCGGATAGCTCATCGATGCCGCCGTCTCGCCGAACGAGATTGATCATGTGTATGCCGCGGCTATGTGCCAGCATGGCCAGGGTCTTGCCGACAGCACCGTTCGCTGCGTTCTGGATGATCCAGTCGCCGCGCTCGACATTGAGGAATTCCAAAAGCGAGATAGCGCTGAACGGCATGGCGATCAGCTGCGCTGCGGCTTCGTCGGAGATCACGTCAGGCACCGGAACAAGGCTTGCTGCCGGCGCCGTGAATTGCTCTGCCCAGGTGCCATGGACGCCGGCCGCAACGACGCGCTTGCCGATCAGCGCCTTGTCGACGTCAGGCCCGACAGCATCGACAAAGCCAACCGCCTCGCTGCCGCCAATGGCAGGCAAAACCGGCTTATAGCCATAGGCGCCGCGCACGGTCCAAAGGTCATGATTGTGGATGGGGGAGAGAATGGTGCGAATGCGCACGTCTCCGGCGGCAGGCTCCGGCAGTGGCATGTCGGCCAAATAAAGGACCGAAGCCGGATCGCCGAAGACATCGTGGATGGCACTGCGCATTGTATTTTCCTTGTGTGTTGACATACTGGTCCTGCTTTGGATCAAAGGCCGCCGGGTGCCGAAAGGGCTTGCTCAGTGGCAAGCATGGCCTGGTCGAGCGGTGTCTTGTCTTTTCCTAGCTTCGCCAGGATTGCCGCCCCGAGCCATAGGCTATAGAGCGAACGAGCCGTCTTTTCCGGGATGCAGGATGGCGAAATCGAACCGTCCTCGCGTCCCTCGGTGATTGTTTTGGTGATGCGGCGAATGAGGTCCTCGACGCCGCCGAGCAGGATC
Organism: Rhizobium tropici CIAT 899; assembly: GCF_000330885.1. Taxonomy (NCBI): domain Bacteria; kingdom Pseudomonadati; phylum Pseudomonadota; class Alphaproteobacteria; order Hyphomicrobiales; family Rhizobiaceae; genus Martinezella; species Martinezella tropici. The sequence continues at coordinate 978,952 of NC_020062.1, forward strand.
ACGCGCATATTGTCTGAGAGATCGGAGATCTCGGCGGCAAGTTTTACGACCAGGCACCGGTCAGCGAGGCTGGCCGTATTGCCATCGGAAAGCCAGGCATTCCAATAGAGCATCAGGCGCTGGCGGCCATTGCCTTTCCAGCCGAAGAGCGTGTCGAGCCGCTCCGCGTAGTCGGAACAATATTGCTTCAGCAGAGCGCAGCCGAAGGCCTCTTTGGATGCGAAATAGTAATAGAATGAACCTTTCGGCACGGCGCTCTGCTCGAGCAGCTCCTTCAGGCCCACGCCTCCGAAACCCTTGCGCAGCACCAGTTCCCGCCCGATTGCGAGAATATGGCTGCGAGTCAGCTCCGATTTCCTCTTCGTCATCATGAGCGGTCCCTAACAAATAATCGACCGGTCGTCTATAAACTCGATGTTGTTCACAGTCAGATCAGTGCGAGGGCCGCAAGCGAGAGGATCAAAGCCGGAAACATCACGAGAGCGCCGATCCTCAGAAACGCCAGCGCTCCCATATGCAGCCCTTCGCGGCGAAGAGCGGCAAGCCAGAGGATGGTGGCGAGCGAGCCGGTGACGGAGAGGTTGGGGCCGAGATCGACGCCGATCAGCACTGCGCCGGCAATGGAATCAGGAACATGGGCGGCCTGCACCGCGCTGCCGGCGAAAAGACCGGCCGGCAAATTGTTGACGAGGTTGGAGACGATTGCAACGGAAAGCCCGGCAGCGCCGACCGCCTGTGTCTGCGACTGAGTCGCCAGCAACGCCAGCTTTTCGGACAGGAGGGCGGTGAGCCCGGTGTGGTTGACCGCCTCGACGATCACGAAAAGGCCCGCAACCAGAGGTATTACGCTCCAGCTGATGCCGCGAACCGTCTCCAGCGGATTTTGCCGGGTAAGAACGAGAACGATGACGGTCGTGAGGAGGCCCGCGACAAATGTCGGGATGCCGAGATCGACATTCATGGCCGACGCCACGATCAGAATGAGGGCGGTGACTATCAGCCCCCATCCTGCCAGCTTGGCGCTATGGGAAAGGGCGGGTTGGCCAACCTCGCGGGCGATCGTGTCTTCCGCCAGTGCATGGCGCTGCGTCCAGTAGAGGCAGGCGAAGGTGACGATGATCGACACGATGGATGGCAGCAGAAAGGTCTGCATCCAGTGCGACAGGGATGGCATCTCGCCGCCGGCGAAGATCACCAGATTGGCCGGATTGGAGATCGGCAGCACGAAGCTTGCGGCATTGGCGATGAAGGCGCAGACCAGCAGATATGGCATGGGGTCCTTCACCCGTGCCGCACGGCAGGCTGCGTAGACGGCCGGCGTGAGTACGACGGCGGTTGCGTCGTTCGACAGGAATACCGTCACGACCACGCCGACGACATAGACAAGCACGAACAGCCGGCGAGGAGAGCCCTTGGCATGCGCGGTGGCGATTGCCGCCACCCAGTCGAAGAGCCCTTCGCGCCGTGCGAGCTCCGACAAAAGCATCATGCCGATCAGGAAGAGATAGACATCGAACCCTTTGGATATGCCTGTCCATACATCGGCTGGACCGATGAGCCGAAGCGCAACGAGAAGCGCTGCTCCGAGAACAGCCCAGATCGCTTCTGGCCATCGGAACGGGCGTGTAACGACGCCGATAGCTGTCAGGCCGGCGATGCTCCAGGTGATGGCGGATTCAGTCATTCATCTCGTCTTGGATTTGAGGTCGGAGCGGCTATGTAGCATCACCACGGGACAGCGCAAACCGTAACCGAGCTATATTCGCAGACAACCCAGCATGAAAGGCCACGCCGAGGGAGCGTTATGCCTTCTTCGCCGTATCCGCTTTCCCAGCGATATCGTCATGCGATTTGTCGGCTCGCTCGACAAGGACGGAGCATTCCGCATGACGGATGACGTATTCGACCGTCGAACCGAATATGCGATCGATGATATCGGACGTATGCGTTGCGAGGATAATCAGATCGGCCTTCTTCTCCTTGGCGATGGTCAGCAGCGTCGTCGATGCCGTGCCCATGCGCACATCGATGGTCGCGGTAATGCCGAGACGCCTGCACAAGGCATTGAGCTTTTCCTCGGCTTCCGTGATCGCTGAGACAGCCCATTCGTCCGGGCTTTCCCGCCCCGAGAGGAAGCGCTCGATAACGTGGGCGACCGTTAATTCGCCGTCTGGAGACAGAAGTGCGTGGGATGTGCGCAACAGGCGTTCGGCGCGTTCGCGTGAGCCGAGCCCAATGGCGCAAATGATATTGTCATACATTGCATTCTCCCAAAACACCCCGGCCGCAGTCGTTCTTGGCGTCACTGGCATCTGTCCGGTTGCGACGAGCAGGGCGAGCATACGAATGTTCAACACATCGATAATGGCGGGATTCGTCAAGTCTCGCCGCCGCTGTGATGCAAACCAAACCATGCATATCTACGCGCTCCGTCGCCGTGTGGCTTCGATTTATCCCACTTTGCACGAAGACAGCTGCGTCATTCTGGCAACTGGACTCGATCATTCCATTCATTGTACATATATTGTATGCATTCAACTTACCAATTGATTGCATTCATTTGCGAGACTGAATCAGGAGTAATGTCATGGATATTGACTATCCCCCGCTGAGCCCATTGCAGACTGGTCTCCGGTGCCGCTGCCCGCGCTGCGGTCAGGGGCGCATGTTCGACGGATTTCTGACCCTGCGCAAACGATGCGAGGCGTGTGGGCTTGACTATTCCTTTGCCGATCCGGCCGACGGCCCGGCATTTTTCGTCATCTGTTTCGCCTGTATCCCGAGCGTTCTTCTCGGCGTCTGGCTGGAGGTGGCCTTCTCCGCTCCGGTCTGGGTGCAGTTTCTGTTGACTGGCCCCTTCATGGTGGCGACCTGCATCCCCCCTCTACGCCCGCTGAAGGGTTGGCTTGTCGCCAGTCAGTACTTTTATAAGGCCGAGGAAGGCAAGCTCGTCCGCCTGCCGGCAACCGAGACGCCGCACTAAGCGAGCTAGGTTTGTGGGCCTTATCTCGAATTGATGACCGTCGCGGCGAGATGGACGATAGCACCGCTATGTCGTGCGGACGGGAATATCATGATCGAAGTTGGATTCGACGATGGTTTGAACAAAAAATAAAGCTGCCAGAGCATCAGTTTCGGGGTGGTGCTCCTCACGATAAATAGTGTCAACTAGCCTGGAAATATTCGAAATGTGGGATTGGTTCCCTTTAGTCTTCATTCTGTTCAAGGTTCTCGTGTTAGGCACGGGCATGTTCTTCGCCATCAAGTGGCATCACGATCAAGGGAAGCAGAAATAACGAAACCGGCGGACATACCTTTGACGCCTCGGATCAAAGCGAAATTCTCGGCGCTCGATACCGGATATCGACCCTTCGGCATCGCAGTGCCTATGCCGCACTGCACATTTCGCCAAATAAGTCACCCTTCAAGTCAAAAAAGTATCAGTCGAGCGTACAAGGCGTAGTAGCGGCAGGCGCGTATGAGGGGTAGGTTTACCACATAGAAGACGTGATGGCCTCTGGGAGGAGGCGCCGCAACCGTTGCTATGCGGACGGATGAAAAGGAGGCTTGCCGATGAACCCCGATTTGGAAGTGGTCGCGATCGGCAGCGGAGAATCCTTCAAGGCGTGGGAACACGGTTATCCCTACCGCACGGTTCGCTGGCATTTCCATCCCGAATATGAAATCCACCACGTCGTCGCGACGACGGGCCAATATTTCATCGGCGACTTCATTGGTGAGTTCGAACCGGGCAATCTCGTGCTGACGGGACCGAACCTGCCGCACAATTGGGTGAGCGATGTGCCCGTCGGCGTCACCTTGCCGCTGCGCTGCCGCGTGCTGCAATTTTCCGAATCCTTTTTTGCCGATGCCAGTAAAGTCTTTCCGGAACTGTCGGCCTGCGCAGGTATTCTTGAAACGAGCCGCCGTGGTGCGCTCTTCACGCCTGAGACGGCTGTCATCGTCGGCCCGATCCTCGGTGAGCTGGTCGAGGCATCGGGCATCCGCCGTATCGAACTCTTCATGAATATTCTCGACGCCATGAGCCGTGCCGAGGGCACGCGCACGCTCGCCAGCGCCGGCTATCAGCCGGACCCATCCGGCTTCATGTCGGCGGGTGTCAATCAGGCGCTGGCTTACATCAACGCGCATCTGACCGAGCCGTTCAGCGAGTGCGATCTGGCCGAATTGACCGGCCAGAGCCCGAGCGCCTTTTCCCGCAGCTTTCGTCGCCATACCGGCATGGCGCTGGTGCAATATGTCAATCGTCTGCGCATCAACTTCGCCTGCCACCTCTTGATGAGCAAGGCCGACATGACGATCACCGACATCTGCTTCGCGGCAGGCTTCAACAATATTTCGAACTTCAATCGGCGTTTTCTGGATCAGAAGGGCATGGCGCCCTCTCGGTTCAGATCGCTCTTGGCACAGCACGCACGTGCGGTGGAGGCCGCCTAAAAAAAGGGAGGACAGGGAGGAGAGACAAAATTCAGGGCAAGCGAACGGGCAGGCACATTTGCCGTCCGAAGGAGAAGGCTTGTCCGAAAATACCGCCGCGTCGGCCCGATGGCCGTTGTTTGCGGACAACCAAACAAGAGCATCGCGTGCGAACGGCCGCGATGATCGAGGGAAACCATTACCAATTGGAACGGAGAAATTCCAATGACCCATTTCGCACTGAAAGTCGCCGGCATAGCCGTGCTTGCCGCCGGTCTTCTGGCCGGCACCGCCGCCTTTGCGCAATCCGCCAAGGTGACGGATGCGACCGTCGCCTTCCTGATGCCGGACCAGAGCTCCACTCGCTATGAAGAGCATGATTTCCCCGGCTTCCAGGCGGAAATGAAGAAGCTCTGCGCCGGCTGCAAGGTCATCTACCAGAATGCCAATGGCGATGCTTCGCGTCAGCAGCAGCAGTTCAATTCGGCGATCTCGCAGGGTGCAAAGGCCATCGTGCTCGATCCGGTTGATTCCACTGCCGCCGCTTCGCTGGTGAAGCTCGCGCAAAGCCAGGGTGTAAAGGTCATCGCCTACGACCGCCCGATCCCGTCGGCTGCCGCCGACTACTACGTCTCCTTCAACAATGAAGAGATCGGCAAGATGATCGCCAAGTCGCTGGTCGATCACCTGAAAGCCAAGGGCGTGAAGGCGGGTGACGGCGGCCTTCTCGAAATCAACGGTTCGCCGACCGATGCTGCTGCGGGCTTGATCAAGAAGGGGATCCATGCCGGTCTGGCCGATGGCGGCTATCCGGTGCTTGCGGAATTCGACACGCCGGAATGGGCGCCGCCGAAGGCGCAGCAATGGGCAAGCGGTCAGATCACCCGCTTCGGCAAGAAGATCCTCGGTGTCGTTGCCGCCAATGACGGCACGGGCGGGGCAGCCGTCGCCGCATTCAAGGCCGCCGGCTACGATCCGGTGCCGCCGGTCACAGGCAACGACGCGACCATCGCCGGTCTGCAGCTCATCATTTCCGGCGACCAGTACAACACGATCTCCAAGCCGAGCGAGATCGTGGCCGCCGCCGCCGCCAATGTCGCGATCGAATTACTATCAGGCCAGGCGCCGAAGGCCGACACGAAGCTCTTCGACACGCCGACCAAGCTCTTCACGCCGGCATTGGTCACCTCTGAAAACCTGAAGGCCGAGATCATCGACAAGACTGTGAACGGCAAGCCGATCCAGACGCCGGACCAGCTCTGCATCGACCGCTATGCCGATGGCTGCAAGAAGCTCGGTATCGGCAGCTGAGCCTTGCCTCATCCAGATCCGGCCGCTTCGGCGGCCGGAAACCAACAGCATTTCAACCCGAGAAGGTGGCTTGTCATGAGTGACGCTTCCGACCAAAGAGCCCCATCGGGCGAGCTTGTGCTCAGCCTCAAAGGGATCTCCAAACACTTCGGCGCCGTCTCGGCTCTGACGGATATCAACCTCGATGTGCATGCCGGCGAAGTCGTGGCTCTTGTTGGCGACAATGGCGCGGGCAAATCGACGCTCGTCAAGGTTCTGGCCGGCGTTCACCAGCCGAGTTCAGGTACGATCACATTCCGCGGCAAGCAGGTCACGCTCAGCGATCCCGCGACCGCGCTTGATCTCGGTATTGCCACGGTTTTTCAAGATCTGGCGCTTTGCGAAAATCTCGATGTCGTCGCGAACATCTTCCTCGGCCGGGAATTGAGCCCGATGAAGCTCGATGAGACCGCCATGGAGGTTCGCGCCTGGACCTTGCTCAATGAGCTTGCGGCGCGCATTCCGAGCGTGCGTATCCCGATCGCATCGCTTTCGGGCGGCCAGCGGCAGACGGTGGCGATCGCCCGCTCGCTGCTGCTTGAGCCGAAACTCATCATGCTTGACGAGCCGACTGCAGCGCTTGGCGTCGCACAAACCGCCGAGGTGCTGAACCTCATCGAGCGCGTTCGCGACAAGGGGCTCGGCGTCATCATGATCAGCCACAACATGGAGGACGTGCGCGCCGTCGCCGACCGCATCGTCGTGCTGCGCCTCGGCCGCAACAACGGGATCTTCTATCCCGACACGTCAAATCAGGAACTCGTCAGCGCTATCACCGGAGCCACGGAAAATGCCGTGTCGCGACGGGCAGGGCGACGTCAGGCCCAACAGGAACTCAGAGAAGGGGGCCAGCCATGAGCGAGAATGGCAAGCAATCCACCCTGCTGCTCGACCGCAGCGACGTCCGCGTCAACCATGATACCGGGCTTGCGGCCACCATCCGCTCCTCCATCGATAAGGTCCGCTCCGGCGATTTAGGCTCGCTGCCCGTCGTCGTCGGGCTCGTGATCATCTGGACGGTGTTCGGCACGCTCAACCCGACCTTCCTGTCCAGCAACAACCTGGCAAACCTGCTGTTCGACGCCTCGACAGTCGGCATCATCTCTCTCGGCATCGTCTGCGTGCTGATGGTTGGCGAGATCGATCTTTCCGTGGGGTCGATCAGCGGCTTCGCATCCGCCATGGTCGGTATGCTCTGGGTCAACGAGGGCTGGCCGGTGGCCTTGGCGATCCTGGCGGCGCTTGTCGTCGGCGGCGCGATCGGCGCCATCTATGCCGTACTGTTCAACCGGCTAGGCATGCCGAGTTTCGTTGCCACATTGGCAGGCCTTCTCGCCGTACTTGGCATGCAGCTCTATCTGCTTGGAGCGACGGGGTCGATCAATCTGCCCTATGGCTCGGCCATCGTGAACTTCGGCCAGCTTCTCGTCATTCCTCGACCGCTTGCGTATCTCTTCGCGCTCATTCCGGGTGCGGTCCTGTTGTTGACCGGCTTAGGTACCGTGCGGCGGCGCAAGCAGGCGAACCTCTCCGCGCCCTCCGTCGGTGGCCTGCTGGCGAAGGCGGCCGTCATTACCGTGGCGTTGGAATTCGTCGCCTTCTATCTCAATCAGGATCGCGGCATTCCCTGGATGTTCGCCCTGTTCGTGGTGCTGGCCATCGTCATGAATTATGCGCTGACGCGCACGCAATGGGGCCGGTCGATGTCCGCCGTCGGCGGCAATCGCGAGGCCGCTCGCCGCGCCGGCATCAATGTGCGGCGGATCTATACCAGCGCCTTCGTTCTATGCGCCATGTTCGCAGCCCTTGGTGGTGTACTCGCGGCAGCGCGCCTGGCCTCGGCCAGCCAGCAGGCTGGTACCGGCGACGTCAATCTGAATGCGATCGCGGCGGCCGTCATCGGCGGCACCAGCCTTTTCGGCGGCCGCGGCAGCGCCTATTCGGCACTGCTCGGCATCGTCGTCACCCAGTCGATCGCCAGCGGCCTCACCATGCTCGATCTGTCGTCGGCGCTTCGCTACATGATTACAGGCGCAGTTCTTGCCATTGCCGTCATCGTCGACTCGCTCGCCCGTCGTTCCCGCGCCTCGCATGGGCGCGGCTGATTTCTTCAAGAAGGTAAGGATTGCTATGAGACAGGATTTTGCCGGCAAGGTCGCCGCCATCACTGGGGCTGCGTCCGGAATTGGCCTGGAATGCGCCAAATCGCTATTGAACGAGGGCGCCAGCGTCGCCCTCGTCGACCGGGCCGAAGACAGCCTGAAAAACCTCTGCGCCGAATTGGGACCGAACGCTCATCCCGTGGTCGTCGATCTTCTGAAGCCCGAGAGCGTGGCAACGATGATGCCGCAGATCCTGGAGAAATTCGGCAGGCTCGACATCTTCCATGCCAATGCCGGCGCCTATATCGGCGGCGAGGTTGCAGAAGGCGATCCCGATGCCTGGGACCGGATGCTTGACCTCAATATCAACGCGGCCTTTCGGTCCGTTCGGATGGTGCTGCCGCATATGATCGAGCGCAAGACCGGCGATATCATCATGACGAGTTCGATCGCCGGTCTGGTGCCCGTGGTCTGGGAGCCGATCTACACGGCCTCGAAGCATGCCGTTCAGGCCTTTACGCACACGGTGCGGCGCCAGGTCGCCAAGCATGGCATCCGTGTGGGTGCCGTGGCGCCGGGGCCGGTGGTGACGGCACTGATCAGCGATTGGCCGCAGGCAAAGCTCGATGAGGCGATCGCGGCAGGCGGTCTCATGGAGGCGACCGAAGTGGCGGATGCGGTGCTCTTCATGCTATCGAGACCGCGGAACATCGTAATCCGGGATCTGGTGATCCTGCCCTTGAGTACGGATCTCTGATGACGGCACCTTATTTCATCGGCATCGATGTCGGCACCGGCAGCGCCCGGGCCGGAATTTTCGATGCGCATGGTCATCTGCTTGGTGCGGCCAAGCAGCCGATCACCATCTGGCACGGGGCTGGCAGCATCGTCGAACAATCGAGCGAGCAGATATGGAAGGCCGTCTGCGATAGCGTCAAAGAGGCTATCGCCACGGCAAAGATAGCGGCCGGTGACGTTTCGGGCATCGGCTTCGATGCAACCTGTTCGCTGGTCGCGGTCAAGGTGGATGGTCGGCCCGTGGCCGTTGGCCCGTCTGGGGACGCCAATCGCAACATCATCGTCTGGATGGATCATCGCGCGGCCGGCGAGGCGGCGGAGATCAATGCCGGAGGTCATGCTGTGCTGCGCTATGTCGGCGGCCGCATCTCGCCGGAGATGGAGACGCCGAAGCTTTTGTGGCTGAAGCGAAACCTGCCGCGCTCCTTTGCGGCAACTGATCATTTCTTCGATCTTGCCGATTATCTGACCTGGCGCGCGACGGGTTCGCTGCAGAGATCGGTGTGCACGGTGACGTGCAAGTGGACCTATCTGGCCCACGAAAAGCGCTGGGACGCCCAATATTTCAAGGATATCGGTCTTGGTGAGCTAGCGGACGAAGGTTTTGTACGGATCGGCACCGAGATCGTCGAGCCGGGTACGGCGCTTGGCGAGGGCTTGAACGAAAGCGCCGCCCGCGATCTTGGCCTTGTCGTTGGTACGCCGGTCGGCGCATCGCTCATCGATGCCCATGCCGGCGGTGTCGGCACGCTTGGCGGGCAGGGACCGGATGGTAAAGCCGATGTCAGGAACAGGCTCGCCTATATCTTCGGCACATCCGCCTGCTCGATGGCATCGAGCGAAGCGGCCATCTTCGTCGATGGCGTCTGGGGACCTTATTTTTCGGCCATGGTGCCCGGCCTCTGGCTGACCGAAGGCGGCCAATCTGCGGCAGGGGCCGCGATCGATCATCTCGTTACCATGCATCCTGCGTCCGGCGAGGCGCGTCAGAAGGCGGAGGCCGAGGGCTTGTCGCTGGTCGCCTGGCTTGATCGACAGGCCATGCAGGCGAGCGGCAACGCGTCCGACGCCGTGAAGCTCGCGCAATCCATCCAAGTGGTTCCCGAATTTCTCGGCAACCGCTCACCCTATGCCGATCCCGATGCACGCGCCGTCATCTCCGGCCTCGGGTTGGAAACAGGCATCGACGATCTCATCGCTCTGTACGTTGCCGGCCTCTGCGGTATCGGCTATGGCCTCAAGCAGTTGCTCGAAAAGCTGGCGAAGGACGGCATTGCCTGCGATCTCGTCATTGCGAGCGGCGGTGCTGCGCAGAGCGGATTGGTCCGTCAGCTTCTCGCGGATACGACCGGCAGACCTGTCGCTGTGGCCGATACGGAAGAGCCCGTTCTTCTCGGCGCAGCCATGCTCGGTGCCACGGCTGGCGGCCATTGCGGCTCGCTCTTGGAAGCCATGACAACCATGTCGCGACTGGCGAAGAAGTTCGAGCCGGCGGACGGTGCCGTCAAGGCGTTGCATGCACGGCGTTACGAAGCTTTCGAACTGCTGCAATCGGCAGATCGCAGCATCCGGGCCTTGATGGCGTCGTAAGTCCGGCGAGAAACGACATTTATTGCTCCAATTCATGAGTCTATACGCGGATGGCCCCCTACCGCTTTGTCAATTGCGGGCTAAATTGCCCTCATGCAGCCGAGCCGTCACGGTTCATCGCAGGAAAGGATGGTCATCATGGATATCACGAGGAACGGTGCGCAACCCTCCGGCAAAGGCCCTTCGGACTGGTTCACCGGTACAGTCCGCATCGACCCGGTCTTCGCGGCTAATGATGCGCGGCGAGCCGCAGCCAGCAGCGTCACGTTTGAACCCGGCGCAAGAACTGCGTGGCATACCCACCCGCGCGGTCAGACCTTGATCGTCACGGCTGGCCTGGGTCTCGTTCAGCGGGAAGGCGGCCCGGTCGAGGAGATCCGCCCCGGGGATATCGTCTGGTTCGAACCGGACGAGAAGCACTGGCACGGCGCTTCGCCGACGACAGCCATGACCCATGTCGCCATCCACGAACACCTCGACGGCAAGGTGGTGGATTGGCTGGAGCATGTGACGGACGAGCAATATCAGGCAAGGTAAAGGTCCAGCCCCGCGATCGGGCCAGTATCGAGCGGATCGCTCGCGAGCACCTAACGCTTGCCATGGCTTGGCCATAAGTCGGCCGCACGAGGTCAGTACAGACGGAACTCTGCCGCTTCGACGGCGCCGGCCTAACGATCGAATGCCCCGCGACGGCACTGACCTCGCGATGGCAGCAACACGGATGGGGAAATATCATGCTTCGGCTTGTGATTGGCGCAGCTCTCGCGCTTGCAATGCTCACATGGTCCAATGCGCAATGCATGCAGATGCCGACGGGTTTTTTCCTGCTGTCGAGCAGCGTATTTGTGCCCGATTGAACTCGACGCAATCAGGCAGATGTCGCCATCGCAGCGGTGCTGGCCGTAGGCAGATAAGCGTTCGGTTGCATCGCCGCGTAGTTTCGATCCAATGGCACGAATCGAGGATATCCGATGACCTCTGCTGAGCGTCCTATGCCGAGCGAGGCAGGCATCTTGCAGTTCATGGAGATTTGCGATTCTTTCTATCCGCCGGATGCGGTTGCGGCCTCCATCGCACAGCAGCGCCAATGGTATGACGCATTATGCGCGCGCTTCGATCGCCCTTTGCCGAAGGGCATGCAGACCAGAGATGACCTTGTATCCGGAACGATTCCCGTCAGGCATTACAAGCCCGCCAATATCCGCACGGCAACGAACCTGCTCTATCTCCACGGTGGCGGCTTCGTCGTCGGCTCGCTCGAGAGCCATCATGCCATCTGCGCCGAGATCGCCGATCATGCCGGCGCTGAACTGATCTCGGTCGATTATCGGCTGGCGCCGGAATATCGCTGGCCGGCACAAACGGATGACTGTTTCAGCGTCCTCAAACAGCTGCTTGCCGAGAGGAAGTCGGTCGTGCTGATCGGCGACAGTGCCGGCGGTAATCTGGCGGCTGGATTGGCGGTGCGGGCGCAAGCCGAGGGGCTTTCGGGGATTGTCGGCCAGATCTTGATCTATCCCGCACTCGGCGGCGATCTCGTCTCGGGTTCCTATGAGGAGATGGCCGAGGCGCTAGGCCTCACGACGGCCGATGTCGCCTATTACCGCACTATTCTGCAGGCGCCGGAAGGCGATCCGGTCTCGGGGCCGCTTGCTTTGTCGTCTCTAGCTGGCCTTCCGCCCACCTTTATTACCGTGGCCCATTACGATCCGCTGCGCGATGATGGACGCAATTATGCGGCCCGTCTGGCGCAGGCTGGTGTCGAGGTTTGGTTCCGTGAGGAGCCGCAGATGGTGCATGCCTGGCTACGGGCACGGCATATGAGCGAAGGTGCGCGGGCCGGCTTTGCCGCCATCTGCGCAGCGGCAAGCCGGTTTGCGGGGTCGCGCTGACCTACATCAGGTCACGGGCGATGCGCTTCTCCTCGAATATCTTCCTGAAAATCTCGGTCTCCCCCTCATAGGCAACGACCGAGGCACTTATGACCCAATCCTTCGCCGTGCAGGATATCGAGGATGTTGCGACCGTGCGGACGAACCAGCCAGGGCGTCGCATGTCGCAGGTCCATGTCGATATGCCGGACATCGACAATGGATCGTTCGGCGCGATCGACCAGACCTCCTCGCGCAGCTGCCGGGTGGAAAGCCCTGTGCCGGGATGTTCGGAAAGGCCGGTATCCTCATGGATTTCATAGCGGGTGACGCCGGCCGAGAGATCGCGCACCACCTGTCGTTTCGTTGATCCCGGTGCATGTTCGATATACTTCGGCAGCGGATCGGGATTGTCGGGCTGCTTGATGTCGATGATCTCATGCGCGCCGAGCTTAGGCAACGCAAGGCCGATGGAGGCGATATCGATCGTCAGGCCCGGATCTTCCGGTGGCGGCAGCACCATCGGCCAATAGGCTGTCGACAACGACAGGCGGATGCGGTGCCCCTTGCGGAAACGATAGCCGCAGGCATCGAGCGTTAAGGTCACTCTGACCTGCTGCCCCTTGCTCAGCGGCTCCGGCGCAGCATTGCCGTTGTGATGAGCGAGATTGAGCACGCCGAAGGAAACGCGCGTTGCCGTGCCGTCCGGATGGATATCGACGAGCCTTGCGCAGAGATTGGCGGTTTCGGCGTCGCACTGCAGCGTCAAGGTGACGATGGGGCGGCCGAGATAATCATGATCCTCGACCAACGGCGTGGTCTGGAAGGTCAGCGATCCGGCATCGTCGATGCGCTGATCGATCGCCATTTCCGCGTCCGGCTTCAGAGTGAACCATTCGCCCGAGGCCGTGCCTGTGTCGAGTGGTGAGCGCAGATAGACGGGATGTTCCGGCGCATGCGGGATCGGCATGCCTTCCATCAGCGTACCGAACTGCTCGACATAGAAGCACTGCATCTCCGGCTGCTGCCACTCTTTCTTGGCAATCCAGAAACCGGGGTCGAAATCGCGGCGCATGGCGGGTTTGGCGGCGTCGAGAATATAGGCACGCACCGATGGCATGGCTTCGGCGCCGTTGCGCTCGCCGCGCAGCCAGCGGTTCCACCAGGCAATCGCTTCTCCATGGAAATCGACCCGCGGCTTCGGCCAAGCGAAATGCGGATATTTGTGAACCCATGGGCCAATCAGCGCCTTCGCCTTATCGCGCAGCCCTTCGACGGCCAGCAGCGGCGTGTTGCGATAACCGTCAGCCCAGCCGGCGATGACGATGGCGGGAATATCGAAGCCGGCGAAGTCTTCGCAGATCGACCCATGCCGCCAGAGGTCATCGCGGCGCTGATGCTGGAGCCATTCTTCCATGAAGAAGGGTTCCTGCTCCAGGCGTTCCAGCCACATATCGCGCCAATCGTCACCAACGATGGCCGGATCGGGTGAGCGAGACTGATAGCCGAGCATGGTCGCCGCCCAGGAAAGCTGGGCGGAGAGATGGCAGCCGTTCTTGTAGTGGATGTCGTCATTATAACGGTCGACCGTAGAGGCGATCGAAATCACCGCTTTCAGTGCAGGGGGCTTCAGGGCCGCGACCTGCAGGCAGTTGAAGCCGCCCCAGGAAATGCCCATCATGCCGACAGAACCGTTCGACCAAGGTTGTGCTGCGATCCAGGCAATCAGCTCGCAGGCATTGGCAAGCTCCAGTTCGGTATATTCGCCATCGATAACGCCGCCGGATTCGCCGGAGCCTCTGATGTCGACACGCACGCCGGCAATGCCGGCTGCAGCGAAGACCGGATATGTCGATTCGTCACGCGGACTTGTCCCGTCGCGCTTGCGGTAAGGCAGGAACTCGAAAACGGCAGGCACGGGATCGCTTTCCGCGCCATCCGGCATCCAGATGCGCGCGGCAAGCCGCGTTCCGTCCTTCAGCGTGATCCACTGATTTTCGATGGTGGTGAAGCTGCGCTCGGCCATGATCATATATCCAGAAGAGTTTTAGGCATTAAACCATACACGGCTGCCGATGTAGCCGTTGGACATATCGTTGCCGATGTCGTCGACATATCCCTTCAGCGTTTTCGCAGAGGCCATGATGTAGTCGTTGAAGACGGGCAGGATCAGGCCACCATCGTCTCGCACCGTGAGCGCCAGCTGTCGATAAAGCACCTTGCGCTTGGCTTCATCGAGCTCGGACCGTGCCTGCAGCACCAACTTGTCGAAGTCGGGGTGCTTGAAACGCGTATCGTTCCATTCCGCGTTCGACAGGTAGGAGGTGGAATAGCGCGAATCCTGCGTCGGACGACCGCCCCAGAAGGAGGCGCAGAAAGGCTGCTTGTTCCAGACATTGGTCCAGTAGCCGTCTTCCGGCTCGCGTTTGACGTCGATCGTGATGCCGGCCTTGCGCGCGCTTTGCTGGAACAGGATCGCCGCATCCACGGCGCCCGGAAAGGCTGCATCGGACGTGAGCAACTGAACGGGGCGGTCGACACCCGACTTCTTGAAGTGGAAGGTGGCCTTGTCCGGATCATATGGCCGCTGCTCGATATCGGTCGGCGCAAGCGCATAGTTGGAGTTGACTGGATAGTCGTTGCCGATCGTTCCATAGCCGCCCAGAACCTTGTCGAGGATCGACTGGCGATCGATGGCATATTTCAGCGCGAGACGAAGATCGGCGTTGTCGAAGGGCGCCGTGTCGCAATGCATCAGGAAGCAGTAGAAGCCTTTGCCGGCGTTTCGGAGGATGTCGACGGTCGGTGCCCGCTGCAGCATCGGTACGGTCTTCGGATCGACATTGTTGACGAAATGGACCTGACCGGAGGCGAGCGCTGCAATGCGGGCGGTGTTATCGTTGATGACGAGGATTTCGACGCTGTTGACAAAGCCTCGGTCGGAGCGCCAATCCTTTGCGTTCTTCTCGAAGGTGGCGCGAACACCCGGTTCAAAGCTTTTTAGAATGTAAGGGCCGGTGCCAACGGCCGCCGCCGGCTTGTCGACGCCACCCTTCGGCTGGATGATCAGGTGGTAGTCGGTGAGAAGGAGCGGCAGGTCCGCATTGCCTTCCGAAAGCGTCAGAACAAGATCACCCGCTTTTTCTTCGATGCCGGTGATCGAGGCCATGAGCCCAAGAGCGCCCGACTGCGAATTCTTGTCCGCGTGTCGCTTCAGGGTCGCGACGATATCGGCAACGGTCATCTTGCTGCCGTCGTGAAACTGCACGTCGTTCCTGATCTTGAAGGTCCAGGTAGATGCATCCGCTGACGGCGTCCAGGAAGTTGCCAGCGACGGTAGGGGAGCGCCGGTTTTGGGGTCGGATTCGACAAGCGTATCGCCCCAGAGGCGGCCAATGACGAACAATACGGAGGCACTATAGGTCGCCGGATCGAGCGCGTCACTGGTGGCGCCGCCTTTGAGACCAAGCTTCAGATGGCCACCACGCTTTGCTTCCTGCGCGCGGGCATCGTGCGGCACCAAGAGGCCGGAGGCGAGGGCAGGCAAAGCGCCCAGTGCGACGGCACCGCCCAGGAAGTGGCGGCGGCCTATGCTCAGAGGCGATGATTGATCTTTTTCACGCGTCATTGCAGTTCCCTTTTTCAACTTTGTTGGGAGGGAACGTAGAGGTCAGGCTGCTTCATGCAATTTCGCGACTTGACGCATCTTTAAGCGAGTTTACGCTAGTTCGTTCCAAGACGGAGTTATGGATGCCTCACCTGGCCGAGAACCTCAAAATTGCCTGCGCAACGCAACGTTCCATTTCGCAGCTGTGCCGTGCAATCGACATCAACCGGCAACAATTCAACCGATATATCAACGGTCAGACGCGGCCGTCTGCCCATAATCTCGCGCGTATAGCCAAGTACTTCGATCTCGACGCAGCCGACTTTGGTCTCGCTCCCATGCTCTTTCGCGAGCGGCTTCGCAAACCGGCCCTGGACCTCAATCAAAGTTCCGAATTGTTAAAGGCGTTCCCCGGAGATCTAACCGCGCTCCGGCGCCATATCGGCTATTTCCAGACCTACCATCGCTCACCGTCCTGGCCTGGAATGGTTGTCTGTTCCTGCAGTCGCATTATCGAGCAGGGTGGGCTGATGCATGTCAAATCGATGGAGCGTCTGCGTGACCCTGGAAACGGCATCCAGCAGTTTTCCAAATATGTGGGTTTGGCAGCCTTCTATCGAAACCGGATCTTCATTACCGAGCGTGTGGTCGGCCCGAATCCCATACTGTCACAGACGATCCTCCTGCCATTCGACGAGTATCAGCGCGTCTATCTGCGCGGGACGACGATGGGAGTTTCCTGGCGAAAGGAAAACCTCCCTTATGCGTCGCGGATGATCTGGCGCCATGTCGGCACCGAGCCGGATCTTCGTGAACTTCTCTCGCGCTGCGGACCTCTGCCGCTATCGTCGCGCCGGCTGCCGCCGACGGTGCGCTCATTCCTCGCCGATCCATCCGCAGAAGTATATGCGGTGCCGGCAGAATATTGAGGAGCCGATTGCCTGGTTTGGTTAGTCTTCGGCCGTTCAAGGGCGAAAACTCCCAAATACAATAGAAAGTTGTGCTTTTACAGAATATATTAAGGGTCGATTTATAAGATTGCAGTCTATCTTGAGGTTGGCGGCACATGCTTTGATATTCGGGGGCGGTTAGATGCTTTTCTCTGCGAGAACGGGTGCAGATCCCAGCCCTCATACCTATGTCAGTGACCTGTTTCGCCAGGAAGCAAAGGTTGATTTGCGCGACGACGCAGACATTCCCGAAGCTGTCTCAGTCAACCGTGTCTTGAATTTCATCAAGCATTTGTGGAGCGAAACCGGCGAGGAGCTGGATGTCAATGTCTTCTATCGTCATCGCACCCTTGATGCCCTCAGCCTTGCAATTTCCAATCACGAAGATCTCTCTGTCTCGCCGAAAATCATAGAGCTCCGAGGCGGAGAAGGTCGTGCACCCCTGCTGCTATTTGCCGGTGGAGCAAGCTGCTTCCTGGAAATGCAGCAACTCATCAAGGAAATCCGCTTTCCCGGGCCTATTCTCGGCGTGGCATTGACGGCCTTCAACCGCGATCGTCACCATCCGGCAACGGTGGAAGACGAGGTTCAAAGCACGCTGAAAGCGTTGCAGGCAGCCGGGATTGACGGACCCTATCGATTGCTCGGCTATTCTTTCGGCGGTGTTTTTGCCTTGGAGCTTGCGCGTGCATTGAAGGCACAAGGGCAAAAGATCGCGTTCCTCGGGATGCTCGATACCCCCTTGGGCGAGCAAGAATGGCCGCTGATGACCTGGGGCAGCTTCATGTGGCAACGCTGGAGGCGAGCTCATACCCGAAAGAAGAATCTGAGGAAGACCGATCCTCAACCACGCCATCGAACATCAATCCAGGCCAATAGGCCGACGACCGAGCGACGGGAATTCCTCGCAAAGAAACTGAAACCACTTTCTTTTCGCTACGCCGACCCCCGCACGGCATATTATCCGGAACTGGCGCCGCAATGGATGGGGGATTATCCTCCGCTTTACGATGTGGCTGCCAGACAACTTCTGCGCATGAAAGGCCTTTATAGACCAAACCGTTACGACGGCGAATTGACCTTCTACCGCAGCCTGCAAGGCTCACCGGTCGATTGCGATCCGAAGACCATATGGGGACGCTTTCTTGCGCATGCCGACTGGATCGATGTTTCCGGCAACCACCAGAGCATGATCGTCGGCCGCAACGCCGGTACGCTCGCGCGCGAACTCAGCGCGCGCCTTACGCGCTGAGCCCACGGGATCGAAATAATCCAGCGCTCAATTGCCGGCGCTCTCCATCTTCCGCGTCGTTAGCACGCGCTCCAGCCACCCGATCTCCATTTCCGGCACGGATTTCAGCAGCAAGTCGGTATAATCGTCGAAGGGCGGCGAAAGCGCTTGCGATTTCGGGCCGAAGCGGACGAGCTTGCCGCGATGCATCACCGCGACACTGTCTGCGATGGCGCGAACGATGGCGATATCGTGGGTGATGAAGACGTAGGAGAGATGCGCCTCTTCCTGTAGCTTCAAGAGCAGTTTCAGAATGCCTTCGGCAACCAGCGGATCGAGTGCCGATGTCGGCTCATCGCAAAGAATGAGTTCCGGCTTGGCCGCAAGCGCTCTGGCGATGGCGACGCGCTGTTTCTGGCCGCCCGAAAGCTCGGCCGGATAGCGGTCGATGAAACCGTTACCCATCTCGATCTGATCCAGCAGCTCTTTCACGCGCGCCGTCTTTGCCGCGCCACGCAGGCCGTCATAGAAGGTCAGCGGACGACCAATGATATCGCGCACGGTCTGGCGCGGGTTCATCGCCGTATCGGCCATCTGGTAGATCAGCTGGATACGCCGCAGCTCTTGCCGCGAACGGTCTTTCAAGGCAGGCGTCAGCGGCTTGCCGTCGAAGGAAATCCGCCCGTCGCTCGGCGGCAGGAGGCCGGTAATCACGCGCGCAAGCGTCGATTTTCCGGAGCCGGACTCGCCGACCACCGCCAATGTCTGGCCTTTAGGAACGTGTAGAGAAACATCGTGCAATACCTTGAAACCATTCGAGTATTGCGCGCTGATATTCTCGACTTTCAAAAGCGCACCCGTCTGATCGGCGGCTTCGGCACGTGCCTCCTGGCGAACGTTGACGAGGGCGCGGGTATAATCCTGCCGCGGCTCCTCGATGATCTGCTGGACGCTGCCATATTCCACCGTCTTGCCATGCCTCAACACCATGATGTCGTCTGAAATCTGGGCGACGACGGCAAGGTCATGGGTGATGTAAAGCGCAGCCGTATGCGTTTCCTCTATCGCATGCTTGATTGCCGCGAGCACGTCGATCTGCGTGGTGACGTCGAGCGCGGTCGTCGGTTCGTCGAAGACGATCAGTTCGGGATTGGAGCAGAGCGCCATAGCGGTCATGGCGCGTTGCAGCTGGCCGCCGGAGACCTGATGCGGATAGCGGTCCCCGAAGGTTTCCGGATTGGGCAAGCCAAGCACCCGGAAGAGATAGAGGGCGCGCGTTCTTGCTTCTTCCTTCGACATCAGGCGATGCTTGACAGTTGCTTCGATCACCTGATCGCCCAGCCGATGCGCCGGATTGAAGGCGGCAGCGGCCGATTGGGCGACATAACAGACCCGCGCGCCGCGAATCCTGCGGATGCCGGATTTGCCGAGCGGCAGAATGTCTGCGCCATCGAGCAATACCTGGCCGCCGGTAATTTCCGCACCGCCGCGGCCATAGGCGAGGGCGGAGAGGCCGATAGTGGACTTGCCGGCGCCGGACTCGCCGATCAGGCCAAGGACTTTGCCTTTCTGCAGATCGAAGGAGACGCCATCGACGATGGTGACGCGCTTCGGCGGCTCGCCCGGTGGATAGCTGGTCGCCTCGATCTTGAGACCGCGAACGGAAAGAAGCTCAGGCATCGCCACGCCCTCCCTTGAGGCTGGAGGTGCGCCGCAAGAGCCAGTCGACCACCAGATTGACACAGATTGCCAGCGCCGCAATGGCGGAGCCCGGCACGAGCGCGGCAGAGATGCCGAAGATGATGCCGTCCTTGTTGTCCTTCACCATGCCGCCCCAGTCGGCCGCCGGCGGCTGGATGCCGAGGCCGAGAAAGGAGAGCGTGGAGAGGAAGAGGATCGAGAAGGCAAAGCGCAGCCCGAATTCCGCCAGCAGCGGCGACAGCGTATTCGGCAGAATCTCGCGGAAGATGATCCAGATCTTGCCTTCGCCGCGAAGCTTGGCGGCCTCCACGAATTCCATGACTGCGACATCGAGCGCCACGGCGCGGCCGAGGCGATAGACGCGGGTGGAATCGAGGATGGCCATGACGAGGATCAGCACGATCAGGTTCTGCGGCAGGACGGCCAGAACGACGAGCGCGAAGATCAGCGTCGGGATCGACATCATCAGGTCGTTGAAGCGCGAGAAGACCATGTCGATCCATCCACGCGAGACGGCGGCGGTGAAGCTCAGGATGATGCCGAGCGAGAAGGAGATAATCGTCGCCGCCAGCGCGACGAAGAGGGTCGTGCGGGTGCCGTAGATCAGACGCGACAGGATATCGCGGCCGAGATTGTCGAGGCCGAAGAAATATTGCGCATCGGCGGGCTGCCAGACATTGCCGACGACTTCCGTTTCGCCGTAAGGGGCGATCCAGGGGGCGAAGATCGCGCAGATGAAGGCGATCAGGATACCGATGATGCCGATCCAGGCGGTGATGGGGATATCTCTCAATCTCATCGTGGATGCCTCAGACGCGGATTGGCGACGATGGCGAGAATGTCGGCCGTCATGTTGAGGAAGATGTAGACGGCGGCAAAGATCAGGCCGCAGGCCTGGACCACAGGCATGTCGCGTACCGTTACGGCGTCGACCATGTACTGACCCATGCCGGGATAGACGAAGACGACTTCGACGACGACAACGCCGACGATGAGATAGGCAAGGTTCAGCGCGATGACGTTGATGATCGGCGCCAGCGCATTGGGCGCGGCGTGCTTGACGATGGCGCGGAAGGCGGAGAGGCCCTTCAGCTCGGCCGTTTCCATATAGGCCGACGACATCACGGAGAGGATGGCCGCCCGCGTCATGCGCATCATATGCGCGAGCACGACGAGAACCAGAGTCGCGGTCGGGAGTGCGATCGCCTTCAGCCGGTCGACGAAGCCCATGCCGTCGAACACCGTCGCCGGAAAGGTGGCGATGCCGAATTTCACGGAGAAGAACATGATGAGGAGATAGCCGATGAAGAATTCCGGCAGCGAGATCGCCGCCAATGAGATGACGTTGATGATCTTGTCCGGCATGCGGTTCCTGTAGTGGACGGCGAGCATGCCCAGGGAGACCGCCAGCGGCACGGAGATCAGGGCGGCAAAGCCTGCCAGAAACAGCGAGTTGCCGAGGCGCTTGCCGATTTGCTCGCCGACGGAATTCTTGCTCGCCCAGGAGGTGCCGAAATCGCCCTTAACCGCGTTGCCCAGCCATTCCACATAGCGGGTCACGACGGGCCGGTTGAGACCGAGCTCCTCGCGGATATTGGCGACAGCCTGCGGCGTTGCCGACTGGCCGAGATAGGTGGTGGCGAAATCGCCGGGCAGGGCTTCGAGCCCGCCGAAGATCAGGACGGAGACCGCAAACAGCAGGATGATACTGAGCACGCAACGCTCGATGATGAGGGACAGCAGCGGAAAACGCTGCTTGAACCTCAGCCCGGGCAGAACGGTGCCGGGGGGCAGATTGGACATGGCCGATGCCTCGCACTTGGAGCGGTTCCATGTTTCAGGGAATCGTTGAGCCGCTCGATCTTGTTGTCTTACGCAATTCCGGACGGAAAGCAGCTAAGCAATTTTCCGGGGATTGCCTGAAACGTCGGGAGGACCGCGAAGGGCTTTCGCGGTCCCGGCTGCGTCGGAGATGAGGGCGGTTTCGCCCGGATTCGGGCGTCAGGCGTCGAGCCAGACGCGGGTCGCGACGTAGCCGTTCGACATGTCGTTGCCGATATCGTGAACGTAGCCCTTCACCTGCTTGGTGGAGGCGTTCACGAAATCGTTGAACATCGGCAGGATGACGCCGCCTTCGTCGCGCACCATCATCGCCATGGCGCGGTAGAGCTCCTTGCGCTTGGCTTCGTCCAGTTCGGAGCGGGCCTGAAGCAGAAGCTTGTCGAAGTCGGGTCGCTTGAAGCGCGTGTCGTTCCAGTCCGCCGTCGAAAGATAGGCGGTGGAATACATCTGGTCCTGCGTCGGTCGTCCGCCCCAATAGGAGGTGGAGAAGGGCTGAACGTTCCAGACATTCGTCCAGTAGCCATCGCCCGGCTCGCGCTTGACCTCGATGTTGATGCCAGCCTTCTTGCAGCTTTCCTGATAGAGAACGGCCGCATCGACCGCGCCGGGGAAGGCCACTTCCGACGTGCGAAGCAGCACGGAACCACTGTGACCGGACTTCTTGTAGTGGAAGGCGGCCTTGTCGGGATCGTATTTGCGCTGCTCTATCCCTTCGGGGAAGAGCGCATAGGTGCTGTTGATCGGGAAGTCGTTACCGACTTTGCCGTAGCCGCCGAGGATCTTCTTGACCATGGTCTCGCGATCCATGGCGTATTTCAGCGCCAGACGCAGGTCGTTGTTGTCAAAGGGCGCCTTGTCACAATGCATGATGAAGACATAATGGCCGCGGCCGGCGGTGGCCAGAATCTCGACGTTCGGAGCACGCTTCAAAAGATCCACGGTCTTCGGGTCGACGCGGTTGATGTAATGGACCTGGCCGGATGAGAGCGCCGCGATACGGGCTGTGGCATCGTTCATGCAGATGATTTCGATGCTGTCGACGAAGCCGCGGTCGGTACGCCAGTCGTCCTTGTTGCGCTCGAATGTGGCGCGCACGCCGGGCTCGAAGCTGACCTGCTTGTAGGGACCGGTGCCGATCGAGGCGAGCGGATCGTCATAGCCGCCATTCGGCTGGATGACGAGGTGATAGTCGGTCAGGAGCAACGGCAAGTCGGCGTTGCCTTCGGTCAGCGTCAGGACGAGGTTGTCGCCGTCGGCCTTGATCTCCTTGATCGACTTCACGACGCCGAGCGCGCCCGATTCCGATTTCGCATCGGTATGGCGCTTGAGCGTGGCGACCACGTCGTCGATCGTCAGTTCCTTGCCGTTGTGAAACTTGACGCCCTTGCGGATCTTGAAGGTCCAGGTGGCGGCATCTTTCGACGGCTCCCAGGATTCTGCGAGCGACGGAACGGCGGCACCCGTCAGCGGATGGGATTCCACCAGCATGTCACCCCAGCAGCGGCCGATGCAGAACATGACCTGCGACAGGAATTTTGCCGGGTCTTTTGAATCGGTCGCAGCACCGCCTTCAAGGCCAAGTTTCAGATGACCGCCGCGCTTCGGTTCGGCCGCCATTGCACTTTCGGTGAAGAGTTTGTCGGCGAGCGTCAAAGTCACGCCCGCTGCCATTGCGCGTCCCATGAATTCGCGGCGGCTGAGACCACCCGCGGTGACGCGGCCTGCAAGATATTTCGTATAGTCGTTCATTCCCCTGTTCCTTCTTCTTGCCGTGTTGACAAAGCTATCGAGCAAGCCACCTCAGGTCACGGTTCCTCTTCCGCCTGAAGCCTGTCGCCCGTGAGCATGCGGGAAATTCAGCGGTTGCCGCCGCCTCTACCTTCCTTTCCAGATGGGGGCTCGCTTCTCCGCAAAAGCCCGTGCGCCTTCCAATTGATCTTCGCTCGAATAGAGGAGGTCGACGGTTGCGAACTGCCGTTTGGTGATCTTGTTCATGGCAGTCTGAAACGTCGAACCCTCCGCCTCGCGAACGATTTCCTTGATTGCTGCATAGACCAGCGGCGGCCCGCTTGCGAGCAGACGGGCGAGTTCCCAGGCCCTGTCCATCAGCCTGTCGGCGATTACGATCTCGTTGACGAAGCCCCAGCGATGCGCCTCTTCGACATTGAGCCAGCGGCCAGTCAGCAGCATGTCCATGGCGATATGATAGGGAATGCGCTTCGGCAGCTTGATCGATGCTGCATCAGCGACGGTGCCGGAGCGGATCTCGGGCAAGGCGAAGGTCGCATGCGGGGCGGCGATGATTAGATCGGCGGAGAGCGCAATCTCCAGCCCACCGCCGCAACAGATGCCGTTGACGGCGCAGATGATCGGCTTGTTGAGGTCGCGGAGTTCCTGCATGCCGCCGAAACCGCCGACGCCATAGTCGCCGTCAACCGCGTCGCCATCGGCGGCCGCCTTCAAATCCCAGCCGGCGGAAAAGAATTTCTCGCCGGCGCCGGTGACGATGGCGACGCGCAGATCCGGGTTGTCGCGAAAGTCGCGGAAGATCAGTCCCATCTTGCGGCTGGTCGCGAGATCGATGGAATTCGCCTTAGGCCGGTCGATGATGACCTCGAGGATGCCGTCTTCGGAGCGGGTTCGAATGGGGTCTTGCAACTTCCGCTACCTCCTTCGCCGGATGAGAGCATCCGCAGCAACAACGCCTCGGGATTCTGCTAGGACCATCAATGGATTAATGTCTAGTTCTTCAAGATGTGCGGCGTTCGTTACGACATATTCTGCCGCTGATAGGACGGCGTCGGCTACAATCTCCAGGCTGCTTGCCGCGCCACCGCGATAGCCTTCGATCAATTTGCGAACCTTCAGCCGCGAAATCCGCTCAAGAACCTCGGCTTTCGTCACGGGGAGCGGCAAAACGACGGAATCCTCAAGCAATTCCACGAGAATTCCGCCCGCGCCAACGGTTAGCGTCAGGCCGACGACCGGATCGCGGACCGCGCCGACGATGAGCTCGGCGATAGGACGGTCGACCATCCGTTCGACGAGGAATCCACGAGCGACCGCAGCCATGCCTTCCGCTGCATCCCTGACGGCATTTCTATCCCATAGGTTGAGCTTGACGGCGCCGACATCGGACTTGTGCTCGACGCCAAGCGCCTTGAGTGCAACGGGGAAGCCGAGTTGCTCCGCGCACCCGGCCGCTTCGTTTGCTGTGGCAGCAGTATGACCCCGCGGGACGGCGAGGCCGGCCGCGGTAAGCTCTGCCTTGGCGGCGGCTTCGTTCAGGGTCTCGACCTCGCCTTCGGCAATGGAGGCGTTAACGAGCGGCAATGGTTGCGGCTTTCTCCAGGCATCGGCAATCCCGCTGGCAACATCTGCCGCCGCCAGCGCTTCGCTGATGCCGCAGAGCGGCACGATGCCGGCTTGGAACAATTGCTCAGCGATCGCTTCCGGCATGTTTTCCGGCAGCGTCGCCAGAATGCCGGCGATAGCCCCCGTCTGCTTCGCGGCTGCGGCAACGGCCGAGACCGTAATCATCCAGTCGGCGCCATCACAACGATCCTCACGCGGGAAATCAAGCACGAGGAGATTGAGGGCATAGCCGCCTGCGAACATCGCGCTGAAGGCCTCCGTCTGTCGGGCCAGATCACCCCAGACGAAGGTGTGGTAATCGAGGGGGTTGGAGAGCGTCACCATCGGGCCGAGGCTTGCGCGCAAGGCGGGCAGCTGTTCGGGTTTCAACGCACGGAACTCGATAGTCCGGCCGACGGCGGCATCGGCCATCAGCGATGCCTCGCCGCCCGAACAGCTCATCGAGGAGATCGCATCGCTTTCGAGAGGGCCGGCAACATGCAGGAGTTTCAGCGTTTCGATCAGCTCCGGCAAAGTCGCGACGCGGCCGATGCCGAGGCGATTGAGAACGGCGTCTGCCACCGCGTCGCTGCCGGCAAGCGAGGCCGTATGCGAGACGGTGGCGCGCTGCGCCTGTTCGGATTTTCCGACCTTCAGCGCGACGACGGGCTTCTTCAATTCACGGGCGCGTATGGCGAGTGCTTCCAGCGCCCTGATATCGCCGAAGCCTTCAATATGCAGTCCCACAGCCGTGACACGCCGGTCTTCAAGGACGGCGCGGGCGAGATCCGAGAGGCCGGTCTGCGCCTGGTTGCCCGCCGTCATCAGATAGCTGATGGGCAGGCCGCGCCTCTGCATGCTGAGATTGATGGCGATATTGGAAGATTGTGTGAGGATGGCAACGCCGCGCTCGGTTCTGACGATGCCGTGCTGGTCCGGCCAAAGCAGGGCGCCATCCAGGCCGTTGATCATGCCATAGCAGTTCGGGCCGACGATCGGCATGGTGCCGGCGGCTTCGACGAGCGCGCGCTGCAGATCCGCCCCGTCTGTCAGTTCCGCCACGGCCTCGCTGAAGCCGGAAGCGTAGCAGACGGCGCCGCCGGCGCCTCTGGCTGCGAGATCACGAACAATATCGACGGTGAGCGTCCGGTTGACGCCGACGAAGGCGGCGTCCGGCGCGTCAGGCAGGCCGGCAACCGACCGGTAGCAGCGGCGACCGAGGACGCTTTCCTGTGTCGGATGCACGGGCCAGATCTCGCCGGCGAACCCCATGCGGTCGCATTGCTCAATGACGCGCCGGGCCTCTCTGCCGCCGAAGACGGCGATCGTTCTGGGGCGAATGAGGCGGTCGAGCGAGCGCTGGGTCATGGGCTCATGCTCCGAATGGCCGGAGCAGGTCGCGGCTGATGATGTGCCGCTGGATTTCCGAAGTCCCGTCCCAGATGCGCTCGACGCGGGCGTCGCGCCAGAAGCGGGCCAGCGGCAGGTCGTCCATCAGTCCCATGCCACCGAAGATCTGGATTGCCTCGTCGGTGACGCGGGCGAGCATTTCCGAAGCATAGAGCTTGGCCGAGGCGATTTCGCGATTGGCCGGGATGCCGGCATCGAGCTTCCAGGCGGCTGACAGCGTGAGCAGATCGGCCGCGTCGATCTCGGTGATCATGTCGGCAAGCTTGAAGGATACGCCCTGATTGGCGCCGATCGGCTTGCCGAACTGCTTGCGCTCGGCGGCATAGGGCAGGGCGAGATCGAAAACACGGCGAGCCCGGCCGACGCAGGTGGCGGCCACGGTCAGGCGAGTGCCGTAGAGCCACTGATTGGCGAGATCGAAGCCCCGATGCACCTCGCCAAGCACCTGTGACTTCGGCAGCCGGCAGTGGGTGAAGTTCAGGATGCAGTTGTGATAGCCGCGATGGGAAACCGAGTCATAACCTTTGAGGATATCAAAGCCCGGCGTGCCGCGATCGACCAGGAAGGCTGTGATCTTCTTCTTGACGCCCCGATGCGTTTCTTCTTCGCCGGTTGCGGCAAAGACGATGACGAAATCGGCGACATCGGCGTGCGAGATGAAATGCTTCGTGCCGTTGAGCACGAAGTCATCACCATCCTGTCGTGCCGCGCATTTCATGCCGCGCATGTCGGAGCCGGCATCGGGTTCGGTGATCGCGAGCGCATCGATTTTGTCGCCACGCACCGCCGGGAGAAGATAACGTTCGCGCTGCTCACCCTCGCAGGCCATCAGAATGCCCGACGGGCGTCCGAAAAAGACGGTGAGGCCAAGCGAGCCTCGGCCGAGCTCGCGCTCGATCAGGGTAAAGGTGAAGTGATCAAGCCCGGCGCCACCGATTTCCTCGGGGAAATTGCAGGCATAGAATCCGAGTTCGATGCATTTGCGACGGATTTCGTCTCCAAGCTCGGGCGGCACGACACCGGTACGCTCGACCTCGTTTTCGTACGGATAGATCTCCGTCTCCACGAAGTCCCTGACCGTCTTGACGATCATCTCCTGTTCTTCGCTGAGCCCGAAATTCACGATCGCTTCCTCCTAGCGTTTTTGTCCCACATGACGGCCGGCACCCTCCGGCATGGTCAAGGCTGCGTGCGCGGCAGAAATCGGCCCCAGCTTCGCCAGCACCTCCTCCGGTGCGGCCGTGGCTTTGCCTGCTTTCGCGTCGACATGCAGCAGCATTTGTTCTGCGGTGGCGATGACATCGCCGTTCGCGCTGTCGTGCAGCGCATGGAAGACATGCAGCCGCTTTTCGTCGGATGCGAGGATCTGCGCCGTCGAATGGATGGCCTGTCCGAGCTTGGCCTCGCCGAGATGGCGGATATGGGTCTCCACCGTATAGTAGCTGTGGCCGCGTTCCACATAATCGAGATCGACGCCGATCAGCCGCAGCAGCGCATCCGACGTGTCGCCGAAGACTTGCAGGTAGCGATGCTCGGTCATGTGGCCGTTATAATCGACCCATGCGGGGCTGACCTTAGTGTCGATAAGGCGCAGCGGTTTCGTGACGTCCAGCCCCCCTTTCTCGCCACCGCCAGCGGCCCAAAGTTGCTGCTCGAAATCCTTCAGCAGCTTACCGGCGCCCCAGCCCTTACCGCCGTGGCCGCCTTTCAGGCTCTGAAGGATGCCGACGAGGTTTTCGTCGCGGATACGCTCGAGTTCGCGGATCGACAGGCCATCGGCCTGTTCGTCCGACTGCTGGCCGATCTTTTCGACAAGGGCATCGTCGAGATCGACGACATCCATCAGTTTCGTCCAGTTCCACTGCAGGGCAGGGCCGAACTGCGCCAGGAAGTGACGCATGCCCGCTTCGCCGCCGGCGATGCGATAGGTCTGGAACAGGCCCATCTGTGCCCAGCGCAGGCCGAAGGAATAGCGGATGACATCATCAAGCGTCTCGACGGTGCAGATATCGTCCTTGATCAGCCACAGCGCCTCGCGCCACAGCGCTTCCAGCAGGCGGTCGCCGACGAAAGCCTCGATTTCCTTGGCGATATGCACGCCCTTCATGCCGATGGGCGGCAGTCGTTCCATCGCCGCCTGGATCGTCGCGGCACTGGTCTTTTCGCCGCCCACGATCTCGACAAGCGGCAGCAGATAGACGGGGTTATACGGGTGGGCGACGAACAGGCGCTCGGGATGGCGCATGTCGCGTTGCAGATCGGTCGGTAACAGGCCGGAGGTGGATGAGCCGATCAGAGCATCGGGCTTTGCGGCTGCATCGATCTGCGTCAGCACGTTGCGCTTGAGATCCAGCCGCTCGGGCACGCTTTCCTGGATCCAGTCGGCACCGGCGACGGCCGCTTCCAGCGTATCTCTGAATGTGAGCTTGCCGCGCGGTGGAAGCGGAGCGCCGGTCAGCATCGCATAGGCTTTTTCGGCATTGGCTAGAACTTCGCCGACGATGCGTTTCGCCTCTGGATGCGGGTCGTAGACATCGACATCGATGCCCGCCAGCAGGAAGCGGGCGATCCATCCGCCGCCAATGACACCGCCGCCGATGCACGCCGCCTTGTTGATCTTGGTCATCGGGGCCTCAGCGCTTCGTCAGTTTCAATTTCTTGCGGACATCTTCGGGGCCGATGATGCGAGCGCCCATGCCTTCGACCACCTGCACCGCCTTTTCGACGAGCTGGGCATTGGTCGCGAGCATACCCTTTCCGGCGTAGAGATTGTCTTCCAGCCCGACGCGGACATTGCCGCCGGCAAGGATCGCAGCCGCCGGATAGGCCATGGCATTGCGACCGATGGAAAAGGCCGAGAAGGTCCAGCTTTTGGGAACGTTATTGACCATCGCCATAAAGGTGTTGAGGTCATCGGGCGCCCCCCAGGGGATGCCCATGCAGAGCTGGATGAGGACCGGATCCTCGATCAAGCCCTCCTCGGCAAGCTGCTTGGCAAACCAGAGATGACCGGTATCGAAGGCCTCGATCTCCGGCCGGACGCCGAGATCGGTCATCTTCTTCGCCATGGCTCGCAGCATCGAAGGCGTGTTGGTCATGACGTAATCGCCAAGATTGAAGTTCATCGTGCCGCAATCGAGCGTGCAGATTTCCGGCAGGCATTCGGCGACGTGGCTGACGCGCTCGGTGGCGCCGGCCATATCGGTGCCCTTGGCATTCAGGGGCAGGGGGCTTTCGACGTCGCCGAAAATCAAGTCGCCGCCCATGCCGGCGGTCAGGTTCAGCACGACGTCGATGTCTGCCGAACGAATGCGGTCCGTGACTTCCCTGTAAAGCTCGTTGCGGCGGCTGGCAGCGCCCGTTTCCGGATCGCGGACATGGCAGTGAACCACTGCCGCCCCAGCCTTGGCGGCGTCGATCGCGGAGTCCGCGATCTGCTTGGGAGTGATCGGAACATGGCTGGATTTGGAAACCGTGTCGCCGGCGCCGGTCACGGCACAGGTGATGAAGACATCGCGATTCATCGCAAGAGGCATCTTTTGTTCTCCCTCGTATTGAGGACATTACGAGCCATGAGACGTCTACATGCTTTGTATTATCGGAAGCATATAATACAGTTTCGGAACTCTCGAAGGATTGCTGAATGCTGACATCGGCCAATGAGACGCTCGACGTCGACCTCCTGATCCTTCCGGAGACGAACCTGATTTTGATCGCGTCGGTGATCGAACCATTACGTGGGGCCAACCGCATTTCCGGAGCCGAGCTCTACCGCTGGCGCCTTTTCACGCCGGATGGTTCGCCTGCGGAAACGACGAGCCTTATTCCGGTGCCCGCCTGCTCCGGCTTTCGCCCGACATCGGACGCGACGCCGCTTTTCGTGCTCGCCAGCTACAATTGGCGGCGCAGCGCGACGCAGGCATTGAAAATGCAATTGTCGCAAACGGCACGTCACCGGTCGATGGTCGCCGGCGTCGAATCCGGCACGTGGCTGCTGGCCGAAGCAAGCTTGCTGGACAATGTCTCCGCTGCTGTCCACTGGGAGGACTACGACGATTTCGCGCTCGCCTATCCACAGGTGCGCGCCGTCAAGGATCGCTACGTGATCGACGGCAAGCGCATTACTACGGCGGGTTCGCTGCCGACGGTCGATCTGATGCTGGAGATCATCCGGCGACGGCAGGGCTATTCACTGGCGCTCGAGGTTAGTCGGCTGTTCATCTACGAGCCGGCGAGCACGCAAAGCGCTGCGGAGCTTTCGCCATCGACGGCTGGCCTGCGCATGCGCGATCCGCGAGTTGCTCAAGCCATCCGCCTGATGGAGGACCATATCGAGCAGCCGCTGGTGCTCACGCGTCTCGCCCGCCGCGTCGGGGTCAGCGCACGCCACCTGCAGACTCTTTTCCAGGAGAGCATAGGCGTGCCGCCGCATGTGCATTATCTGGCGCTGAGGCTCAATGCGGCCCGGCGCAAGGTCATCGAGACGAAGGCTTCGTTCGCCGAGATCGCGGCCATGACAGGCTTCAATTCGGCATCGGCCTTTTCGCGCAGTTACCGTGCCAGCTTCTCGGAAAGTCCGTCCGGCACGCGCCGCAGGTTGCGCCGGCGCATTACGGCTGCAGCGGAGCCGACATAGGACGAAAGGCCTCGCGCACCATCTCTGCCAGTTCCCGGATCGCTTCGCTCGAATGATAGGGATTGCGTCGAAGCACGACACGGGAGGAATCGACCGGCGGGAAACCGTCATCACCCGTCAGTTCACGACAGCCATGCGGAATGTTGCTGCGCGACAGCGTCGTTACGGCAAGTCCGGCGGAAACGGCGTTCTTCAAGCCGGAACTCGTATCGGCGACGAAGGCAATACGATAACGCCGCCCGATTTGCTCCAATGATTTCAGAGCGAAATCGCGGCACCATGTCGAATCCCGATAAACAGCGATGGGCATGGGGGTTGCCTCATGCACACGATGCACCAATGATGTTACCCAGACCGTTGGATCGACACAAAGAACTTCGCCCTTGCTCTGGTTGTTCCAGTCGAAGACGACGGCCAGGTCCAGTTCATCTTTTTCCAGCGCGGCCAGATTATGCACCGTGTAATCGCATGAAACGGTGACCTCGACAGCGGGATGCCGGATGGCGAAGGCGGCCAGTGCCGCCGGCAACACAGTCTGGCTATATTCCTCCGGAATCCCGATCCGGACCGGCCCGTCGAGCGGTTTGGTACGGATATTTGCCGCCGCCTCGTTCAGGAGTTCGATTACGCGCTGCGCGTAGGGAAGCAATTGAGTGCCGGCTTGGGTGAGGACGGCGCCACGTGCACTTCTTTCGAAGAGCGTTTCGCCGATCGTATCCTCCAGCCGCCTGATCTGGGCGCTGACGGCCGATTGCGTGCGGCCGATCCTTTGAGCGGCCGTGGAAAAATTGGACGTCTCGGTGATGACGAGAAACGTCCGCAGAAGGTCGCTTTCAATGAGGTCGCGCATTTGGTCACAAATATTTCTGATAGCTACTATCTCTACTATTCGTTTGCCTGATGTCAAATAACGGCGCACACAGGGGCGTTCCTTCGTTCCTCGAGTCCATACATGACATTCCAGCTCCCGGCCCGCTCCGCTTTTGCCAGCGATTATGAGAGGGGCGTTATTCTTGTGGCGACAGCAATGCTTGCGTGGAGCTGCAGTGGCATCTACGCGCGCCTGCTGACCACGGACATATGGACGGCGATCGCCTGGCGGTCGCTGTTTGGCGGCCTGTTTCTGCTGATTCCAAGCTTTTTCCTCGAAGGCGGGTTTTCGCGCAGGCAATGGGCATCGATCTTTCACCCTGCCGGGCTGGCGATGCTGGTTTGCCAGACCGTCAGCCAGGCCTGCTTCATCGGTGCGCTCTATACGACCACGGTCGCAAACGTGACGATGATCTATGCGACCGCACCGTTCATCGCCGCCTTCCTCAGCTGGATCATGCTGAAGGAACGGGTAGCAAAACGGACCTTGATCGCAGGTGGCATCTGCCTCATCGGCGTTGCTGTAATCGTTGCCTCATCGATCGGCGGCGGTACGGGTGTCGGCGATCTGTTGGCGCTCGGCATGACGGTCACCTTCGCCCTCATCATCGTCATCCCGCGCATGGACCCCAGTATCCCGATCCTGCCGTCGAGCGTCGTCAGCGGGCTTTTGACATTCGTCGTCTTCGTGCCTTTTGCCTCGACGAGCTCGGTAGATATTCAAAATTGGCTTTTGCTAGCGGCTTTCGGCGCGACGAATTTCGCGCTCGCCTTTGTCCTTTTCCTCTTCGGTTCGAGAAAAATGCCTGCCGCCGACGCTGCGCTTATCAGTTCGATGGAAATCGTGCTGACGCCGTTCTGGGTGTGGCTCTTCTTCTCGGAGATGCCGCCGGTTGCCACTTTTGTCGGCGGCGCGATCATCTTCGCGACGATCGTCTGGCATACCGCGATCGATCTCCGGCATAGCCGCCGCCGTCGGGCACCCGTCAATGGGCTATAGCCATAATCTCTCGTCTCAGCAAAGATAGCGGCTCGAGCCTCGGCTTCATAAAGCGATGAAAGTGACATGACCTCCAACGATCCCTTGCTCCAGCCCTATCAGCTCAAGCACCTGACGCTGAAGAACCGCATCATGTCGACGGCGCATGAGCCGGCCTATTCGGAAGGCGGCATGCCGACGGATCGTTACAGGCTCTATCACCGCGAGAAGGCCAAGGGCGGTATCGCGCTGACAATGACGGCGGGCTCGGCGATCGTCTCGGCGGATTCGCCGCCGGCCTTCGGCAATCTGCATGCCTATCGCGATGAGATTGTGCCCTGGCTGAAGAAGCTTGCCGACGACTGTCACGAGTTCGGGGCTGCTGTCATGATCCAGCTGACCCACCTCGGCCGCCGCACCGGCTGGAACAAGGGTGACTGGCTGCCGGTGTTGGCGCCATCGCCGATCCGCGAGCCGGCGCATCGCGCCTTTCCGAAGGCGGCTGAAGATTGGGATATCGAACGGATCATTGGCGACTTTGCGGCAGCGGCACAACGCATGCAGGCGGCCGGCCTGGATGGTATCGAGATTGAGGCCTATGGCCATCTGACCGACGGCTTCTGGTCACCGGCAACGAATCGACGCGAGGACGAATTCGGCGGTTCGCTTGAAAACCGCATGCGGTTCTCGATGATGGTGACAGAAGCCATTCGCAAGGCGGTCGGCCCGGAGTTCATTGTCGGCATGCGCATGGTGGCTGACGAGGATTGGGAGAAAGGGCTTTCACGCGAAGAAGGCATTGAGATTGCCAGGCGGCTGGTGGCCTCCGGCAATATCGATTTCCTCAATATCATTCGCGGCCATATCGATAGCGACGCGGCGCTCAACAATGTCATTCCGATCCAGGGTATGGCCTCGGCACCGCATCTCGATTTTGCCGGCGAGGTGAGGGCTGCGACAAAATTCCCCGTCTTCCACGCCGCCCGCATCGGCGATGTCGCGACGGCGCGTCATGCGATCGCGGAAGGCAAGCTCGACATGGTCGGCATGACGCGCGCCCATATCGCCGATCCGCACATCGTCAACAAGGTGATGTCCGGGCAGGAGGCCAGTATCCGCCCCTGCGTCGGCGCGACCTACTGTCTCGACCGCATCTATGAGGGTGGCGAGGCGCTCTGTATTCACAATGCGGCGACGAGCCGCGAGGCCGAGATGCCGCATCGGATCGAGCGCGCCCAGGCGCTTCGCAAAGTCGTCGTCATCGGCGCCGGGCCTGCGGGCCTGGAGGCGGCGCGCGTGCTGGCCGAGCGCGGCCATAAGGTCGACGTGCTGGAGGCGAGCAGCAAGGCCGGCGGGCAGGTGAATCTGCTCATCCGCAACCCGCGCCGCAAGGAGATGATCGGCATCGTCGACTGGCGGCTGGCGGAGCTGGAGCGGTTGGGCGTCACGCTTCACTACGACGTCTATGCGGGAGCTGACGATGTTATGGCGTTCGAGCCCGATCTCGTCATCGTGGCAACGGGTGGCATCGCGCAATCCCCCGAGCTGGAGAGCGGCGACAGCCTCGTCACCTCCTCCTGGGACATTCTGGCCGGCGCAGTCAAGGCCGAGGGTCAGGTGCTGCTTTACGACGACAATGGCGGACATCCGGGCATGTCGGCGGCAGAAGTCATCGCCAATGGCGGCGCCGAACTGGAACTCGTCTCGCCGGAGCGCTTCTTCGCGCCCGAGATGGGCGGCATGAACCATGTCCCCTATGCCAAGACCTTTGCCGAGAAGAATGTCCGGGTCACCATCAATACCAGACTGAAATCGGTGCGCCGCGACGGCAATGCACTCGTTGCGGTTCTAGGGTCCGATTTCTCGGATGAGACGCAATGGGAGCGGCGGGTGTCCCAGGTGGTCGTCGAGCATGGCACGGTGGCGAATGATGAGCTTTATCTTGAGCTGAAGCCATCATCGCGCAATCTTGGTGCTGTTGATTATCCCGCATTGATTGCCCGGCGATCGCCGCTGCCCGTCAAGAACGAAGCTGGTTCCTTCGATCTGATCCGCATCGGTGATGCGATCGCAAGCCGCAATATCCATGCCGCGATTTACGACGCGCTGCGCTATTGCTCACTTCTGTGAGATCATCGGGATTGTCGACTTTAATCGCGTTATCACGCCAGACATTTTTGCGGTTTTCCAATAAAATTCATAATGTCAATGCAGTATCCTGGATGTCTTAAGTGATATGTGAGGTTCCGCCGCCGCGACATGGCTGTGGGAACTGCCTTAATTTTGAAACAAAATGTAACAACTTATAACACCCCGTTACCCGCCGAATCATTATATTCGGGCATGTGAGTGAACGAGAGGTTGTTTGATGCTGGCTAACCATGCGCCGTCCCCTTCGCAGACAGATGTGCTGATCTGTCTGGATAATCAGCAGATTGCCTCGCGCATCAGTTCGCTTTTGTCGCAACAGGGATTGACGGTCGCAGCCATATCGACGACCGGTCTTCAGGAATGGTTCGATCCAACCGGCTGTCACCTGGTGGTGACGCATACCGCGATGATCGGAGACGTGCGGACGCGATTGAACTTGCCGATCGTCAACATCGAGACGTTCATATTCGATCGCCCTGATCATGTGACCGAGGGAGCTGCGCGGCAGTTCGACGGCGATGCCTTTGTCAAACGCGTTTTTTCGGTCATGAATGGTACCCAAAGGCGCGCAGCTGAGTGATTTAAATCAGCGGTTGCCGCCTTCTACAGTCGTTGCTGACTGGCCTTGTCGAAGAAGTGCAGGTCCGGCGTCTTGAGCGAGATCTGAATTGTCTGGCCTGGTACGAGTTCGGCGCGTTCCCGCATGACCCAGGTCAATTCCTTGCCTTCCAACTCGAGCGCCACGTGCGTTTCCGAGCCAGTGGGTTCGACGACGGTCACGGTTGCGGTAACGCCAGCCTCCGATGCGAAGGAAATATCTTCTGGACGTATGCCGAGAACAACCTCCCGACCCTCCGATTGCGCCGGAGCGTTGGCGAGTTGGATGCGTGTGCCGGTTGGTAAAACCAATTCCGGCGAGGCACCGCCGGTAAGCTTGCCTTCGAGAAAATTCATGGCCGGAGAGCCGAGGAAGCCTGCGACAAAGACATTTCTCGGGCGATCGTAAAGCTCGAGCGGCGAGCCGACCTGCTCGACCTTTCCGCCCTGCAGCACGACGATCTTGTCGGCCATGGTCATGGCTTCAATCTGATCATGGGTTACGTAAACGATCGTCGTCTTCAGGCGCTGATGCAGCGCCTTGATTTCGGCGCGCATCTTCACGCGCAGCTTGGCATCGAGATTGGAAAGCGGTTCATCGAACAGGAAGACTTTCGGGTCGCGCACGATGGCGCGGCCCATGGCGACGCGCTGGCGCTGGCCGCCGGAAAGCTGAGCGGGCTTGCGATCCAATAATGGCTGCAGGCCCAAGATCTTGGCTGCTTCGCCGACCTTCTGATCGATTTCGGCGCGCTTCGCCCCGGCAAGCTGCAGCGCAAAGCCCATATTCTGCGCCACAGTCATTTGCGGATAGAGCGCATAGTTCTGGAACACCATGGCGATGTCGCGATCTTTCGGTGGCAGGTCGTTGACCACCCGTCCACCGATCGAGATTTCCCCGCCGGTGATATCCTCAAGCCCCGCGATCATCCGCAGCAGCGTTGACTTGCCGCAGCCCGAGGGGCCGACGAGAATGACGAATTCGCCGTCCGAGATCGCCACGTCGACGCCATGGATGATGTTTACCGCGCCGTAGGACTTCCTGACGTTCTTGATGATCAATCCGGACATGACATTCTTCCCTTGGGTCAATGCTTCTTGCGGATGCGCAACGCCTGGTATGGCCTGCCCGGCAGTTCCACGCCGAAGGCGGCATCCGCCTTGCCGCCGCGCACGATGGCGCCATGGCGTGTCGGATGCGGGATGGGCGCTTCCACCTTCTTTGCCGGCGTGATCGTCATCTCCCACGTGTCGATGATGTCGACGTCATAGTCGGTTCCGTCCTTGGGCAGGCCGGTAGACCAGATGACCGGCTGGTGCTCGCCGAGATAGATGTAGCTGACATCGCCGTCGCGCGCGCCGGAGACGCGGGTCCAGGGCCATTCGCCGAACGAGGCCATGGGTTCAAGACCGTTGACGACATCCTGCTCGAGGAGATCGCGCAGGAAGCCGATACGCTTCCAGGCTTCGCCGCGCAGTTCGCCGCCCTTCGCCCACCAGATCAGATCTTCCGGATGCGAATAGGTTTCGCCATGGCCGGCATAGCCGCCGCGCGTCATTGTGATCCAGAAGCGATGCACCAACTCTTCAGCCGTCAGGTTGCCCCATGACTGGATGATGTTGCCCTCATATTCCGGCTCGTCGTTGACAACAGGCTTGCCATAGGCATCGCGCCATTCCTGCGTGCGCTTCACATCCCAGTTCTGGATGCAGGTATGGGTCACCCAGGGCTTGCGATGATCGAAGTTCATCGTCGGGTCGCCGTTATGGATGGACTTCAGATGGCCGTAAGGATCGTTCTCCTCGAGAATGTGGAAATAGCGATCCCATTGCTGCAGCGGTTTGGTGTCGAGAAGGAAGTCGTACTCGTTTGCAAGCGCCCACCAGACGTTGCGATAGGCGGCAAGCCGTGCCGCGAGATAGGCGACATAGCGGAAATCCTGCTCGGCCGACATGTCGGTGTAACCCCAGCGGTCGTAGGGGTGAAACATGATGATATCGGCTTCGATGCCGAGATCGCAGAGCGCTGCGACCTGGCTCTCGAAATGACGGAAGAGAACCGGGTTCGGCCGGTCGAAATCCTCCTTGCCGTCGGCGCCCTTTTCAAAGCAGGCATGGAGCGGCTCGTTGACGTTATAGGGATAGTCCTTCGGAAAGATGCCCATGCGGATCTTGTTGAAGCGCGATTTCTTCAGCGTCTCAAGCGTCTGGGCTTGCATGTCGAGTGGCTGGTGCGTCCAGGCATAGCAGGTCGTGCCGAACGACAGGAAAGGCTTGCCGTCGGCATAGGCGAAGTGGAACTTGTTATGGACATGCACGGGCCCGTGGTTGCCCTCGGACGGCTTGGTCGCGACGAAAGAACCGGTCTTGCCATCCAGTTCCGATGTCTTCGAGTGCGTGTGGAACGACCAATCGCCTTCATTGTCCGGCATGAAGCGAACGCGATAGACGCCGTCGCCATCGTAGAAGCCTGGTACGCGGATCTCGCGGCTGTTCTGGCTGAAGACGGCATCGAATGCCACATCGAGATAGGGATTGCCGCTCGAAGGACCGTTGAAGGCCGCTTCGAAGACACCCCATTTTTCGACGGACGCGTTGGACATGATGTTCTCCTCGGAAGATGTATGGATGGTGCGACGGCTCAGCCCTTGACCGCGCCGGAAGTGAGGCCGGAGACGAAGTAACGCTGGAAGATCAGATAAACGATAGTTGCCGGCAGCACGGTCATGACAATTGCGGCATTCAACTGCCCGTAATCGTTGGAAAACTGCCCCTGGAAGGACATAAGCCCGAGCGGCAGCGTCCACATGTGCTGGTCCTGCAGCAGCACGAGCGCCATGGCGAACTCGTTCCATGTCGAGACGAAGTCCAGGATCAGCAGTGCGGCGAGCACTGGCAGGCAGACGGGCAGGAATATCCGGCGGAAGATGGTGAAATGGCTTGCGCCGTCGATCAGGGCTGCCTCAGACAGTTCCTTCGG
Source organism: Rhizobium tropici CIAT 899 (assembly GCF_000330885.1). Lineage (NCBI taxonomy): Bacteria > Pseudomonadati > Pseudomonadota > Alphaproteobacteria > Hyphomicrobiales > Rhizobiaceae > Martinezella > Martinezella tropici. The sequence continues at coordinate 1,017,408 of NC_020062.1, forward strand.
AATGCCTTTGAAGAAGCCGTGAAGGATGAAGACCTGATAGGGCACGCCGAAGGCGATGTAAGGTAGGATCACGCCGGGATAGGTGTCGATCAGTCCGAGCGAGTTGACCAGCGTGAAGAGCGGCGCCAGCATGACCTGAAAGGGGATCATCGTGCCGAAAACGACGAGGAGTAGCAGCAACTTGCTGAACCTCAGCCTGATCTTGGCGAGAGCATAGGCGGCCATCGCCGAGAGGATGAGACCGAGCGGCACCTTGATCACGGTGATGATGGTGCTGTTGAGGAAGGCATTGGCGAAATTGCCGCGGCCCCAGGCGCTCGAATAATTCTCGAAGGCCGGATCGAGCGGCGGCATGAAGGCGCCGGTCGATGTCACGTCGGCCTGCGTTTTCAGCGAGGTGAAGACGATGAAGACGAAAGGCGCAAGCCAGATCGCCGCGACGACCAGCAGTGCGATCCATAGGCCGATCAGGACGGGATCGCGCTTGCGCTTTGCCGGTATGATGGTCTCGAAGTCGTCCGATATGGATGTGGCCGATGTTGCCGTCATTGTTCTGCCTCCTCATGCTTCTGCGTCCAGCGCAGATAGGGAATGACGATGGCGATGGTGATGAGCAGCAGGACGACGGAGATCGCAGCACCGCGGCCGAAATCGAAGATCTGCATGGCCTGCGTGAAGGCCCAGAGCGCCAGCATCTGCGTCGATTGCGCCGGCCCGCCTCCGGTCAGGCCGTAGACGATGTCGAAGGCCTTCAGTGAGGAAATGACCGACAGCACCAGCACGATGGTCAGCGTCGTGCGCAGCGCGGGCAGGGTGACATAACGGAAGATGTTCCAGCGCCCGGCGCCATCGATGCGGGCGGCTTCCACCAGCGTTTGCGAGACACTCTGCAGGCCGGCGAGAAACAGCACCATGGAAAAGCCGACGGATTGCCAGAGAAAGGCGACGAAGACCGAATAAAGTGCGATATCCTTGTCGCCGAGCCAGTCCTGGATCCAGCCCTGCAGCCCCATCGATGTCAGGATTTCGGTGAAGAGACCGAAGAAGGGGTCATACATCCATTTCCACATGGTCGCGACCGCGATCGGGGCGATGATGACGGGCAAATAGAAGATGGCGCGAAAGGTATTGCGGGCAAAGAGTTTCAGATTGAGGCTCAGCGCCAGCAGCAACCCGACCATGGGCGGAAAGATCACACACATGATCGTCCAGATCACGGTGTTGCGGAAGGCAACCCAGAAGACCGGATCCTGCGTGAAGACATATTGATAGTTTGCCAAGCCGACGAACGGGCGCTGCGGATCGAGGCCGTTCCATTTCTGAAAGCTCAACACCACCACGTTCAGCATCGGATAAAGCGCGAAAATCACATAGATCAGCATGGCCGGCGCAAGCAGGATCGCTGCCTGGACGCGGGGATCATGAGTACGATTGCGGAATGACATTCTGCTTGCTCCCGGCGGCAGCTGGCACGTGGGCATGGAGGTGAGGGAGCCGTCGCCACAACTGGCATTGGCGGCCCCCTCGATAGGTCAGGTACGACCTGCGATGAAGGTCTGCAGCTGCTTGGCAGCATCGGCCGGCTGGACGTTGCCGGAGGCGACATCGTTGATCACCCGGAAGTATTCGGTTGTCACGTCAAGCGGGAAGGCCTGGTCGCCATTCATGTAGACCTTGCTGTAGGTCTTGAAGATCTCAAGCCATTTCGCCTCGAGCGGCTTCTGGTCGGTGTACTGGACATTCTTGTTGACTGAGATCGAGCTGATCTGGCCAACGAGATCCTGCTGCACTTTCGTCGACAGGAAATAGTCGAGGAACTTGGCGGCAAGGTCCGGGCTCTTGCTCTTGGTGCTGACGTAATTGTACTCGGCAAAGCCATAGAGGCGATTGGTGTTCGTCGGGAACGGCACGATGCCGTAATCGTCGAGATTGACCTTGCTGCCGGTGAGCTGGCTGACCAGCCAGTCACCCTCGAGCATCATCGCGGCGCGGCCGGCGACGAACAGCGTATAGGACTGCTGGTTGCTGATGCCCATGAAGGGCTTCAGAGTGTAATCCTTCGTCCACTTGGCGAATTCGGTGAAGGCGTCGGTCGCGCAGGGCTCCTTGGTCCAGTCCGCCTTCATCGCCATCAGCGCGTCATGCTTGTCGGCGCCGCACTTGGTTTCGAGCAGCACGTCCATCAGGCGCATGACATGCCAGTTGACCGAGCCGCCGAAGGTGAAGGCCGGAATGCCGGCGGCCTTGAGCTTGTCGGCTGCGGCCAACAGCTCCTCGTAGGTCTTCGGCTCCCCGGTGATACCAGCCTTCTGGAAGAGCTTCTTGTTGTAGTAGATCGCCTCACCCTTGAAGGTGAAGGGAACGCCGTGCTTGCCGCCGGGATAGAGATCGGCAAAAGCGGCGGCGGACGGAAGCAGTTCGTCGTTCCACTTGTACTGGATGTAATACTTGTCGAGCGGTAGCGAGAGGCCCGCCTTCACATATTCGCCCCCGAGGCCAAGGCCGGCCCAGCTGAAATAGATATCCGGGCCTTTGCTCGAACCCGCCGCGACGCGAAGAGCAGTCTTGTGTTCATCGACGCCGCGCTGGACGATTTCGATATGGGTGCCGGGATTGGCGGCCTCGAAATCCTTCGCCACCTTCTTCAGCGCGCCGTTTGCCGCACCGTTGTCGAAGTTTAGCGTCCACAGCGTCAGGTCTTCCGCAGCAACATTCGTTGCCGAAAAGGCCGCCACTGCCAAAGCAGCAGCGCCGAACCAACGCGCATATTTGAAGTTGCCAGCCATCTCCCGTCCTCCTCTGAGCAAAGCTGAGGGCGGTTTTGACAAATAGTCATCAACATGTCAACTGGTATGATGAGCTTATCAGCAGGATCAGGTGAAGTGGTCGCGAAAGCAGGCCATGATGACGACGGCCGACGCCGCGCCGGGGTCCATGTGCCCCAGCGCCCGGTCGCCGAGGCGCGATGACCGGCCTTTCGCCGCGATCATGCTTTTGGTGGCTTCCGCACCCGCTTCACCGGCTTTGAAGGCGGCGGCCAAACAGTCGGCAAGTGAAAGTCCTTGATCCCGGGCGGCACGGCAGGCTGCGGCGGCGGGTGCCCAGGCATCGACCATGGTCTTTTCGCCAACCTCTGCCTTGCCTCGATCCTGAATACCTCTCGCAAAGGCCGAAAATACCTCGACCATATCGTCATCGCTCAACGAAGATTTTCCCTTGGCGACGGCACCCGCACGCATGAGCGCCGTCGCATAAAGCGGTCCGGATGAGGCGCCGACCGCGTTGAGGAAGGATTTCGCGGCCGTATTGAAGACCAGTGTCGGGTCGGATGCCGATGAATCCAGCTCCGAAACCGCTTTCGCGGCGGCGGCAAAGCCAAGCTCCATGGCGATGCCATGATCGGCATCGCCGATCACGCCGTCCAGCTCGCAGAGACGATCCTTTTCGCGGGCCATCGCCTCAGCGATCCGCACGAAAAGCAACTTCAGTTCTTCCGTTCCGATCGTGGTCATGCGAAACCCTCGCCGGAGCGGAACATGGCGCAATCGCAGGGATGATCGATCAACCGCTGCAGTTCGTCGTCGAGATGCATGAGCGTGACCGAAGCGCCGGCCATTTCCAGCGATGTGCAGTAGTTGCCGACCAGCGACAGGTGGATAACGAGGCCGGCGTCGTCGAGCATTGTCTTGAGCTTGCGCATCATGATGTAGAGTTCCATGAGCGGCGTCGAGCCCAGCGAATTGACCAGCACGGCGACGCGATCACCGCGGGCCGGCTTCATCTCCTCCAGGATCTTGCTGACGAGCTCGCTCGTCACTTCGTCAGCCGGCCGCATCGGCCCGCGCGCGACGCCGGGCTCGCCATGGATGCCCATGCCGATTTCCATCTCGTCGGCGCCGATCTCGAAGTTCGGCTTGCGTGTCTGCGGCAGCGAACAGGGCGAAAGCGCTACACCCATCGTATAGGTGCGTTCATTGGCAAAGCGCGCCACTCGTTCAACATCGTCGAAACCGTACATGAGATCACAGGCAGCACCTGCGGCCTTGAAGATGAAGACGTTGCCGGCAACGCCACGACGGCGCTCTTTCTGATCGATGGGCGCAGAGGCGATGTCATCCGTCGTCAGCACGGTACGCACCTCGATATCGTCCATGGCCAGCATTTCCGCCGCCATGTCGAAATTCATGACGTCGCCTGCATAATTGCCATACATGAACAGCACGCCGGCGCCGCCATCGACGACCTTAGCACATTCGATGATCGGATCGGGCGGCGGTGAGGCAAAGACATTGCCGATAGCGGCGGCGTCGGCCAGCCCCTTGCCGACGAAGCCGAGAAATGTCGGCTCGTGCCCGGAACCACCGCCGATGACCAGGCCGACCTTGCCGGCTCGCGGGCCATGGTTTGCCACGATCGAGCGTGGCGATCCTTCAACGGCGCGGAGATGGTGCGGATGAGCCGCTAATATCCCGCCCAGCATTTCATCCACGGCGGCCGCGCCTTCGTTGATCAGCTTCTTCGTCTTCACGCAGTCCTCCAAATCATTGCGATTGTTGGGACTAACATGCGCGTCTGCAATTGAAGGTCAATCCATCAACTCAGCCGAAAGAGTGCTGTAGGCATCAAGCATGAGCCTCTTGTTTCCCCTCTGTTCCTTAAGCCGAAACTCCCCCAGCTCCACCAGTTGCGGAATGGGCGTTATGTTGACCAGATGGAGCGAACGCAATCCGTTGGACCGTGCCGTGGTGAAGCTGAGTACGGCGCTCGGATCGGACGACAGGCACTCTTGCCATTGCTGGCCGGCGAGGCGTGACAGCGTCGCAATCGTATTGAACAATGGCCGTTTGGCGCCTGCCGCCGACGGCTCGTTCGCTCCGGCGATCAGCCCGAAGGACCCCGTCAGCGCCGAAAGCGTCAGGCATTCCAATCCGGCATCGAGGACACGGGCCGCGTAACCCAACGCAAAAGCTTCCCCGAAGCGGGCATTGTGACGCGGATCGATGTTAGCCATGGCGATACGGCCGCCGCGGGGATTGTCCATTGTGCGGCTGCCATAGGGGTTCTGTCGCATCGGTATGGTGGATGGGCCGATACGGTAGGGCTTGTCGCCGTAAATGGCGCGTATGGAACGTGTGATGAATGGCAGTGCTTCCAGCGTCTGCATGACGCTAAGATCGTCGGCCGCATGCACGATGGGATTCGTGCAATGGGTGATGAAATCCAGAGTGCCCGCGGGCACTCGTTTGCGATTGAGTTCGGTGAAATAGCTCAGCATGCCGCCGCCGATACGCATATCGGGAAAGGCCGCATGCGCGGCGGCGTAGACCTCCTCGAGCGGCGGACATTCCGGCCATTTGCTGCCCGGCGGCGTCGATTGCCGGTCGACGGAAGGCGAGATCATGATTGCATCGGGTTTGAAGCCGGCCGCCTGCATCCAGCCTGCTATTTGCTGTGTCTCGACAAGAGGTGTCTGGCGGCAGGGCAATGCGATTTCGAGCGTCGATCTGCCTGGATGGAGTGCGGCAACGGCGGCGAAGCGCCTGAAGGCGTCAGCACCGTGGCCGGCATCTGGATCGAAGTGGAACAGCAGCTCCTGCGGTCCGATTTCAGCCAGCCGGTCGCGCGCAGCTGGCGTCGCATCCGCCTCCTCCGGCGTAATGACAAGGCCCATGGACGGCATGAATCCGGACCTTGCTCCAGCGCTCAGCCCGACCGCGGGCGTTTTTTCCGAACCATAGGTGGAGGCGGGAGGCAGGCGGCGCATATCTCCGATGGTCAGAACGATGCGCTGCCGCATCGGCTTTCCAGCCGGAATTCGATAAGGCCAGGGCAGGGCGAGCGGGCGAACGTAGGTCTTGTAGGAAGCATCGGACCAGTTGCGCTGATCTTCCATCTCGAAGGTGTCGCCTTCCATGCGGCATTCGGCTGTTACGTTCGCCACCACGCTATGCGTAATCGCCCGCATATCCCTGAAGGGCTGCCAGGGTTCGATGAGGTCGGGAAAATGCGTGCTCTCGCTGCTCCCATCGACATGTTCAACCGAAACGGGCATCCCGGCAACGCCGACGATCGGGTGCAGGATACAGAAGCCGCAGCGGTTGGTTTCGAAGCCGGTCGTCGAGAGCACCGTCGCTTCGAAGATCAGGGCCTCATCGACTTGAGCCGTTATCCGAACGTCGACGGTAAGCTCGGTGTTCTCGGGGCCGGCGCAGCGCGCTAGATAGCTGACGAAAAAGCCATCATGACGCTGCTCGATCCGTAGATCGTCGATACCGGGCGAATAGGTGCCCCAATCGCGATCGCGGATCAGATAGGAAACAGCCCGCAGAACCTCGATGCCATCATAGCGGATGGTCCGGAGATTGCCGTCCTTGAAATCGACATCCAGCCTGCCCGAAGTCAGTCGCATCGGCGGCGTTTCGAGCTCGCGTGTGCCGTAAAGCTGAAACGGATCGATCTCGGTCTTCATCGCAGCATCGCTCCGATATCGATGGGATACCCGTTGGCGGCACTCTCGTAGGCGGCCTCGACAAGTGCCAGGGTCTTGAGATTGTCGGCACCTGACGTGGAAGTCTCGCCGCCATAGGCAAGACGGTCGATCCAATGCTGCTGGATCGCCAGAACGCTTTCCTGGATGTTGTGCCAGGGACGAGAAGCCCAGGGCAGAAGCCGCGGCGATGCATCCGAGACGCGCACGCCATCGGGGGCGCTGACCTCAAGCCGATATCCTTGCGACAGCCGAATGCTACCCTTCGTGCCGTCGAGTTCGATCAGCGTCTCCGGGAAGGGCTCGGTTGCAAGCTTGGAGGCGTAGCTGACGTCGACGATCGAGGTCGCGCCGCTCTCATGGTCGAGCAGGATAGTTGCGACATCCTCGCCCTTGATCTTGGGATTGACCCGTTTGGTGCGGGCCGTCAGTGAAGAAACGTCACCGAGGACGAAGCGGGCGATATCGAGCGTGTGGATACCGAGATCCTCGATAATGAACCGTTCGCCTTCTGCCAGGTAAGGCTGGCCGGAAAAGACGTCATAGCCCGAGCGGAAGGAGAAACGTCCCCAGAAGGGCTCGCCGATTACGCCGGACTGCAGAGCGGTCTTGACGGCTTGAATAGGTGTCTGCCAGCGAAAATTCTCATGCACCATCAGCGGCACGCCGGCTTCAGCGCAGACTGCGACCATTGCCTTGGCGTCGCTCAGCGTTTTTGCGAAGGGCTTCTGGCAGATGGCCGGAATCTTGTGGGAGGCGGCCATCTCCACCAGGGCGTGATGGCTCGCCACCGTCGTTGCGATGTCGACGAAATCAAAGCCACCATCGGCGAACATTGCGGCTGCATCCGTATAGCGACGTTCGATGCCGAACTGGTCGCCGACGATCTTCAGCCGCTCCGGGTCGCGGTCGCAGATCGCAACGATGCTGGCGCCTTTGACGTCTCGCCACGCATGCATCTGATTGATCGCGAAGAAGCCGCAACCGATCAACGCGCCCTTGAGTTCTGCCATTTCAGCCTGCCTTTGCCATTTGCATGAGAGTTACGCGCTGCTGGAGACGCCGCTGCGCCTGATCCACGACCACAGCGATGATGATGACCAGCCCCTTGATGACCATCTGCCAGAAGGATGATACGCCCATCATCACGAGGCCATCCGAAAGAATGCCGATGACGAAGGCGCCGATGATCGTCCCGCCTATGGTGCCGCGTCCGCCCGACATGGAGGTGCCGCCAAGCACGGCTGCTGCAATGGCGTTCAGCTCGAAGCTCTCGCCGGTTGCCGGATGCGCCGCCATCAGCTCCGACGATATGACGATACCGACGATGGCGGCGCAGAGGCCTGAGAACATATAGACAAAAATCTTGACCACATCGACGCGGATGCCGGACATGCGCGCGGCGCGCTCGTTTCCACCGACAGCGAAGATGTGCCGGCCGATCGGCGTCGAGCGGGCGACATAGGCGGCGGCGAGCGCCAGCACGATCAGGATCCAGATGGAAACGGGAAGGCCGAGCAGGCGGCCGGCGCCAAAGACATCGAAGCCTGTCGTATCATATTCCGGCCGTCCCACGAGGTTCGGGAACGTCTGACCGTCGGAAGACAGAAGCGCGAGGCCACGGGCGATGTAGAGCGTTCCGAGCGTGGCGATGAAGGGCGCGACGTTGAGCTTGGTGATGAGCAGGCCGTTGATCAGCCCAATCCCCAGGCCGACGGCCAGTGTGATGAAGATGATCTCGTAGATGTTGAAGTAGACCGTATATCCGATCGGCAGTTCGACGCCATTCAGGATGAGGGCACCGGCCACCATGCCGCAAAGGCCGACGATCGAACCGACCGATAGATCGATCCCGCCGGTGACGATCACGAAGGTCATGCCCATGGCGAGAAAGGCGTTGAGCGCGACATGCTTCGACATCAGGATGATGTTGGCGGTCGAGGTGAAGTTCGGTGCAAAGATCGCAAAAAAGATGACGACGGCGAACAGCGCGATGAAGGTTCTGAGCTTCATCAGCGTCAGGAGAACGGAGCCGTTCGAGCGATTGGTCGCAAAGGCGGAGGACGTATCTGCGGTCATAACGCGAGTTTCCCTATATGTCCGTGTCCCTTGGCGGATGCCGCGATGATGGCCTCTTCCGTCGCTTCGCTTCGGTCGAGAACGGTGACGAGCTTGCCGTTGCTGAGCACTGCGATGCGGTCCGAAAGAGCCATGACTTCTTCAAGGTCCGATGTTGAAAACAAGATTGCCAGGCCCTTGCCGGCCAGCCTGCGCATGGTGCGAAAAACGTCTGCCTTGGCGCCGACATCGATGCCGCGGCTCGGCTCGTCCATCAAAAGCACCTTCGGATCGGTCATCAGCGCCTTGCCGATGACGACCTTCTGCTGGTTGCCGCCTGACATGGAGGTAACTTCGAAGTCCGGATTGGGCGCCTTGATTGAGAGATCGCGGATCATGTCGCGGATGGCATTCTTTTCGGCGCCCGGATCGATATGGAAAAGCAGCCGGGCGAAACGCCCAAGGCTTGCAAGCGTCAGGTTGCTGGCGATGGACAGGACCTGGACCAGTCCTTCGCGCTGCCGATCCTCGGGAATCAGCGCAAGGCCGTGCCGGATGCGCCGGGTGGTGTCGCGGGCGCGAACCTCCACGCCATCGATATAGATCCGCCCGGTCGAATGCATATGCCGGCCCATCACGCATTCGAAGAATTCGCTGCGCCCGGCACCCATCAGGCCGTAGATGCCGAGGATTTCGCCGGCGCGCACCGACAGCGAGACATGATCGACGGCAAGGCCGCCGGTGCGTCTCGGCAGGCTGATCTCCTCGGCACGGAAGGCTTCCTTGCCGATCGCATGGCCTCCATCCCTGGCGAAATCCTTGGCGTCGGATCCGATCATCGAGCGGACGATCCATTTCGTGTCGATATCGCGAACCATGGCATGGCCGGTGATCTGCCCGTCGCGCAGCACGGTGATGTAGTCACCGATCCGCATCAGCTCTTCCAGCCGGTGCGAGATATAGACGATCGCAACGCCTTGAGCCTTCAGCTCTGCGATGACCTTGAACAGAATGTCGACCTCCGCCGCGGACAGCGCCGATGTCGGCTCATCCATGATGAGGATGCGGGCATCGAGCGAGATGGCCTTGGCGATCTCGACGAGCTGCTGCTGCCCGATCGGAAGGTCCTCGACCATGGTTTTGGCGTCTATGCCAGCGTCGAGCCGATCCAGAAACTCGTTGGCCTTTACGACCTGCGCCTTGTGATCGATACCGAAGACGCCACGGGTGATTTCGCGCGTGGCAAAGATGTTCTCGGCCACCGTCATGTTGGCGAAAAGATTGAGCTCCTGGAAGATCATGCCGATTCCGCGAGCCCGCGCGGCAGCGGGGCTATCGAAGGAGACTTCCTCGCCCTCGAGCAGGATGCGGCCGGCGGTCGGCCGTTCGACGCCGGCTATGATCTTCATCAGGGTCGACTTGCCGGCGCCGTTTTCGCCGACGAGCACGTTGACCGCGCCGCGATGCAGCTCGAGATTGGCGTGCTTGACGGCAACGATGCCGGAATAGACCTTGGAAACGTCCTCCAGGCGCAGGATGATGTCGTTGCTTGACGTTTCGCTCATGGTCATTGCCCCAATGTCAGGGCCGAAGGGGTGATCAGGGGAAGCTGGCCGGATGCGGGCAGCGGAAACGCGCCGGTCACCGTGATCGGCTTCCCGGTCAGCCCGTCGCGGGGCAGGGCCGCCAGAAAGGACGAGTTTGCCTTCTCATTGAAGGCCTTGCCGAACTGAGCCCATTCGATCTGATTCCTGAATTCGTTGAAGTCCAGGAAATCCAGCGCGTCGCGCAGCGCCGTGCCGCGGACAGCCGGGCCGATCTGCACCTTCGCATCCGCCTTGCCGTCGCCATCCACATCGACATCGAGGGTTCCGGCGCGGGAGGCGGTATCGGCAGCGACGATCTTGCCGCTCAGCTTGACGGCATAGGTCCAGGGGGATGAAGCCTGCTTCCGCGGATTTCCGTATTTCGCGCCGGCCTCGTCCGGGCTCGATGCGACAGCCTGCAATACCGTCTTGATGTCGCCCGCGCGTTTATCGATGGTGGGCAGCACCTGGGATTGCCAGATCGCCTCCACCTTGGTTGCGGGGTCGAAGGCACTCTTTGCCGCCGCTGCCGCCTTCTCCTCGGGCGTGGGCGTCTTGATAATCTTGCAGCCGGGCAATGCCGCGGCCAATACAAAGGCCACGAGCGCGCCTCTGATCCTCAACATGCAATTGCACCTCGATCTTGCAGAAAAGCTCCGGAGAGCGCGGTTTTGCCGCGCCCTCCAACCCAGAGCGTGATGCCGAAAAGTGTATGCGGTTTTCGGACGACATCACGCTCTACTTCTTTGATTCTAGAGCGGATTCAGATTTTAGGTCGAACAGACCTAAAATCATCCGGCTCTAGTGGTCCGCCCTCAGTTCTTCAGTGCGAAGGTTTCAAGCTTGTTGGCGTTGTCGGCATTGATGAGGACGCAATCCATCAATTGCTTCTCATCCTTCGGCGCCGTCTTGTTCTTGATGTAGGCGTCGGCCTGTTCGACCGCCTTCTGCGCCTGGGCGTAGGCCGGCTGCATGACCGTCGCCTTGATGCCGCCCGCCTTGATGGAGTCGCGCACATCGTTGGAGCCATCGAAGCCGACGACGATCACATCCTTGCGGCCGGCGGCCTGCAGAGCGGCAATCGCACCCATCGCCATGGTGTCGTTGCCCGAGATCACGCCCTTGATGTCGGGATTTGCCTGCAGGATGGTTTCCATCTTGGCGTAGGCTTCCGTCTGGCTCCAGTTCGCCGATTGCTTGGCGACCAGCTTCAAGTCCGGATAGTCGTCGATGACGTCGTGATAGCCCTGCGAACGGATGCCGGCATTGGTATCGGCTTCGCGGCCGACGAGTTCGGCATAATTGCCCTTTTCGCCCATCAGTTTGACGAATTCCTGCGCGCCGAGCTGGGCGCCCTGGTAATTGTTGGAAACGATCTGGGCGACTGCGATGCCGGTGACATTGATTTCGCGGTCGATGAGGAAGGAAGGGATGCCCGCATCCTTGGCCTTCTTCAGGGCAGCGACCGTTGCGTCCGCACCGGCATTGTCGAGGATAATGGCCTTGGCGCCACGCCCGATGGCGGTGTCGATGACTTCCGATTGCTTGTTGGCATCGTCGTCGTGCGTCATGACCAGCGTCTCGTAACCCAGCTCTTTTGCCTTGGCTTCGGCGCCGACGGCCTCTGCCTTGAAGAATGGATTGTCGAAGGCCGGCGTGATGATGGCGATCAGATCTGCCGCGAAGGCCGGCATTGCCGTGCCCAGCGCCAGTGCACCGGTGAAGGCTGCAAGTGTCAGTCTGCGTCTCAGTTTCATGGTCTCCTCCCAGTTATGAAACAGGCCCTGTTCCCGGCAGGGCGGCAAAGGGAGGGCGACGCCCTCCCGGGGGCGTCGATCAGGTGATGCGACGGATGCTGTCTGCGATCTCCTGCGGCTCGAAAACTTTTTTCCAGTCGTCGCGCATCAGCGCAGGAATGCCGAATTCGATCGCCTTGTTGCAGGCATCGGAGAATACGCCGTCGACTTCCTTGAAGATGACGGCGCCGAGCACGTTCATGTGGCCGAGGAGAAAGTCGCGGGCGGCTTCCGCCGGAACGCCGCGGGCAACGCATTCATCCATGGCCTGGCGCATGACGACGAGCAGCGAGGCGCAGACGGTTTCGGAAAGACCCGGCTCCAGCATCGCCATCTGCTCGACGGTGACGCGGTGCGAGCGCATGACGGGCGCCCAGATGACCGTGGCGATCTCCTCGCCAAGCGCATAGGCGCTTTCCGGACCCTGCATCAGCGCGGAGACGATATGCTGCTTGGCAAAGAGACCACCGAAATGGTCCTTCTTGGCTTGCATGTCGGTCTCGTCGTTGAAGATCGGCGGATGGCAGGGATGGGTGACGAAATAGGTGAGGTCTTCGCGCTGCGGCAGATGGCCGGCAAAGGGGGCCGCGGCGTCGAGAGCAACAACCATCGTGCCGGGATTCAGCTTGTCGACGATGCCGGCGGCAACCTTGCCGATCGCCGTGTCAGGTACAGCAAGGATCACGACGTCTGCGCCATCCAGTGCGGCATCGGCCGGGACGCAATCGACGGAAAGGTCGTTCTTCAGGCGGGTCTTGCCGGCATCGCTGACCTCGACATGGCGCACATCGAAGCGCGAGCCTTTCAGGTTCTTGGCGAGCCGGTAGCCCATTTTGCCGCCGGCGCCGAAAAGAGCAATTGCAGTCATGTTGGTACCTCGTTCACTTTCGGAGTGTGGTATCGCAAGTGGTATGATGAGTCAATGAGCATGCCAATGACTTTGCCCGAGAATGCACAGCTACGATGCTCTGCCGTCGAGAATTTGTGCGAAGTAGTCGTCGGTGCCGACCTGCCCGCCCTTCAACGCAATCTGCAGGCCATTGGTGGCCGCGTAGCTGCCATGGGCCGTGCAAAGCGGCGAGCCGGGGGTTTGCGGCAATGGAAGAAGCGTCGTCAGCGCTTCGACACGCAATTCCTTCAGGGCGTGGCTCGACGTGTCGCCGCCGGCGATGACGGCGCGGCCGAGATTTTCCTCTTCGATCAACCGTCGCAGGATCGTGCCGAGAGCTTGCCCCAGGCGATGGCGGGCGCCCGGAATACGGTCGATATCGCCGCCGCGATCGGCCGATGGGCCAAGTGCCGTATGAAGAATGACGCTGCGGCCGGCCTTGAGGCTGGCCATGCCTGCGGCGACCGCTGCGTCAAGTGCCTGCCCGGCATCTTCGCCGACAAGCGCCAAGGGGTCGAGATCGATGCCGTCAAAACCATTAGCCGTCGCGCGGCGGATCTGCCGTTCAGTCGTCGGCGACACGCTGCCGGAAACGACCGCCAGGCGATCTACCTTGCCCGGAGGAGCGAAATCCGGCTTCTCTTCGATCAGGCCTTCGTTGCGCCAGGCATCGAGAAGGGCATATTCGACACCGGACGAGCCTGCGACGAGGGCGTCGCCCTTGCTTGCCAGACGCCATAGCTGCCGTCCTGCGGCAGCCTGCGTTTCCGCACTATCGACGTCAAGCAGCAGGATACCCTCCTTGCCTCCCGTCAGCGCATCGATCCGCGCGTCGGCATCGGTTGCCCGGATCGTGACGAGGTCCGCGAGACCGACGGGGAGGGACGTCTGTCTGCTCAGATGCACGGCCAGATCGGCCTCATCCATGGGCGTGACGGGATGCCGGCTCATGACCGGGTGTCGGTCGATACGGAAGACTTCGCCCTGATAGGCTGCGAAAAGATGACCGAAGGCGGTATAGCGCTTGAGCTGCGGCGCACCGACCACGACCGGGACGACGGATTGCGCAAAGAGCGCTTTTCCGATCTCGATTGCCTTGCCGATGTTGCCGATCCTGGGGCTGGAATCGAAAGTCGAGCAGACCTTGTAATGGCATATCGCGGCATCGAGGCTCTTCAGCCATTCGAATGCTGATGTCAGATGCTCGTCCATCCATTGCGGCGTCTCGCTGCGGCTGGTGCCGGCAATGCCGATGGCGCGGCAATCCTTGAACCGCTCCAGCATGGTTTTGCTCGGAACGCCGAGAAAGAGTGCCGTCGGCACGCCGTTCGAGGCGAGCGCCTCCATGACGTCGGTGGAGCCAGTGAAATCATCGCCGTAATAGCCGAGAAGAAGATTAGACATTGCTGTCAGGCGTCCTTGCCGTCACTGAATTTTGCGATCGAGGCGGCAAGTTCCGGGTGGTCCTTGGCATATTGTTCAAGCGGAATGTCCGAAACCGCCGCCTGCCAGGCCTGCTGGATCGCACGAACGCCGGCCGCCGGTCCGAAGGGGTGGCTGACGATGCCACCGCCACAGAGATAGAGAAGGTCCGTCGTCCGGCCGGTGCGCTGGTAGGTTTCGGGCGCCTGTCCTCCCCATTGGCCCGAGCCGGCGACCGGAAGCGGACAGTCCGTTGGATCGAACAGGGGCGTGCTGATGGCCTTGAAGGATTCGACGAAACTGTCGTCCGGTTCCCAGTATTTGACCCTGATGCCGTTGATCTGGAACTGGTCGACGCCGAGCAGGCGCCAGAATTGCTGATATACTTTGAAATCCATGCCGGCGCCGGGATGGCGGGTCAGGATATCCCAGCCATTGCGATGCGCATGCAGCACCAGCCCGGAGCGCTTGCGCAGGAAGTTCATGCCGCCGAAGCCGATGGAATTGATGTTAACAACAGCGCAATTGCCGCCGGCCTTCAGCACGAGATCGTGGTTGCGCATCATCTCGTCGGGATCGGCATGCGAAATGCCGAAGGCATACATGACCTTCTTGCCGGTCTTCTGCTCGTGATCGAGGATCAGGGGCATGATGGCCTCGACGCGCTCTTTGAGCGGCGAATAGGCCGGGCTCATCAGCTTCTCGTCGTCCTTGATGAAGTCAGCGCCGGAGCCGATCAGCTCGCCGACCAGTGCCGCCGTTTCTTCCGGCCGAAGGCCGAGCGCCGGCTTGACGATGGTGCCGATGATCGGGCGGCCGTTGACGCCGGTCAGTCGAAGGCTGCCGGCAACGCCGAATTGCGGGCCGGGATGCGCATCGCGAAAGGCCTCCGGCAGCTTCATGTCGACGATGCGGATGCCGGTCATGCCCTTGATCGAGAAGACGCCGCCGATCGCGATCGTCATGAGTGCAGCAAGATCGGTGCCGATCGCATCCAGCGGGAAGGCGATGTCGACATCGGCCCGATGGATCGGGCCATAGCCCTCGCCCGCCTCCGGCCAGGTCGGACGCTCCGCATCAGCAAGAGGGTGGATCGCGACGACACGCGCGGCCACGCGCGCCTTGAGTTCTTCCGTCTCGCCCGGCACAGCGACGAAGGTGCCTGTCGACTGATCGCTGGCGATCTTGCGAGCCATCGCCTCGATGCTCCCAGACGTTTCGATGCGGTAGGTGATGGTGATGGTCATAAGTGGGTGAATGCTCCTCTCGCCGACGATTTCCGCGTGGCGCAAACTGGTGATCTGGTATAATGAGTATTCCAACTTCTGCAACTATTTTTTGCCCGGTTGTCGGTAGGGTGGGGCTTCCGCCATGGCGGCCAAAAATGCATAAGGGAGTAAAAGCTTTGGGAAAGCGGGATTCCATGGGCGAGCCAGTCGAACAAATTGTACGCCGAAAGCTATCCGATGAAGTATTCGACCGGCTGGAACGGTTGATCACGTCGGGAGAGCTCAAGCCGGGTGATGAGATGCCGTCAGAGCGTGTCCTCATGGAACGCTTCGGTGTAGGACGTCCGGCGATCCGGGAGGCCATGCAGGCCCTTGCCAATATGGGGCTGGTCAACATTTCCCATGGCGAACGTGCTAAGGTGCTTCAGCTCACTGCGAAGTCGATCTTTCGGCAGGTCGACCTGACCGCAAAGATCATGTTGTCGCAATCACCTGATTCCCTTGAACAGCTGAAGAGCGCCCGCATCTTCTTCGAGCGCGGCATGGCACGCGAGGCCGCACAGCGCGCGAGCAAGAAAGATGTTGCCGATCTCAGTGAAATCATCGACCGGCAGCGGGCATCCCTTGGCCATGCGGAGGACTTCATTTCTGCCGATATGCAGTTCCACACGCGTATCGCCCAGATTTCCGGCAATCCGATCTTCGCTGCCGTCAGCGAGGCGATGCTCGCATGGCTGAAAGCCTATCACACCGACATGCTGATCTGGACCGGCAAGGAAAAGTTCACGCTGGTCGAGCACGAGGAAATTCTTGCGCGTCTGGCTGAAAACGATGCCGATGGCGCCGAGCAGGCGATGCTCAAGCATCTGGAAAGATCGCGCGCGCTCTATACGAAATGAGCCAGTCGGCGTTCGCCCGCCACGGCGCCTCGGCTCTGTGCCTTTGTCGTAATTCCTCCCCAATCCTTATGGAATCTCTTGGCACTCAAACGAGGTGTGCGTGATGATTGATTTCTTTCAGCGAAACATGGCGCTTTTCCTGGCCGCTCTCATGACGGCGGTCGCCATCACCCTTTATAATCTGAGCTGCCTTCTGCTCAGGCATCACCATACGATGCTGCATAATCTGCACCATGCGGCAGGCGCGTTGGTCCTCCTCGCCGGCTTCTACACCATGATCCGCTATATGCAGGCGCTGCCGGAGGATGAAGGCTAGAAATACGCCAAACTCTGAAATTCGAGCCGGCAATTTCAGATAGAGTTCAGCCTGCGCGGCTATATCCTCAGCTTGTCCCGATGTGAAATTGGCGCCCCCTTCACCAGGTTTTGCCAAGTTCAATTTGGGAACCAGTTTCACAGCTAGTTCGTCGCACCGCTCCGGTGCAAAGCCCCATGAACAACTGAGGATATCAAAACGTGGCTGATGTTTGTACGCAAGGCGTGGACACGGGCTTTGTCGCCCTGGGCTATGCCAAGATCGCATTTCTGGGCGTCGTGCAGGGATTGACGGAGCTGCTGCCGGTTTCGTCCACTGCCCACATGCGCCTGGTGCCGGCGTTGCTGGGCTGGCAGGACCCCGGTTCTGCCTTCTCGGCTACGATGCAGCTTGCAGCACTTGCGGCGATCGTCTCCTATTTCTGGAGCGACGTCCGCTACGTCACCTTTGGATCGCTCGATGCGATCAGGCAAAGGGACTGGAGCTCTCCTTCCATCCGGCTTGCGATCGCCATCGTGATTGCAACCGTACCGATCGTGATCGCCGGCCTGCTGCTGTCATCCTCCCTGAACGCTTGCGGCACGTCTTTCCGCAGCCTCTGGGTCATCGGCATCGCCTGCGTGGTCATGGGCTTGCTCTTGGCGGTCGCTGAGCTTTACAGCCGCCATAGAAAGGATATCGGACAGATGACGCTGATGGATGCCCTTTTTGTCGGCATCACGCAGGTCGGTGCTCTTATCCCCGGCGTCTCGCGCTCGGGTTCGACCCTGACCGGCGCACTGTTCCTCGGCTTAAAAAGAGAGGAGGCGGCACGGTTCTCCTTCCTGCTCGGCTTACCGGCCATCGCTCTTGCCGGCTTGAAGGAGCTTTATGAGCTTCACAAGGCGCATATTCCGATGGAAGCCTGGTCGGTACTGCTCGTTGGCCTGATCGTCGGCAGCATATCGTCCTTCATCACCATCTGGGGGCTGATGCGCTTCCTGGAGCGCTTCTCGACCTGGCCTTTCGTCATCTACCGTATCGGTCTTGGCGCCGTCATCCTTTTTGGCGTGCTGACCATGGGCTGGGCCTGAGACGTTGGTACCATTCGATCGCAAATAGAAGAGGAGGCGCCGCCCATCAGGGCGGCGCTTTTTGTCTTATGCCCGATCGAGGACGAGGCCACGTCCGGCACCAGAAGCGGCGACCTGATCCTTGAGTAACAGGCTTGCTACTCCTTATTTGTGGCCCACAGTGCATGGAAATGCTGCACAGGCCCATGGCCGCTGCCGATGGAAAGTTGGCCTGCGGCGGCAACCGCGGCGGCGAGATAGGCTTTTGCGGATGCAACGGCTTCGGCAAGCGGCAGGCCTTTGGCGATCTCGGCCGCGATAGCGCTGGAGAGCGTGCAGCCCGTTCCATGCGTATTCTTGGTCGGCAGCCGTTCAGCTTCGAACCAGGTCACATGATCGCCGCTTGCGAGCGCATCCGGGCTTTCATCTCCTTCGAGATGACCACCCTTGACAAGGACAGCTGAAGGCCCGAGCGCTGCCAGCGCACGCGCCTGGCGCGCCATGTCTTCGCGGTTCTTCGCCTCAGCGTCATGCAACAGCGCAGCCGCCTCGGGCAGGTTCGGGGTAATGACGGTCGCAAGCGGCAGCAATCGTGTGGTCAGCACGTCAACGGCATCGGCAGCGAGCAGGGCAGCGCCGCCCTTGGCGATCATGACCGGGTCGAGGACGACGGGCACATCGCGATGTCGCGCCAGAATGTCTGCGACGGCATTGGCGATGGCGGCATTGGCGATCATGCCTATTTTGACGGCATCCACACGGATGTCGGCAAAGATCGCATTGATCTGATCTGCCACGAAATGTGGAGGCACGGGATGGACGCCGGAAACGCCCTGCGTGTTCTGCGCCGTCAAAGCTGTCAGAGCCGCCATTCCATAAACGCCGCGAGCGGAGAGAGCCTTCAGGTCGGCCTGAATGCCAGCGCCGCCGGAGGGATCGGAGCCAGCGATGGATAAGACATTGCGGATCATTGGCGAGCCTCCTTGATGGCGTTCGCTATGAGAATTGTCGCGGCTTGCGGGTCCGGTTGGCCGCATATTGCCGAGACGACCGCGAGACCAACGACGCCGGCTGAGTAAACGCTCGCGGCATGCTCTGCCTTCAGGCCGCCGATCGCGACTGATGGAATGGGGCAAAGCCTGACGATGCGGGCAAGCCCGTCGAAGCCGATCGGCTGCTTGTGGTCGGGCTTGGTGGACGTGGCAAAGACCGGGCCGACGCCGGCATAGTCGACGATGCGGGCATCTATGGAGGAGGCAAGCGCTTCCGTTTCCACCGAGAGACCGAGGATCATGTCCCGCCCGATCATGTGGCGGGCGTCGGCAGCGTTCATATCTTCCTGGCCGATGTGAAGGCCATCGGCGCCGATGGCGATGGCAGCCTCGACATTGTCGTTGACGATCAGCCGAACATTCGTTCCGTGCAGGATTTGCTTGAGGGCACGGCCGGTTTCGATCATGGCTGCGGTCGAAGCCTCCTTGTCGCGAAGCTGGATCATGGTGGCGCCGCCCGCCACCGCCGCCCGCGTTGTCTCCACCATGCCGAGATCACGGCATAGCAGCGGATCGAGGACGAGATAGAGGGATAGATCGAAGTCTTGGTTCATGCTGCCGATATCCTTGCGTCTCGATCCAGTGTTTCCGGGGTAAGGCCTGTGAGGGCATCGAGGAAGCGCCAGGAGAAGGAGCCTGGCCCCTCTGCGTCCGCTCCTGCCTGTTGGCCGGCAACGGCAAAGACCGTAAGCGCCGCTATGGTCGCATCGAACGGATCATCCGGAGCTGCCGCCGCAAACGCACCGACGAGGCAGGTTAGCGAGCATCCAAGTGCGGTTACTTGCGGCATCAATGGCGAACCGCCTGCGATGCGCTTCGCCTTCTGCCCATCCGTCACAAAATCCGTAGCGCCGGTGACTGCGACTATGCAGCCGTGCTTTTGGGCGAGCTGACGGGCGGAATCTTCGGCTTGCTCGACGGCATCGCGGCTATCGACACCCTGGCCGCGGCTCGTCCCGCCGGCAAGCGCGATGATCTCGGATGCGTTGCCGCGAATGATTGCCGGCTTTAGTTCCAGCAAGCGCGTGATGGCATCCCGACGAAACGCAGTCGCATAATGGGCGACGGGATCGAGGACCCAGGGCTTGCCGGCATTGTTTGCCGACTGTGCGGCCTTCAGCATGCCCGCAAGCCAATCCGCGGAAAGCGTACCGATATTGATCGTCAGCGCCCCCGATATAGCGGCAAACTCGTCGGCTTCTTCTTCGGCATGCACCATCGCCGGCGATGCCCCGGCGGCAAGCATCACATTGGCCGCGATATTCATGGCGACGAAATTGGTGATGCATTGCACCAGCGGAGGGTTCGCCCGCATGGTGCGAAGCAGATTGCCCGGTGTGATTTGGTCTTGCATATCGCCCCTTTCAGGCGGGCGAGACGCGTAGGGACGACGTGCTTCAGCTTCGCGAGGTCCCGAGCGACTTCCTCCGCCAGCATGATCTGGTTCAGGTTCGAAGGGTACTTCTCAGCCCGCCGGATAGCGGACGCCCCTGTCTCTCATCTCTCTTCTTTTCGCAGACAAAGGCGGCGCTGTCATCAGCAAATCACAAAAGCCAATCTGACGGCGGCGATCGCCTGCATTTTCGGCGACCTATGCAATAGACGCATTGGTGGAGTGATCTCTTAGCTCTGCAAAAAGCTGCGGGCTTCGACTATATATTTCTCATCGAAGCGACGGGAGCGCCAAGCACGGCTGCTCAGCTTCGAAAGCCCAAGGAAAGGGGATCATCATGAACGTAGCACGCTCTTTCAATAACTGGCGCAAGTATCGTCAGACGGTCGCCGAACTGGGCCGTATGTCCACGCGCGAACTGCACGACCTGGGTATCGATCGCGGTGAAATCCGCAACGTTGCCCGCGCAGCGATCGCTCGCTAACGGCCACGACGGCTCCTTATAAAAGCTGCATTATGCCAGCGCCTGTTCCCCCGAGCAGGCGCTTTTGCTTTATGGGCATTCCGCTCATTCTTCGCCGCCCTAGCTGAAAATTGCTATCGACCCAGCTGCCCGGTTTTCGCATGGCGCATAACTGCCTTGCAAAGAAATGCCTATGAACTGAGCAAAAGACTGGTATGTTCGTCTTCATCGAAGCGATGCATCTCCTCCCGCATCCCTTCGCTTGGCAGACGTCCTTATCCTCCTCCCAGGGACGGCTGCAGGAATAGCGGAACTCCTCCTCCCATCCGCTGTTCGGTTCTTGTAAAAAGCCTGCCGCTCCTCCTCCCGCGGCAGGCTTTTTCGTTTCATGAACCTCCAGACGGTTGGCAATGGCCCAACGTAGCTGAGGAGCCCGCGCTCCAGCCCGGGCGGCAAGAGCGCTTCCGCGTTAAAGAGTGCGCATTCTCCTCTCGCAAAAATGAAGAGCGGGCCCTATGTGCGATCTATGTAGCGCGCTACATCGAAGATCGCCCAAATTCGATTCCCGAAAAAGGAGGATGCCCATGACCGGTTCTGCCGAATATACGCCGCCGAAAATCTGGACCTGGAACAAGGCCAATGGCGGCCAGTTCGCCAATATCAACCGCCCGATCGCTGGCCCGACTCACGAGAAGGAACTGCCGGTAGGACGCCATCCCCTTCAGCTCTATTCGCTTGGAACGCCGAACGGCGTGAAGGTCACCATCATGCTTGAAGAGCTGCTGGCGCTTGGTCACAGCGGCGCTGAATATGATGCCTGGCTGATCAAGATCGGTGAGGGCGACCAGTTCGGCAGCGGTTTCGTTGACATCAATCCGAATTCGAAGATCCCGGCTTTGCTCGACCGCAGTGGCTCGAAGCCGGTTCGCGTTTTCGAATCGGCTTCGATTTTGATGTATCTCGCCGAAAAATTCGGCACCTTCCTGCCGACCGAGCAGCCGGCGCGTGCCGAATGCATCTCCTGGCTGTTCTGGCAGATGGGCAGCGCGCCCTATCTCGGCGGCGGTTTCGGTCATTTCTACGCCTATGCACCGACGAAGATCGAATATGCGATCGATCGTTTCGCCATGGAGGTGAAACGCCAGCTCGACGTGCTCGACCGTCGGCTGGCCGAAAGCGAATACATCGCCGGCAGCGACTATACGATTGCCGATATCGCCATCTGGCCGTGGTACGGCGGTTTGGCCAAGGGGTGGCAGTACGGTGCGGCCGAGTTCCTGCAGGTGCAGGACTACAAGAACGTGCAGCGCTGGGCCGAGCAGGTCTATTCGCGTCCTGCCGTCAAGCGCGGCCGCATGGTCAACCGCATGTCGGGCGATCCATCCGAGCAGCTGCGTGAGCGCCATGATGCCAGCGACTTCGAGACGAAGACGCAGGATAAGCTGGAAGCTGCCGGCTGATCCAACAATTCGCCTTGCAGAAATGAGCTCGCGGCCCTCCGGATCGCGAGCTTTTTTATTGCGCTTACTGCTGGCGCTGGCGGCCTTGGGAAGTCAGCCTCGCTCCATCTTGTGAAGCGTAATGTTCGGCTGCCGAGGTTCCCCCGCTCGGCGTAGACCGCAGCGCGATTCTGCAAAGCGTGTCGACATTGGCGAAAGAGGAATGCTTCTCCATGCAGCAAGTTGCTGACGACCGTACCCCGGATAAAAATGCGACTACGGGTGCGTTGTCGAAGCAACGGAGCGAGGCGAGGGATGCGCTGCTGAAACACCTGGTGTCGGGTGGCGATGAACGGCTGGATTGCGACCCGCTCACCGGGCTCAATATGTATGGCTATGGTCCGGCACCCCGGCCCGAAGATCTCGCTTTCGGCTCGTCGACGGCATCGACCATATCCGCCGCCGCCTTTGCCGCGGTCGAATCCTATTATGCGGATCTGAGGCGGGAGATGGAAACAAGCTCGCCGACGGCTGTCTACGATCGCGAAATCGGGCGCGGGCGGGAGGATCTGTTGCGCTTGCTCGGCCTTAACCAAGCGTCGGCACCCCGGATCGATGCGATCCTGGCCACATCGGGCACGGACATTCATCTCTTTTCGGCAGCATTGCTGGCGGGCGAGGACGAGCGTGCCCTGATGACCATCACACTTATGGGGAACGAGACGGGCAGCGGCGTCATGACGGCATCGGCCGGGCGGCATTTCATGAGCCGCGTCAGCAGCGCACGGTCCGTCGCCAAGGGCGAAGAATTGCGGGTGGGGGATGCCACGCGCAATGCCACCATTGCTGTCCGCAATAAGGATGGTTCCCTTCGCGCCGACAACGAGGTGGAAGAGGAGCTGCGCGGCCTCATCGAGCTTGCGCGCGCAGCCGGCCTCAGATGCCTGCTCGTCGTAACAGACGTATCGAAGACCAGCCTGCTGGCGCCGAGCCTTGAGACCGTCATGCGTCTGAAGGAGCGTTTCGGCACCGTGCTCGATATCATGATCGATGCCTGTCAGTTTCGTCTGTCGGCGGCAACGATCCGTGCCTATCTCGCCCATGGTTTCATGGTCGCGCTCACGGGTTCGAAATTCCTCGCCGGGCCGATTTTCAGCGGCGCGCTTCTGTGCCCGCCACAAATGTCGCAGCGCTTCAAATCGCGCGCGCTGCCCGGAGCCTTGGCCGACTATTGCGGGAAGGCGGAGTGGCCTGAAAGCTGGGCCGCTCGCAATATCTTGCCGGAGCGTGCCAATCTCGGCCTGCTGCTGCGCTGGAAAGCCGCGCTGTTCGAACTCGGATGCTTCCTCGATATTCCTGAAGACCGTGTAGTCACGGTTTTGTCCGCCTTTGCCGAGGCGGTTTCTGATCGTCTTGCGAACGATCCGGCTTTCGAGCCTTTGCAGAGCCGGCGGTTGGAGCGGCGTGAGCTGTGGGGCGCATCATCGGCTCTTCGGTGGGATGAAATTCCCTCCATCTTTTCGTTCTACCTGCGCAATTGCACAGATGGCGCCATGCTGACCGCAGCGGAAATGGCAGCGGTCTACAAGGAGTTGGCCGTCGAAGGCGATGGAGTTGCCCTGGCGCGTCTCGGCCAGCCCGTTCGCTGTGCCGATTTTGGTGATGTACCGGCAAGTGCTCTTAGAATTTGCCTGAGCGCACCGCTGGTCGTAGCTGCCTCTAAGAGCGATGAAGCGCTTGCGGCGGTGGTCGCGCACGCGATGCAGGTTCTGGATCGTACAGCCGAGGCAGCGGCCCGGCAAAGGCAAGGCAATGCCAAGGACATGCGCCGCAGCGCCTGAAGTTCACACGAGGCGGCTTCAGCTGGCGTGGTCGCTCATCGGCAGTGGATCATGAGCCCCGGCGATCATCCCCATCAAAGCCGGTAAAATCGCCTCTGACGATGCCGTGCCGCTGGAGCTTATCGTAGAAGGTCTTTCTTGGAATGCCGAGCGCTTCGATGGTCCGTCGCACATCGCCATTGTTCTGTGACAGGGTTTCGCGGATGAGTTCGGCTTCGTAGCGCTCTATTCGAGCAGGCAGCGGCAGGCCTTCATCCGCCGTCGGCGCT